>NZ_CAXUDY010000007.1:0-216904 GCF_964250025.1 Alistipes sp. DJF_B185
ATGAAAAATTACTTCTAATAGACTATGTTTCAACTATTTCAAAGACCGACTTGCCCGCTTTTACGGGACAGTAGTGATCTTAAATAAAAACAGAAGACGAGTACAAGGTTCAGCACTTTGTAATCGTCTCAGCTGTTATATTGTTATAAAGAATATTATCTAATTTTATTACCCTTGATGCTTTTCAGTATAATTTGCCTATCGCGAAAATTTTCCGTATCTTGCAAAAGGTTATTTGAAACGCGGTATTTCAGCGCAACAGACTGAAAACAAACCGTTGCCTTTTCGTTACCTACTATCTTATACAAAAATGTAACGACCCGATGAATCAGGTCGTTACATCACTTTAATCCCACACCAATTTGGACCGCAGTTTTTTTATTGGAAATATATATGTGCTTCGGACATATGGAGACGGTTTGTGAAAATTTTCATCGGAAAATGAAATAATACGCCTGATTTATTGTATATTTGAATAATTCAGATATTTTTCCTGCGGCTTTTTATTATTCACCCACTTAAATAATTTAAGCTATGAAAAAATCCTACTTGTTCCCAAATTTCGTACTGCCGCTATTCGGTGCATTGGCGGTAATGTGTGCGGGTTCCTGCTCGCAGGAAATCCTCGAAGTATCCGAAGACCTTGCGCCGGATAATCCGCAGACGCGCGCAGGCATTGCTAAGATCGGCATTGTCAGTAATCCTGCGGGAAGAGGAATTGGCGATGAGTATTATGGAAAGGATATAGATTATACGTTTAACCTCGTGACGTCAGGAGTTGATGCGGGTATAGAAGTGATAAGTACAAACGTGTCGTTCTTTACTACGATAGACGGCGGCATCGATCAAATTTCACGGACCGATAAATCGCTGAAACTACGTTTTACAAAATGCGGTGTTTATCAGATATTGGCAACACGGAATTATCGTGATCTTGCGAACCCGTCGGGGCCGATTATGCTCCAACAGGCAACCATTACTTGTCGGGTGGCGTCGCCTGTGGCAAGCATCGAAGGTCCGAGTTCTGTAGCACTCGGTAAAGTTTATAATTTCAGTGTCAATTTTGAAGATCCTGATTATCCTGATCCCAATTTGGAAATCACGGAATCGGTTTTTAATGATCCGCAGTGTACGATTATCAATAACGACGGAGCAGGGAACTATTTGATTCGTTTCGACCAGCCGGGTGCGTATGCGATTAAACCCGGCTTGACATGGGCTAACTCTTCCGATGTTATGAAGGTCGGTCCACATTATTGTGTGGAGGTGTTTTTCAGACCGGAGATGATTCACAAGTCCATAAAAGGTAGTTCTAAATTAGGAGGGATCTACCTGAATTTTATTGAATTGTGCGATCAGCAACAAGATGTTTATGCTTCTTTGCCATATAGAGTGTATTTCAAGTATAAAGAGGTGGGCATAAGGTCTAATGGAATTGCTTTTGAGGTCGTTGATTGGAAAGAAATCCGTCAGGCGGCTGGAGAGTCTGGAAAAGTTATTATGCCTGCTACGACAACTCCAATGGATGGCATTTTTATGGGGCCTAATCCGGATCTTCCCGGAGATTATTGGAAAATAGAGATTCCGAAGGATAGATGCTATTCTTTGGAAGAAGCTGGAGGAATTGTTATTCCGGGAAAACCGATTGAATAACTTTCTCAGCCCAACGCCTAAACAACACGCCCGAAGCATTATGCTTCGGGCGTGTTGTTCCATGTTGTAACCGTGCGTTATTCCGGAATGATCGCCTCGCTGGGGCAAACGCCTGCGCAGGTGCCGCAGTCGATGCAGGTGTTGGGGTCGATTACATAGATATCGCCAGCCGAGATAGCCTCTACAGGACATTCGCCGATGCAGGTACCGCAGGCAACGCAGGAGTCGGTGATTTTGTAAGCCATTTTTGAAAAATTTATTTGTTAATGTGTGTATGTAATGACAAATATAGAAACTTATTTGATAATATCAAAACCCGTATAGGGAATCAGCGCTTCGGGAATGCGGATACCTTCGGGGGTCTGGAAGTTTTCGAGCAGGGCGGCGACGATGCGCGGCAGGGCCAGCGACGAGCCGTTGAGCGTGTGCGCCAGCTGGGTTTTCTTGTCGGCGTCCTTGTAGCGGAGCTTGAGACGGTTGGCTTGGAACGATTCGAAGTTCGAGACGGAGGAAACCTCCAGCCAGCGTTTCTGCGCTTCGGAGTAAACCTCGAAGTCGTAGGTGAGCGCCGAAGTGAACGACATGTCGCCGCCGCACAGACGCAGGATGCGGTAGGGCAGGCCGAGCGACTTGACGATCGACTCGACATGCGCCACCATGCCGTCCAGCGCTTCGTACGAGTTCTGGGGCAGGCTCAGCTGCACGATCTCGACCTTGTCGAACTGGTGCAGGCGGTTCAGGCCGCGCACGTCCTTGCCGTAGGAACCGGCTTCGCGGCGGAAGCAGGGGGTGTAGGCGGTCATTTTTACGGGGAAATCCTTTTCGTCGAGGATCACGTCGCGGTAGATGTTCGTGACGGGAACTTCGGCCGTGGGGATCAGGTAGAAGTTATCGGCCGTGGCGTGGTACATCTGCCCCTCCTTGTCGGGGAGTTGTCCCGTACCGAAGCCCGAAGCCTCGTTGACCATGATCGGCGGCTCGACTTCGAGATAGCCGGCTTTGGTGTTGCAGTCGAGGAAGTAGTTGATCAGCGCCCGCTGCAGGCGTGCGCCCTTGCCCTTGTAGACGGGGAATCCGGCGCCCGTGAGCTTCACGCCCAGATCGAAGTCGATGATGTCGTATTTGCGGGCCAGCTCCCAGTGGGGCAGCGGGTTTTCGGGCAGTTCGGTGTAGCTTTCGACGAGTTTTACGACGAGGTTGTCCTCTGCGGTTTTGCCCTCCGGGACGATCTCGGCGGGGAAGTTGGGCAGCGTGACGATCGCGGCCTGCAGCTCCTCCTGCACTTCGCGCGATTCGGCCTGCAGGCGGTTCGATTTCTCCTTGAGGTCGGCGACGAAGCGTTTGCGCTCCTCGGCCTCTTCGCGGCGGCCCTGACCCATCAGCGCGCCGATCTCCTTGGCGGCTTTGTTCTGCGCGGCCAGCGTATTGTCCAATTCTACCTGAATGGCCTTGCGGCGGTCGTCCAGCGTTTCGATCTTTTCGATGACGGGTGCGGCGTCCACGCCCTTTTTGGCCAGTTTGCGGATCGCGGCCTCTTTGTCATCGCGGATTTGCTTTAGCGTAAGCATACTATCTGTTGATTTTTGAGTATTCGTATTACAAACCGCAAATTTATAAAAATAGCGGCAATTTGTATCTTCTTATCGAGGAAAAAGGTTATTTAGGTTGACAATGCTGGTGAAAATCCTTATATTTGCAGATATAACGAATAAAATCATTGCTTATGACATAAACGGCTGATCTAAATTGTGATTACATATAAAAAGCGTTAGCTTTTACTAGTCATTGGAACTTCGACACTTTCAAACGGCTACTAGAAAAGCGAAGACGCTCACGTTTCACGACGTGGGCTTTACTTCGTTGATAGCCAAGGTTGTCGAAGACCTCAATGATCAATGGAAGTTTTGTCCCACGTTTTTTATATATTTTAAGGACTCAAACTGAATTTGCTATGGGGCTGGCATGTAAATAATAAAGAATACTATGGATAGAACATTAAGTATGGTAATAGTGTCGTTTGTATTGGGGGCACTCGTAAGTATCACCATTCAAGCTTGTGGTGGAGATGAAAATAAATTTGAACAAGATTGCGGTAGTGGTAATTCCACGTCTTCAGCAAATTGTGAGTGTTCTTGGGAATCTCAGAATATGGCTTATTATGAAATTTGTGATGAAAATGGTCAGATTAGTAATCGTTGGGATTATGTTTATGACAATAAAGGGAGAATGGTAGAGGCAAAATCAGTGCAGTATCAGAAAGGTTATCCTAGTGGTAAAAGATATTTAAGTTTTGTAAATCATAGTGTGTATACTTATTCTGATTCAGGCGATTGTAGGTACGGAAGGACTGTTTCGACTCTTTATAATGAGGATGGAAGTGTGATGCGTGAAGACCAAAGTAGTGAAAAGATGATTTTATACATAAAATAGAAGTTTATGCGAAAATATATGATGTTACTTGGAAAAGAGAGTTTCTGGTTATTGGGGGTAGCTGCGATTGCTTTCTGTGTGGGGATTATTATTTCAGTGGATTGGTTGACGAATATATGTTGGTCAATTGTTGCAGCAACGATTGTCTATGGAGTGACTGTAGTTTTGTCTCGGTATTCAGAGCGTAAATATCGGAGCATATTTTTACGCAAATATGTCAGTGCCTTATTGGAGGTAGGAGTAAATCTGTTTCAAAATATTACTTCGAAAAATAGCTCGGTAATTCCATTAGATGTGGATATTGAAAAAGCTTGCCAAACTTTGGATTTGTCCATATCTCCCTCTTTAGCATATCATTTTCATGGAGATGATTTTAATTGGATGAGATATCTGGATGATTGCCGTTCGCAGATTGAAAGTAATGTACATGAGATTATTATGATAGCTCAACTTGATTATCCTGAATTTGGTGTTGTTGTTGATAATTTATATGATAATTTTAAGAAAGTACATCGTTCTTTTTATTTAGCTTACTATATGGAAGATGGATGTAAGAAAGCATCGACAGTCCCTTTTTTAGCGAGTAATGTAAAGAATTTGGCTTCTTCTTTTTTGAAAGTTAAAGAGTATGTGGAAGTTTTTTAATTGAATGAATGCTTGAATTAAGGAAGTGAGGTTTCCTAGATTGCTATTGATAGTAGGTTTTTGATATGTGATTTTGTGATATTTTTCAAGAACGGTTATCAATTCTTTGTCTTGTGTTTTTTCGGCTTCGGCTCCGTTTTTTGTCGGGGAATTTGTTATTTTTGCAAAAAATAAAGCATGAACTTCGTCGAACTACTCGCTCCCGCCAGAGATTTGCAGTCGGCCGTGGCCGCTGTGGATTACGGCGCCGACGCCGTCTATATCGGCGGTGCGAAGTTCGGGGCGCGCCATGCGGCGGGCAACAGCGCGGAGCAGATCGCCCGCGTCGCGGAGTATGCCCACCGTTACGGCGTGCGGGTGCATGCCACGCTCAATACCCTGATTTACGACGACGAACTGGAGACCGCCGAGCGGCAGGCCCGCGAGCTGATCGCGGCCGGGGTCGATGCGCTCATCGTGCAGGACATGGCTCTGCGGCGGATGGATCTTCCGGTCGAACTGCACGCCTCGACGCAGGTGTGCAACATGACGCCCGAACAGGCGCGTTTCTTAGGCGAATGCGGTTTTGCCCGCGTGATTCTCGAACGGGCGCTGTCGCTCGACGAGATCCGGGCGATATGCGCCGCGACGAACGCCGAAGTGGAGTGTTTCGTCCACGGGGCCATCTGCGTGGGTTACAGCGGCCGCTGTTTTCTGTCGCGGTCGATGTCCGAGCGGAGCGGCAACCGCGGCGCATGCAGCCAGCCGTGCCGCCTGACCTACGATCTGACCGACGGCAGCGGGCGCACCTATCTGGCCGGAAAACACCTGCTCTCGGTCCGCGACCTGAATCTTTCGGCACACGTCGGCGAGCTGCTGGATGCCGGCGTCAGGTCGCTGAAAATAGAGGGGCGTCTCAAAGACATCAATTATATCCGCAATACGGTGGCCTATTACCGCCGCGCGGTGGACGATGCGCTGGCCGTGCGGCCGCACCTGCGGCGTGCTTCGGCCGGTGAAAGCGTCGCGGACTTCACGCCCGATACGGCCAAGAGTTTCACCCGCGGGGAGTCGGAATACTTCTTTGCGGGCAAACGTGCTGGCGTCGCGTCGTTCGACACGCCGAAGGCCGTCGGCGAATATGCGGGCCGCGTGACGCGTGTCGAAAGGACCCGTTTCCGGCTCGACCGGGTGCATACGCTGGCCGCCGGCGACGGCATCTGCTTCCTGACGCCGCGCGGACTGGTCGGAACCAATGTTAATGCTGCCGACGGCGACTGCGTGACGCCCAACCGCATGGAGGGGATCGCTCCGGGATGCGAGGTCTACCGCAATTACGACCACCGCTTCAACCTGCTGCTCGAACGGAGTCGTACGCGGCGCGTGATTCCGGCCGCGGCCGTGGTGACGGCGTCGGCGGAGGGGGTGACGTTCCGCTATACCGACTGCGAAGGGGTGGCGGCTGTCGCCGAACGCCGCGTTGCGTTGGAGCCGGCGAATAATCCCGAAGCGAACGCCGCCGCCCTGCGGACGCAGGCCATGAAAAGCGGCGATACGATTTTTGCGGTGCGCTCGGCCGAGGTGCAGGGAGCCGAATGGTTCGTTCCGGCGTCGCTGGCGTCGCAGCTGCGGCGCGAAGGGCTTGCCGCCCTGCTGCAGGCCCGGCTGGCGCGGGGCGTCGAGCACCGGATTCTGCCTGAGGGCGCGGCGGAGTATCCGTCGGAGACGCTTTCGGCCGAGGAGAATGTCACCAACCGTCTTGCCGAAGCGTTTTACCGCGACCACGGCGTCCGGCAAATCGAGCGGGGGCTCGACCTCGCGGCCACGACCGCCGGGCGTCGGGTGATGCGCTCGGCCTACTGCATCCGCCGCGAAATCGGCGAATGCCTCAAGGAGCGGCCGCGGCTGAAGGGCGATCTTTGGCTGGAGCGCGGCGCGAACCGCTACCGGCTGGAATTCGACTGCGTCCGCTGCGAAATGAGCTTGGTGGACTGCACCCGTAAAGAGACTGCGAAACCAAAACCATAACCATAACCGATGAAAAAGACTCTCTTGATCCTTGCGGCGGCGCTTTCGGGCGCGTTGGCCGCTTCGGCCCAGACCGGCCGCGAATGGCAGGACCCTGCCGTCAATGAAATCAACCGTCTGCCGATGCACTCGACCTTTGCGGCGGGCGAGAGCATGCCGCTCGACGGCGTGTGGAAATTCCACTGGGTGCGCAACGCTTCGGAGCGTCCCTCCGGTATCTGGCAGGAGGATTACGACGATGCGTCGTGGGGCGCGATGCCCGTGCCGGGGATGTGGGAGCTGAACGGTTACGGCGACCCGCTCTACGTGAATATCGGCTATGCGTGGCGCGGCAATTTCGAGAACAATCCGCCGCACGTGCCCGACGCCGAAAACCATGTCGGTTCCTACCGGCATACGTTCGAGGTGCCGGCATCGTGGAGCGGCAAGGATATTTTTCTCTCGATCGGCTCGGCGACGTCGAACGTCTATGTCTGGATCAACGGCCGTTTCGTCGGCTACAGCGAGGACAGCAAGCTTGCGGCGGAATTCGACGTCACGAAATTCGTGAAGCCGGGCGAAAACTTGATCGCCCTGCAGATGTTCCGCTGGTCGGACGGCACCTACCTCGAAGATCAGGACTTCTGGCGCTTTTCGGGCATCGCCCGCGGCGTGACGCTGACGGCCCGCGACAAGGCGCACCTGAAAGACGTGCGCATCACCCCGACGCTCGACGCCGATTATAGGGACGCCCAGCTGCACGTCGAAGTGGAGACGACCCCGCGCGTGAAATCGGTCGGCCTGACGCTGCTGGATGCGGCGGGCGAGGCGGTGGCCGAACAGCAGATCATGCCGGCGGGCGGCAAAGCGGGGTGTCTCTTCCGTGTTGCCGATCCCGCGAAGTGGTCGGCCGAGGCGCCTAACCTCTATACGCTCCGGATCGACGTGTCTGACGGGCGGAACGTGACCGAAACCGTGACGCAGCCCGTGGGCTTCCGTTCGGTGGAGATCCGGAATGCCCAGCTGCTCGTAAACGGACAGCCCGTGCTGATCAAGGGCGCCGACCGTCACGAGATGGACCCGATCGGGGGTTATGTGGTGAGCCGCGAGCGGATGATCGAGGATATCCGCATCATGAAGGAGATGAACATCAACGCCGTGCGTACGAGCCACTATCCCAACGATCCGCAGTGGTACGAACTCTGCGACGAGTACGGCATTTATGTCGTGGACGAAGCGAACGTCGAGTCGCACGGCATGGGCTACGGCGAAGAGACGCTGGCCAAGGTGCCCGCCTTCGCGCAGGCGCATATGGAGCGCAACCAGCGCATGGTGCTGCGCGACAAGAACCACCCCTCGGTCATCGTCTGGTCGATGGGCAACGAGGCGGGTATGGGGCCTAACTTCGAGGCCTGCTACCGCTGGATCAAGGATTACGATGCGTCGCGTCCGGTGCATTACGAACGCGCCGTGTACGATCGGGACGGTGCGTTTACCGACATCATCTGCCCGATGTACTGGGACTATGCGCAGTGTGAGAAATACCTGAAGAACAACCCCTCCAAACCGCTGATCCAGTGCGAATACGCGCATGCCATGGGCAACTCGATGGGCGGTCTGGACCACTATTGGAAGCTGGTGCGCCAATATCCGTCGTATCAGGGCGGATTCATCTGGGACTTCGTCGATCAGGGACTTGCCCGCTACGAAAAGAACGGCCGCGTGTCGTTCCTCTACGGCGGCGATTTCAACAACTACGACGCGACCGACAATTCGTTCAACTGCAACGGCATCATCGCGCCCGACCGCACGTGGCATCCGCACGCCTATGAGGTGAAGCGGCAGTACCAGAATATCTGGACCGAGCTTCTCGATCCGGCGCAGGGCCGCGTGGAGGTGTACAACGAGAACTTCTTCGTGGGGCTGGACGATTACGAACTGACGTGGGAACTGGTCGCCGACGGCCGGGTCGTGAAGGCCGGCCGTATTGGCGAACTCGATGTCGCGCCCCGGCAGCGGCGCACCTATGCGCTGGGCTTTACCTCCGCCGATTTCTACCCGCAGGCCAAGGAGCTGCTGGTGAACGTGGCCTACAAACTGAAAAACAAACAGCCGCTGTTGGACATCGGCCATACGGCGGCGCAGCAGCAGTTCGTCGTGCGTGAGTACGACTGCAAAGCCGGGTTCGGTCTTGCTGTGTCGGAACGTCCCGTCGAGGTGACTGCATGGGAGCGCGGCACGCGGGTTGCAGGCCAGACGTGGGAGATGTTCTTCTCGCGCGACGGCTTCCTCAGCGCCTACGACGTCGATGGCCGCGCACTGATGGCCGAAGGCGCCGAGCTGCGTCCGCAGTTCTGGCGCGCTCCGACCGAGAACGACCTCGGCGCAAAGCTCGACCGCAAACTCGCGGTCTGGAAGAATCCCGAACTGAAACTCACGAAATTTGACGCCGGTGTGAAGGACGGCGTGGCGGTCGTCGAAGCGCTTTACGAGCTTCCCGCCGTGAAAGCGACGCTGGCGCTGACCTACCGGATCAACGGCGCGGGGGAAATGGAGGTGACGGAACGGATGACCGCCGGCAAGTCGGCCAAGGTTCCCAACCTGCTGCGCTACGGCATGACGCTCACGATGCCGGCGCGTTACGACCGCGTGATCTACTACGGCCGCGGCGAACATGAAAACTATGCCGACCGGCTCTCGTCGGCCGATCTGGGACTTTACGAACAGCGTGTCGCCGACCAGTATCACGACGAATATGTGCGTCCGCAGGAGTCGGGCACCAAGAGCGACGTGCGCTGGTGGACCGTGGCCGACAGTTCGGGCACGGGGCTGACGATCCTCTCCGACGCTCCTTTCTCGGCATCGGCGCTGCCCTATGCGACGGCCGATCTCGACGTGTCGAACTTCCCGCCCCAGCAGCATTCGGGAACGCTCACGGCGCGCGACGCGACGTTCGTGAACTTCGATCTGCGGCAGTCCGGACTGGGCTGTATCGACAGCTGGGGACAACTGCCGGAGGAGCGGTTCCGGGTGCCTTACGGCGACTATACGTTCCGCTTCCTGCTCAGGCCGACGATAAAATAAAGAAGATTTTTTATGCAAGAACAGCTGACACCCGCTTTCGGGGATTACGAATTGATCGACACGGGCGATTTCGAGAAGCTCGAACGCTTCGGGCGTTACGTTACGCGGCGTCCCGAACCGCAGGCTATCTGGCGGCGGACGCTCTCCGAGGAGGAGTGGCGCCGTGCGGCCGATGCCTCCTTTCTGCGCGATACGCGCAGCGAGGAGCGCGGCGAGTGGCGTCTCGGTTCCGAAATGCCCTCGCGCTGGACGGTGGATTACGCCTATAAGGGGATGCGGCTGCGCATGCGGCTGGGACTCACCTCGTTCAAGCACGTCGGCATCTTCCCTGAGCAGGCCGCCAACTGGAATTTCATCTACGACAACTGCCGGGCGCTGGCGTCGGGCGGAGCCGCTGCGATGGGGATTGCGGGCGGAAAGGCGCCGGATGCGATGCCGGCCACAACCGCTCCTGCGGGCGCTCCGGCCACAACCGCATCCGAGGGCGTTCTGTCCGGAGCGGCGCCGAAGGGCCGGACTGCGCCGCGAAAACCGGTTACGCCCCGTGTGCTGAACCTTTTCGCCTATACGGGCGGCGCGAGCCTTGCGGCGCGTGCCGCCGGGGCGGAGACGACCCATGTCGATTCGGTGAAGCAGGTCGTGACGTGGTCGCGCGAGAATATGGAGCTGAGCGGGCTGGACGGCATCCGGTGGATCGTCGAAGACGCGCTCAAATTCGTCCGGCGCGAAGTGCGGCGCGGCAGCCGCTACAACGGCATCATCCTCGATCCCCCGGCCTACGGCCGCGGCGCCAACGGCGAGAAGTGGATTCTGGAGGAGAATATCTGCGAGATGCTCGCCTGCTGCGCGCAGCTGCTGGAGCCGCAGGGGGCGTTTCTCGTGTTGAACCTCTACTCGATGGGCCTTTCGTCCACGCTGGCCCGTACCGCCGTGCGGCAGGCCTTCGGCGCGCCGCTCGAAGAGCAGTACGGCGAACTCTGTTTCACCGACCGCGCAGGCAAGCAGCTGCCGTTGGGGACCTATTACCGTTTCATCCGCTAAAAGATTTCGATTATGGCTATTCTGACTCTGTTGTTCGGTTTGTTGAGCGGCTGCCTGCTGGCTGTTCTGGTGGGTATCATCGGCAGCCGCCGGCGCATCGGCTTCGGGCTGGCTTTCCTGCTGAGCCTGATCTTCACGCCGCTCGTCGGTCTGATCATCACCCTGCTGACCGATCCGCTGTCGGGCGGCGATCAGCGCTGGGGCTGTATCGGCACGTTCATAGCCGTTCTGGGGCTGTTGTGTCTCGGAGTCTTCCTGTTCCTGCTGCTGGCGGGTGCGGCGGTCGTCGCCGTGGTGTGATCGGCGACTGTTGGGAAAACATCGGCCGGGGCGTATGCGCTCCGGCCGTTTTTATAGGAGAGGGACGGGGTCAGAATACGTAATAGATCAGGATTCCCGCCGCGGCCGAGAGGGCGATCAACAGAATGGGATTCACTTTTTTGACCGAAGAGATGAAGACGCCGCCGAACAGCGCCCAGCTCCAGCCGTCGATGAAATTCTGCTCGTCGGGGGCTTTGCTATGGGGGAACATCAGCAGCAGCGCCGCCGACGCGATCATGCCGATCACCACGGGCCGCATGCCTTTCATGGCTCCTTCGACGAGCGGATTTTGCTTGAGCCGCAGGAAGAAGCGCGTGATGAGCAGCATCAGCGTCAGCGAGGGCAGGCATACGGCGAATGTCGCCAGCGCCGCCCCCAGAATGCCGCACCACTCGTTTCCGGCCTGTGCGCCGACGGTATAGCCGACGTAGGTCGCGGAGTTGATGGCGATGGGGCCGGGCGTGATCTGCGAGACGGCCACGATGTCGGCGAATTCGGCGTTGGTCATCCATGCGTGCTGGACGACCACTTCGTTCTGGATCAGGGAGAGCATGGCGTATCCGCCGCCGAAGCCGAAGAACCCTATTTTGAGGTAGCTTGCGAAGAGTTGCCAGAAGATCATTTTTTTGCCTTTTTAGTGATGAGCAGCGTCCATGAAATGCCGATCGCGGCCGCGGCGATCAGGATGTAGATCGGCGACCAGCCCAGATACCATACGGCGAAGGCCGCCGCCGCGATGACGAAGAACATCGACCAGTGCATGCCGCGTGCGAGCGAAAAAACCGGCACCACGATCAGCGCAACGACAGCCGGGCGCATGCCCTTGAAGGCTGCGTCCACGACCGGATTGTGGCGGATGTCGGCGAACATCAGGGCAATTGCGAGGATGATGACGAACGACGGCAGGACGCTGCCCAGCAGTGCCGCGACGGCGCCTTTGAGACCCCGCATCTTGTAGCCGACGAATACCGAGGTATTGATGGCGATCGGTCCGGGAACCGACTGCGCGAGGGTCAGCAGGTCCAAGAATTCCTTGTGCTCGATCCATCCGCGCTTGGCGATCAGCTCCTGCTCGATGAGCGGCAGCATGGCGTATCCGCCGCCGAAGGTGAAAAGCCCGATCTTGAAGAACGAGGCGAAAATCGTTCGGAGTCGTTGCATGGTCATTCGCGTTTTTTCTTGCCTAACAGGTTGAGGATGCCGTCGATGAAGGTCATCGGATGAGTCGGGGCGCCCGGCAGCCAGAGATCGGCGGCGTGCGTATCGAAGAAGGTGCGGTCCACGGCGCGGCTGCCGGCGAACAGGCCGCCCGAACAGGCTTCCGAGCCGCAGACGACGAGGATTTTGGGGTCGGCAACGGCGTCGCAGCAGATCCGGAGCGCTTCGGCCATATTGACCGTGATCGGACCCGACACCACCACGCCGTCGGCATGGCGGGGCGAAGCGGTGAAGCCGATGCCGTAACGTCCCAAGTCGAAATTGACGTTGCCCGTGGCGTTGAGTTCCATTTCGACCGATGCGTCGCCCCCGGCGCAGACCTCGCGCAGTTGGAGCGAGCGGCCGAAGTAGCGGCCGATTTCGGGGCGTACGGCCGCGGGGTCGAACCGCACGCATTTGTCGCCGGGCCGCACGACGAGTCCTTCGCGCGTCGGCGAGCCGATGCGGTAGTCGTTCGTGAAGCGGATATTGCGCGGCGCCGTGCGGGCGCATTCGCCGCAGAAGAGACAGCGGCCGAGGTCGAGCGAGAGCGGCGCGGTGGTCAGCGCCCCGGTGGGGCAGATTGCCGCTGCCCGTTCGAGGTCCGCGGTGTCCGGGGTTTCGGTCAGTTCGGGCCGTCCGCGGAACTCTTCGGTCAGTTCGACGGCGTCGAGATCGGGAATGTATTGTTTCCCGTGGCTGCGCAGTACTTTTATTTTCGGTAGTATCATGTTTTTCGTCTTTACAAATCGTGGCCGCAGTAGGAGAGGTTGAAACTCTTGTTGCAGATCGGGAAGTCCGAAATGCCTTCGCCGCGCACGGCCAGCGCCAGCGCCAGCCAGTTGTGCAGGCTGGGGTCCTTGATGCGGCAGGCGGCGATCCGGCCTTGGGCGTCGGTCAGCAGGACGTGGCACGTTTCGCCGCGCCATCCCTCGATCAGCCCGAACGCGAGCGAATCGGGTGCGGGCGGAGCGGCATAATCGGGTGCAGGCAGGCTTCCGGGGACATAGTCCGCCAGCAGGCGGTCGATATACCCGGCCGATTGCAGCACCTCGCGGCAGCGCACCATCAGACGCGCCATCACGTCGCCGTGGCGTTTGACAATGCTTTCGTGCCGGATCGTTCCTGCGAAAACGCCCCACGGGTGCGTGGCGCGGATGTCGCGGGCCGCGCCGCTCGCGCGGGCCGCCTGACCCACGCCGCCGATGCGGAGCATCTCCTCGCGCGGCACGATGCCGCACTGCTCGAAGCGGGCCAGCAGCGTCGGCGACGACTTGATGTCGCGGCGCACTTCGTCGTAACGGCGGGCGATCTGCGCGACGTTGCGGCGGATCGTTTCCGCCTTTGCGGCCGTCAGCGGATGGTTCGTGCCGCCGGGGCGGATCAGCCCCTTGCCGAAGCGGTTGCCGCACCACGCCTGCGTGGTGTTGATCGTCATTGTCCGGAGCGCTTCGCAGGCCACCTGCCCCAGCTGGTAGCCGACGTCCATGCAGAGCGCGCCCGTGTCGGCGATCTGCATCGCCATCCGTTCCAGTTCGAGCGCCACGGCGCGTTCGACGCCGAGCCGTGCGGAGGGGACGCCGCCCGTGAGTTTCTCGACCGCCGACGCGAACGTGGCGGCGTGGGTCACGGCGCTGTCGCCCGCGACGGCTTCCGCGAGACACATCTGCCGCAGGCGGTTGGCCGTAGTCTCGAATTCATGCTCGACGCCGCGGTGCTGGTATCCCAGCGCGATTTCGAGGTGGAGCACCTGCTCGCCGTTGCAGATGAAGCGGAACGCGCCCGGTTCGATGATTCCCGCATGAATCGGGCCGACGTTCACTTCATGCAGCGAACGGCCCTCCATCGTGTAGAAGGGGTAGTTGTCCATCGTACTGCCGCGGTCGAACCGGTCGAACGGAAAACGCAGCGGCTTGGGCCACGGCATGCCGTCGAAACGCACACCGTAACGTTCGGCGATGTCGCGCTCGAACGGATGCACCTGCGGGTGCAGGGCCGTGAGCGAGGGGAGTTCCTGCTCGTCGTAGTACTCCATGGCGTGCGACGCGATCAGCACCTTGGCCTCCGCGTCGTCGAGCAGCAGGCAGAAGAACCGGAGCCGGTCGCCGAGCGGCAGGGCGAAATAGTGGGCTATATGGTAACGCGCGTCGGCCAGCTTGGCGGCCAGATCGGCGTAGAATTCGGCGTACGACGCTTCGGGAATTTCCGACAGCGGTACGGCGGGGGCTGTATTATCGGTTATATAATATTTCATAACGCGGCGATTTCGGTGATGATCCGTTGCAGAAGTTCCGGCTGCCACATGCCCAGCACGATGGCGACCGCGAGCAGCGACAGGGCCGACCACGAGAGTGCCTTGTGGGCTTTCGAGGGGTGCAGACGGTCCTGATTGGGCTGGTAGCAGAGCCGGATCAGACGCGATCCGAACGAGTAGATGACGATGCACATGAGCAGCAGCAGTGCCGCCACGAGCCACCAGTTCCGGTCGGTGATGACCTGCTTGAGGATCATCAGCTCGGAGACGAACAGCGGCGAGGGCGGGAAAGCCAGCAGTACGACCATGCCCGTCAGCAGGCCGACGGCCCCGACGCGGTTGATGCGGATGTAGTCGCCGATGCGGTTGATGCGGTAGCTGTCATACACCTGCCGTACGACGGCCATCTGCAGGAAGAGACTGCTTTTGACGAGCGTATGGCAGAATACGTGGAACAGCGCCGCCCATACGCCGATGCCGCCGATGCCCAGCCCGATGGCGGCGATGCCCATGTTCTCGACGGTGGAGTAGGAGAGGAAGCGTTTGTAGTTGTTGGTGCGGCGCAGGAAAAGCGCGCCCACGCCCAGCGAGAGAATGCCCACGATGAGCAGTACCGAGCGCACCCACGGGAAAACCTCCGTTCCGGCGAGCAGTTTATAGACGCGCAGCAGCGCGAGGAATCCGGCGTTGACCAGTCCCGTGGAGATCAGCGCAGAAGCAGGCGCGGGGGCCGCGAAATTGGCGTCTATGCCGACCGTGTAGAGCGGGAACAGCTCCAGTTTGCAGCTGTATCCGCTGAGAATCAGCAGGAAGGCCGTCTTCAGGTAGAGCGGGTTGCCCGACGAGGCCGCTTCGGCGACGGCTTCGTACGAAAGCGTTTCGCACTTGGTCGCGGCGGCCAGCAGCAGGATCCCCAGATAGGCCATGGCGATGCCCGTCGAGCAGACGAAGACGTATTTCCACGCCGCTTCGAGTGCCTGCGCCGTGCGGCGGTGGTAGATGATGCCCGCCGAGCAGAGCGTCGTCGCTTCGAGGAAAATCCACGTCACGGCGAGGTTGTTGGCGAAATAGGCTCCGGCGATGGCCGTGGTGAGCAGCATCAGCAGGGCGAAATAGAGACGGTAGGAGCGGAGGTCCTCCCCTTGCAGGTAGGCTTCCGAGTGGCCGAAGACGTACATCGAGACGACGACGAGCAGCAGGTAGAAGAGCGTGCCGAGCGCGTCGAAGGTGAAGAATGCGGCCGAGGTCGTGTCGTAAAGCCCGCCCCAGAGCAGCAGGCCCGCGGCGGCGATCTGAACGGCGTAGAAGAGTATGCCGGCGGCGAGAACCGCACGTTTGGTCCGGGCGAAGAGCGCCGCGACGGCGATCAGGATGCTGGCGATCAGGTAATATATCATGGCGTCAGTCCTTTACGTTGGTGAGTGAATCGGCGTCGTCGGCGTGTATCTTGCCGTCGATCTTGGTGAAGAAGATGCCCAGCATCAGCACCGAGATCAGGATGTCGAGCAGGATGGCGATGTTGATGAGCAGCGGCATTTCGACGCCTATGGCCATCGAAAAGAGGAAAACGCCGTTCTCGATCACCAGAAAGCCGACCATGTGCGAGAAGATGCGCGAGCGCAGGACGATCAGGATCAGGCCGCTCAGCAGGGCGTATAACGCCACGCCGAAGAATACGAGGTCGATGGCCGAGTCGGCGATGTAGTAGGTGATCGAGGCGCTGACCGCCAGCGCCATGAGCGACAGCAGGAGCGAACCCGACTGCGACGATCCGGAGCGGCGTACGCGGTTGATCTTGGTTTTGCGGATCATGGCGAAGAGGATGGCCGGGACCAGCAGGGCCTTGAATGCCAGCGTCTCGATGGCGATGAAGATCAGTTCCAGCGGATTGATGGCGTGCAGGCGCAGCAGGGCGACGGCGAAGAGAATCCACCCCTGCAGTCCGATGATCGACGCGAAGTTGCGGAAACGTTCGGTGATCGCCAGATAGACGAGCGTGATGACGTAGAGTATGACCAGCGGGAGTATCATTGGATGCTGATGTTTAGTTGCAGCAGGTAGCCCGTGAAGAAAACCAGAGCCGCCAGAGCCGCGATGGTGAGAATGAATGTGGTGTTGCGCGAGAGTTTGTTGCGGGCCTGCGTCGATTCGACCACGCCGACCGAGAGTCCGGTGAGGAGTACCGCCAGCGGCGCCGCGGCCCACCAGTGGGGGTAGAGCGCCGCCGTCACGGCGTCGGCCGCCAGCATCGAGAGCGCCGCGGTTTTGAGCCACCCGGCGATTTTGATCATGCCGAGGTCCGTGCCGCAGTAGTCGAGGCACATCACTTCGTGGATCATCGTCAGTTCGAGGTGGGTGCGGGGATCGTCCACCGGTACGCGGCCGCTTTCGGTGAAGACGATCTTCACCAGCACGTAGGCCGTGAGCACCAGCAGGACGGTCAGCTGCAGGTCGCCCGTCGCCGCTTCGGCGAAGATTCGGGCGAACGACGTGTGGCCCGCCAGCAGGGCCAGCGTGCCGGCCGTGAGCATGAGCGCCGGTTCGACCAGCGCGCCGTAGAGGGCTTCGCGGCTCGCGCCCATGCCTTCGAACGAACTTCCGGTGTCCATGGCGCCGAGGATCAGCGCGAAGCGGCCAAGAGCCATCAGGTAGGTGAAGCAGACGATGTCGCCGTCGAACGACAGCAGGGGTTTCAGCTCCCCGACGGGGATGAAGAGCGCGGCGACGATCGCCGAGCCGAGGTAGACCGACGGCACGGCGCGGAACAGCGCCGAAGCGGTCGTCGAATAGACCGCGCCTTTGCGCAGCAGCAGGCGCACGTCGTAGAGGTGCTGGGCGAAGCGGATGCCCCGGCGGCCCGCCAGCACGGCCCGCGTGCGGTTTATCAGGCCCGGAATGCAGACGGCCGTCAGCAGGATCAGGAGTGTATTGAGTGCCGTCATCGTCAGATCAGGTTAAAGATGGACAACAGGAATATCAGGACCAGAAACGCCAGTGCGAAGAGCACGTAGTGGTTGATCTTGCCCGTACGCAGGCGCATGGCGCGCTTGTTTATCACGCGTAGCAGTTCGACCCACCACGCCGCGAAAAGTTTGTCGAAGCGGTCCTTGTGGCGGATATCGAAGTTGTGCGCGGCAGGGAAAATCTCGCCTTTGCCGACGGCGCCGCCTTCGCCGCTGTTCTGCGTGAGCGACGTGGCGATAGACTGCAGTCCTTCGGAGTAGGATTCGCCGCTGTACTGCATCCGCACGTTGGGCGAGGTGAAGCCGCAGCCCCATGTCGCGCCGTCGGTCACCTTGCGCGTGCGCAGGGCGCGGCTGCGAAGCCATGCCAAGAGTCCGACGACCAGAATCAGCAGCCATGCCGTGCGGCTGACGGCCGCCAGCGTGGGCGACAGCAGGTAGTCCGCCGCATCGGCGGGGTGGTGGATGAAAAATCCCGCGGCGCGGGTTACCGCGCTCACGGCGGTCTGCGGAAAGAGTCCGATGAAGAGAATTCCGGCCAGCGGCAGCGCCATAGCGGCGATGCGGAAATTATCGACTTCGGAGGCTTCGGCCACTTCGTGCGTGCGGGGCGCGCCGAGGAACACCGTGCCGTAGAGCTTGGTGAAGGCCAGAATCACAACTCCGCCGATCAGCGCCAGTGCAGCCAGTCCGGCCGCCGAAGCGAGCACGTCGCTGCCCGAAGCGATGCCGTCGAGCATGCCGAGGTAGATCAGCAGTTCCGAGACGAACCCGTTGAGCGGCAGCAGGGCGCAGATGGCCGTCGTGCCGGCCAGAAACAGCAGGCCCGTGACGGGCATGTGCCTGCCCAGCCCTCCCAGCGCATCGAGCGAGGTGGTGTGCGTTTGGGAGAGTATGTTGCCGGCTCCGAAGAAGAGCAGCGATTTGAACAGCGAGTGGTTGAGTGTGTGGAGCAGTGCGCCCGAAAGTCCGCAGATCGCCGCGAGCTGGTTGCCCGAACTCTTGCCCAGCGCCGCGATGCCCAGTCCGATCAGGACGATGCCGATGTTTTCGATCGACGAGTAGGCCAGCAGCCGCTTCACGTCGTTCTGCGCCGCGGCGAGGATCACGCCCCAGAGTCCCGTGACGATGCCTGCGACGAGCAGGATCAGGCCTGCGGTACGGAGCGTCGGCAGGTCGGCGATCTGCGCCGTGACGCGCAGGATGCCGTAGACGCCCGTCTTGATCATCACGCCCGACATCAGGGCCGAGACATGCGACGGAGCGGCGGGATGCGCTTCGGGCAGCCAGACGTGCATCGGGAACATGCCGGCTTTCATGCCGAAGCCCGCGAGGAAGACCACGAACAGCGGCAGGGCGGGCTGCGTGCGGAAATATTCGCCCAACAGGGCGAAGTCGGCCGATCCGCAGACGCTGTCCAACCGCACGAAGCCGATGAGCAGCAGGGCGAATCCCACGTGCATCATGATCACGTAGGCCAGCGCGGCGCGGCGCACTTCGCGGCGCTCGGCGTCGAACAGGATCAGCAGGAACGATGCGACGGTCATCAGCTCCCAGAAAAAGAGGAATGAAAATCCGCCTTCGGAGGTCACTACGCCCAGCATGGCGTAGAACATCGTCGCCAGCGCGGTGTAGTGCAGCGAGATGTGGGCCGGGGATTTGCGTCCGAGGTAGTGCGCGAGATATCCCCGCGAGTAGAGCACCGCGGCGACGGCCCCGACCGAGACGATCAGCGCGAACAGCGCCGAAAGAGGGTCCATCGAGCCTGCGTCGCTTCCGAAGAGGAAGACGTCGGTCGCCCACAACCGTACGGTATGTCCGCCGGCAAGCACTCCGACGGCTGTTGCCGACGCCCAGAGCGCCCCCGCCGCGACGACTGCCAGCGTCGCCCACACCTTGGCCTTGAGAGGGGCGGCGAATATCAGCGCCGTCACCACCGCCAGCGCGAGAAGTGAATAGAGAAACATGAGCTATTTGTGTGTAATTATACTGTTTATACCGTGCCGCCTTGCGGCGGAACCGGCGATGCGGACCGTTTTGTCCGTATCGCTAACCGTTTGCCACGGAGACCATCACCACTGCGGCCACTGCAGCCGTTTCGGTGCGCAGCCGCTGCGCGCCGAGGGTTATCTCCTCGAATCCGTTCGCGCGTGCGAAGGCGATCTCTTCGGGCGAAAAATCGCCTTCGGGACCGATCAGGATCAGCGCCGCCTCGCCCCTGCGGAGCGTCGCCGGGAGGTAGGCTTTGCCTTCGGGCGACTGCGCCGGGGCGCAGTGGGCAATGAACTTGCGCCCTTCGAAAGGCATGGCCGCCGCTTCGCCGAAAGGCGTGAGCGGACGCAGCGTGGGACGGTAGGCTTTGAGCGACTGCTTCATGGCCGCCGTGATGACCCGTTCGCCGCGTTCGGGCTTGAAGACCCGGCGTTCGCAATGCTCGGTTTCGAGCGGGATGATCGTGCCGACGCCCACTTCGGTCGCCTTTTCGAGGAACCATTCGAAGCGGTCGGCGTTCTTGGTCGGCGCAACGGCCATCGTCAGCGAATAGGGGAGCGCCTCCCACCCGGCGCGGGTCTCCGTGACGCGCACCGCGCAGCGTTTCGGATTGTCGTCCGTAATCTCGCAGCAAAATAAATTGCCCCTCCCGTCAGTTATATGAAGGGTATCTCCGCGTCCCAGACGCAGCACCCGCACGCAGTGTTTCGACTCCTCTTCGCTCAGCGTATGGAGGGGCGGCGTGATGTCGGGGGCGTAAAAAAGTTGCATACCTCTTATAATTTACTAACTTTGCAACATTGTACGGATGCCTTGCGCGCGTCCGTATTTTCAGCTCGCAAAGTTACATAAAATAACATGAATAGATGAAACGTATTGCAGGTTTATTCACAACACTCTTACTGCTTATGGCACTTGCGTCATGCAACTCCCCGAAAAGCGCCGGGGAGAATCCCTTCTTCACCCAGTGGGACACGCCTTTCGGCGTGCCGCCCTTCGATAAGATCCGCGCCGAACACTTCATGCCCGCCTTCGAGCGCGGCATGTCGCTGCACGACGCCGAGATCGACGCCATCACCTCGAACAACGACGAGCCGACGTTCGAGAATACGATTCTGGCTTACGACAACGCCGGACAGATGCTCGCGCAGACCGAGCTGATTTTCGGCATGCTCTGCGCCGCCGAAACCAACGAACGGATGCAGGCCCTGCAGGAGCAGGTGATGCCCCTGCTCTCGGCGCACCGCGATAAGATCCGGCTCGACGAGAAACTTTTCGCCCGCGTGAAGGATGTCTATGACCGGCGCGCGTCGCTGGGACTCGACGCCGAGCAGAGCCGACTGCTCAGGAAGACCTACGACGCTTTCGTGCGCTCCGGCGCCCTGCTCGACGCCGGACAGAAAGCCCGGCTGAAGGAGATCAACGGCGAGCTGTCGCTTACGGCCGTGAAGTTCGGCAACAACATTCTGGCCGAGAACAACAACTTCGCGCTCGAACTGACGGCGGACGATCTGGAGGGACTGCCTTCGGGCGTCCGCGACGCCGCGCGCGAGAAGGCGCAGGCGATGGGCAAGGGCGACAAGTGGGTCTTCACGCTCCATAAGCCCAGTCTGATTCCGTTCCTGACCTATTCGGCCAAACGCGACCTGCGCGAAAAGATCTACAAGGCCTACCTGAACCGCTGCAACAACGGCGATCAGTACGACAACAAGCAGCTCATCAACGACTTCATCCGTCTGCGTACGGAGAAGGCCAAGATGCTGGGCTATCCGTCGTACGCCGCCTATGTCGTGGCCGACGAGATGGCCGGTACGACCGATGCGGTCTACGCGCTGCTGGACCAGATATGGACGCCGGCGCTCGACCGCGCCGGGGAGGAGCTGGCCGAGATGGACAAACTCCTGCAGAAGGACGTTCCGGGCGCGACGTTCGAGTCGTGGGACTGGTGGTATTATGCCGAAAAACTGCGCAAGCAGAACTATGCACTCGACGAGGAGATGCTGCGTTCCTATTTCTCGCTCGAAAACGTGCAGGGCGGCATCTTCTACCTCGCCAACCGGCTTTACGGCATCACCTTCCAGCCCATCGTGGCGCCACTCTATCATCCTGAGGCGATCGCCTACGAGGTGCTCGACGCCGACCAGTCGCATCTGGGCGTGCTCTATTTCGACTTCTTTCCGCGTGACGGCAAGAGTCAGGGGGCGTGGTGCGGCAACTATGTCGAACAGACCTACCGGGACGGCGAGCGCGTCGCTCCCGTGGTGAGCATCGTCTGCAACTTCACCCGTCCGGTGCGCAACACCCCTGCGCTGCTGACGCTCGACGAGACCGAAACGCTCTTCCACGAATTCGGCCATGCGCTCCATTTCCTGTTCCACGACGTGAAATACCGCGGACTCACGGAGGTCGAGGGCGACTTCGTGGAGCTTCCGTCGCAGATCATGGAAAACTGGGCTTTCGAACCCGAAATGCTGAAACAGTACGCCGTGCATCACCGCACGGGCGAGGTGATTCCCAAATACCTCGTCGATAAACTGCGCAGGAGCGAACTCTTCAATCAGGGTTTCGCCACTACGGAGCTGATCGCCGCGTCGCTTTCCGACATGGACATCCACTCGACCACCGACTACGAACCGTTCGACCCGATGGTCTTCGAGCGCCGGGCGCTCAACGAGAAGCGCGGCCTGATTCCGCAGATCGAACCCCGCTACCGTTATCCCTATTTCAGCCATATTTTCGACGGCGGCTATTCGGCGGGCTACTACTTCTATACGTGGGCCGAAGTGCTCGACAAGGATGCGTTCGCGGCCTTCCGCGAGAGCGGCGACCTGTTCAACAAGAAGATCGCCGCCGATTTCCGCACCAAGATCCTCGCCCGCGGCGGTTCCGAGGACGGCATGACGCTCTACCGGGCCTTCCGCGGGGCCGATCCCGACAAGCGGGCGATGCTCCGCGGCCGCGGCCTGCTCGCCGAACCCGATCCGCAGCCGGACGAAGAGGCCCCGATCCCCCTCGAACCGGAATCGGACGGGCAATAGACGAATCGTGAAAAATAACCCAATATTTGCAGTAACATGAAAAAAGCACTTATCATTATGACCTTTTCAGCTATGGCGGCAGGCTGCGCCGACAATTCGATTCCCAAAGCGCAGCTGCCCGAACTGGATACCACCAACCCCCTGCTGGCGGAGTGGAACACGCCCCACCAGACGCCGCCGTTCTCGCAGATCGAGCTTTCGGATTACGAGCCTGCGTTCGATGCGGCCATCGCCTGCTCGCGCGCCGAGATCGAGGCGATCGTCAATAACCCCAAGAAGCCGACCTTCGGCAACACCATCGTGGCGCTGGAGCGTCAGGGGGCGCTGCTCGACCGCATTTCGGGTGTTTTCTACAACCTGCTCGAAGCCGCGACCTCGGACCAGATGCAGGAGATCGCGCTGCGCGTTCAGCCCAAGCTCACCGAGCTGTCGAACGACGTTTCGCTCAATCCGGAGCTTTTCGCCCGCGTGAAGGCGGTTTACGAGAAACCCGGCCGCGGTCTTTCGAAAGAGGACAGGAAACTGCTGGAAGACACCTACCAGAGCTTCGCCCGCAACGGCGCCGCCCTTTCGGACGCCGATAAGGAGCTTTACCGCAAGTATACCTCCGAGCTGTCGGCCGCGACCCTGCAGTTCGGCCAGAACGCGCTGGCCGCGACCAACGCCTTTACGATCAACATTACCGATCCTAAGGTCGTTGCCGAACTGCCCGCATTCGTCCGGGAGGGTATGGCCGCCGACGCCAAGGCGCGCGGCGAGAAGGGCTGGACCGTGACGTTGCAGGCGCCGAGCTATGTGCCGTTCATGACCTATTCGTCGAACCGCGCCCTGAAAGAGAAGCTCTGGCGCGCCTACAATTCGCGTGCGCTGGGCGGCGAGAACGACAACACGCAGATCGTGAAGCAGATCGCCAACCTGCGCCTGAAGATCGCCAACCTGCTGGGTTACAAGTGCTACGCGGATTATGTGCTCGAACGCCGCATGGCCGAGAATACTCCGACCGTCACGGCGTTCCTCGACGAGCTGCTCGGCGAGACCAAAGCCTATGCCGACAAGGATTACCGGATGATCGGCGACTATGCCGCTTCGCTGGGCTTCAAGGGCCAGCTGATGCCGTGGGACTGGGGCTATTACAACGAAAAATACAAGGACGAGAAATATGCGCTCAACGACGAGGTCGTGAAGCCCTATCTGAAGCTTGAAAACGTCAAGAAGGGCGTGTTCATGCTCGCCAACAAGCTTTACGGCCTGAATTTCACGCCCAACGACAAGATCGAGGTCTATCATCCCGACGTGACGGCCTATGACGTAACCGACGAGAACGGCCGCTTTATGGCCGTGCTCTACCTCGACTTCTTCCCCCGCGAGTCGAAGCGTTCGGGTGCGTGGATGACCGAATTCCGCGGCACGAAGATCGAGGACGGCGAGGAGACCCGTCCGCTGGTGTCGCTGGTGATGAACTTCACCAAACCCACCGAGACCGCGCCGTCGCTGCTGACGTTCGACGAGCTGGAGACTTTCCTCCACGAGTTCGGACACGCCCTGCACGGCATGCTGGGCGAGGGCAAATACGAGTCGCAGACCGGTACGAGCGTTTACCGCGACTTCGTCGAGCTTCCTTCGCAGATCATGGAGAACTGGGCTACCGAGAAGGAATTCCTCGACCTGTGGGCCGTGAACTACCAGACCGGCGAGCCGATTCCCGCCGAAATCGTGGAACGCATTATCGCGGCGCAGAACTATCTGGCCGCCTACCTGAACGTGCGTCAGCTTTCGTTCGGCCTGACCGACATGGCATGGCATACGATCACCGAACCCTTCGAGGGCGACGTCGAGCAGTTCGAAGTGGCGTCGATGGCCCCTTCGCAGGTCCAGCCCGTCGTGCCGGGGACGGCGATGGCCCCGGCTTTCGGCCACATCTTCTCAGGCGGTTACGCTGCCGGCTATTACGGCTACAAGTGGGCCGAGGTGCTGGAAGCCGACGCTTTCTCGCTTTTCAAGGAGAAGGGCATCTTCAACCGCGAGGTATCCGGATCGTTCCGTGAGAACATCCTTTCGAAAGGCGGTACGGAGCATCCGATGGAGCTGTACGTACGCTTCCGCGGCCACAAACCGGAGACCAAGGCGCTGATCGAAAAGATGGGGTTGGGAAAGTAAGACCGCCGCATCCGAGACAAATGAAAGGGAACCTTCCGGAAGGTTCCCTTTTGTTTTATTTCTTTGTCCGAAAAATATCAATTTGTCAATATTTTACTAAATTTGCGGTTGGGATTGAGAATTTGATTTAGATTTAACACTTGTACTATGCCTCTTGACAAACTGAATGCGGCGCTGATCGCCGCTATTCAAAACGGTACCCCGGAATATACCAATCCGGCAGCCATACTGACCGATAAACTCAACATCGGCCGCGAAGCGGCTTACCGCCGTCTGCGCGGCGAGGTGCCCTTTACCTTCGGGGAAGCGGCCGTTCTTTCGGCCCAGATGAATTTTTCGCTCGACCGCGCTGTCGGTGCCGTCGATTTCGGAAACGTGCTTTTCCGTCTTAGCTTCAACGATTACCATACGGCGCTCGAAGACTACACGGGCGTTATCGATCAGGACACCCTTTTTTACCGGGAGGTGTCGCCGGATACGGATGCGGAGCAGGCTATTGCCGGAAACTCGTTCCCGCGGATGCTTTACATGCGCTACGAAGGGCTTACCAATTTCAAACTCTTCAAGTGGCTTTACCAGCAGGGGCTCGTCGATTGTTCGACGACTAAATTCGAGGATATGAAAGTGCCCGATGCGCTTTTGCAGAGTTACCGCGACCTGCTGAAGGAAGCGCAGTTGATGCCTTCGACGACGCTGGTGTTCGACGGTAGCTGCACCAAGCGCTGGGTCAATGCCATCTGCGCGTTCCGCAACATGCACCTGATAACCGACCAGAGCGTCGAGATGCTGAAGGGCGAATTGCTGCAGTTGCTCGACGAGCTGGAGGAGATAGCCGTTGCCGGACAGTTCCGCAGCGGGAAGCCGGTGTCTATTTACATATCGGACATGGATATCGAGGCGACTTACTGCTATGTCGCGGCGCGCCACTACCGTGCGAGCTGTATCGAGGCGTTCTCGATCAATTCGCTGCGAAGCGCCGATCCGGGCATGTTCGAGCATGTCAGGCGTTGGATTACGTCGCTGAGCCGTTTTGCGACGCTGGTTTCGTGCAGCGGGGAGCTGCAGCGGATTCATTTCTTCAAGCGTCAGCGTGCGATCGTGGCAGAATTGGAAAGGGAGGGCTTAGAACCCTCCCCCGAAGTCTTCCAGGAATAAACGGAACCTTGCGTCTAGCTCCATATGTCTATCCTGTGCTTCAAATCCTGACGGATTTTCCACTTGCGTCACTTTTGCGGGTGTAACCCGCCCCTTGCACAATCCCACTTGAATTCTTCATATCTCCTGTGCAATACAAACGTACTGCATTTCGGCGGGTCAAACAAGACGGAAAACAGAAATCGAAGGGAGTTTGTGCGCCTTATTTCGAAACAGCGGCGGGGTGCGGCCGCGCATTGTGAAAATCGGCGGTCCGGTTTTTGCCGCAGTGTCGATTAGCGGTATCGGGCCTGCGGATTGTTTCGGAAATCGAAACAGCGGAATCCGGCGGATAAAATGAAAAAAGCGAGGATAATTCCTCGCTTTTCAGTTGAGCTACCTGGATTCGAACCAAGAATAACAGGACCAGAATCTGTTGTGTTACCATTACACCATAGCTCAATGACGTTTTGGTGATGCAAAAGTAGAACTTTATTTTTCAATTGCAAAGAAAATTCCGAAAAAAATTTCGTACATTTGTTTTAATCGTTTCCGAACTAAAATGAACCAGAAATTAAAATAACGTAAAATCAGAGAATTATGGGAATTAAGTTTCGCCTTATCGTTATGAACTTCCTCCAGTACGCCATCTGGGGCTCGTGGCTTATTTCGCTGGGCGCCTATCTGGGCGGCGGACTCGACTTCACGGGACTGCAGATCGGCAGTTTCTTCGCGACGATGGGCATTGCCTCGCTGTTCATGCCTGCCGTAATGGGAATCATAGCCGACCGCTGGATTCCGGCGCAGAAGCTGCTGGGCATCTGCCACCTGATCAGCGGCGCCTTCCTCGTGGCGGCGGCTTCACAGACGGCCTATGCGCCTTTGTACAGCTGCATGCTGCTGAGCGTGATGTTCTACATGCCGACGATCGCGCTGTCCAACTCGGTGGCCTACAACGCCCTCGATCTGGCGAAACTCGACACCGTGAAACACTTCCCGCCGATCCGCGTGTGGGGGACCGTGGGATTCATCGCCGCGATGTGGTTCGTCGATCTGACGCATATCGGCGGCATCCAGATCAAGCTCACCGCTTGGCAGCTCTATGTTTCGGCGTTCCTGTCGTTCGTGCTGGCCGTCTACTCCTTCTCGCTGCCCGGATGTTCCGTGGACCGCAACGTCAAGTCGCAGTCGTGGATCGACACGCTGGGACTGCGCGCCTTCGCGCTTTTCAAGGAGAAGCGTATGGCCGTCTTCTTCATCTTCTCGATGCTGCTCGGCGCCGCTCTGCAAATCACCAACGCTTTCGGCGATACCTATATTCAGAACTTCGGGTCGATGCCGCAGTATGCCGATTCGGCCATCGTGAAACACTCGGTGATCCTGCTGTCGCTCTCGCAGATGTCCGAGACGTTCTGCATCCTGCTCATCCCGTTCTTCCTCCGGCGTTTCGGCATCAAGAAGGTGATGCTGATTTCGATGCTGGCGTGGGTGCTCCGCTTCGGGTTCTTCGGCATCGGCAATCCCGGTTCGGGCGCGGCGTTCCTGATCCTCTCGATGGTCGTGTACGGCGTGGCGTTCGATTTCTTCAACATTTCGGGTTCGCTGTTCGTCGAGAAGGAGACCAGCCGCGAAATCCGTTCTTCGGCGCAGGGCGTCTTCATGATCATGACCAACGGCTTCGGGGCCTTCTTCGGCTCGTACGCCGCAGGCGCCGTCGTCGATGCGTGGGGCTGGCCCGATTCGTGGTACATTTTCGCAGGCTATGCCCTCGTAGTGGCCGTGGTCTTCGCATTCGTGTTCAAATACAAGCACAACCCCGCGGAGATGGCGTCGGTGAACCATTAGTCCTAAAAACGATTCCGGCGGCAGGGATTTCCTTTGCCGCCGGAATTGTTTTTGTTACCGTCTTAGCATCCTGACATGCGGGATGCCGGCTTCGAGGTAAGTTCCGGAAACGGCTTCGAAGCCCAGCGATGCGTAAAATCCGGCGAGGTACTCCTGCGCCGAGATGCGGACGGGCTGCGGACCCCACGTTAGGGCGATATGCCGCAGGGCTTCGAGCATCAGGCGGCGGCACAATCCGCGGCGGCGGTAACCGGCGTCTACCAGCACCCGCCCGACGGATGCCTCGGCGCAGACGATCCCTGCGGGGATGATCCGCAGGAATGCGACGACGCGGCCGTCCTCCTCCATCCAGAGAAAGACGCTCTGCGGATCGACCTCGTCGGCGTCGGGTTCGGTGATGTGCTGTTCGAGGAAAAAGACGGCTTCGCGGGCCTGCACGATGCGGTGGTACTCGGCGGCGGAGATTTCGCTGAAATGTTTGATGACGATGGGGTGCATGCTGTTTGTCGGATAGATGCCAAAGATATTGAAAAATTTTGAAAGATATGATGGAGAATACGATTCGAGTAAATGATGCGATCTGCATCCGCTGCGGCCGCTGCGTGAAGGTGTGCCCGTCGCAGATTTTCGTTCAGGAGAAGGCCGGGGCTGCGGTGACGCTGCATAAACCCGAAAACTGCATCGTCTGCGGCCATTGCGCGGCGGCATGTCCCACGGGGGCGGTTGAACATGCCGATTTCCCGGCGGAGAAGGTGCATCCGATCGACTATGCGGCTTTGCCGACGCCCGAACAGGTCGAACTGCTGCTCGCCGTGCGGCGTTCGAACCGCGCTTTTTCCCAGCGTCCCGTGCCGCAGGAGTATCTGGACCGCATCGTTGCCGCCGCCGACCGCGCGCCGACGGCGACCAACGCCCGCCAGCTGGGTTATACGCTGGTGACGGACCCCGCTATGCGGCGCGAAATCGTCGAATATACGCTGGGCGTCTTCGGCCGGATCGTGAAGCGTCTGTCTAACCCGCTCGTGCGGCCTTGGCTGAGCCGGCTGCTGCCGGGCGTTTACCGCTACATTCCGGCGTTCAGACGGATGCGCCGCGAATATGCGGAGCAGGGCGTCGACCGCATTTTGCGGGGTGCGACGGCTGTGCTGTTCATCCATGCGCCCAAGGAGAGCCGCTTCGGCGCCGAGGACGCGAACCTCGCTTATCAGAACGCCTCGCTGACGGCTGAATCGCTCGGTGTGAGTCAGGTCTACATGGGATTCGTGCTGACCGCTGTGCGGCAGGACGGGAAAGGCGGGCTGAACCGGATGCTGGGACTTCGAGACCGCCGTATCTGCGCCGTCATGGCGCTCGGCATGCCGCAGTTCCGCTATCCGAACTACATCGACCGCAAAGAACCTGAAGTCCGGAAAATTTAGCTCCGCAGGGGCAGTCCCGATTGTGCGGACACCCTATTATATATGGAAACGCCCTGCCTCGGCAGGGCGTTTCCATTTTCCGGACGGCGGCGGCTTTTGTACGTTTAGTACATATTGTCGTACATACTCTGACTCTTGTCGTATTTGAGGTCGGAGAGCGACGCCGCCTTGACGCCGATGTTGAAACTCCAGCTGCGGTGGTAGCCGAACGGAATCCATGAAAAGGACATCTGCCAGCAGTGCAGGTCGCGCGAAATGGAGACCGACGAGGTCGTCAGCTTGTTTTGCTTGATGTCGTAACCGCCTTGGAACGTGACGCCCGTCTTCGGCGTCAGATTGATGCTGCCGTTGAAGCCGATCGTCTGCGTGATGTTCTTTTTATAGCCTTTGGGCGGATAATTTCCCCGCGATATGGAGTAGTTGACCGTGTAGTTGAAACCGAAGTTCCACGGCAGTGAGAAGTCGTAATAGGTTTGGGCCATGTACTGCCTTCGCAGTACGGGGTCCATGTTGCCGTAGGGGTCGTAGAACGGGTTCATGTATTCGGGCGGAATGCTCGTGATGTCGTTGATGGCGCGTTCCGTACGGTCCTGACGCGATTTGAAGGTGTAGCCGAACGACCAGCCCGTCGATTCGATACGTCCTGGCAGGAAGAGCTTGTCGTACAGTTTTCCGTCGGGGGTCAGCTTGTAGAGGTTGAGCGTCGCCGAGAGGTTGATGCCGAAGTTGCCGAACAGCGTGGTGCGGAACGAGATGGGGATGGTCGAGAGCCCCATCGAGTCGGCCAGAAAGTTATACGAACCGCTGAGCCGCAGCTCGTCGATCAGTTTGATCTTCTTGACGCCTGAGGTGTCGCGCTTGCTCAGCACCTTCATTTCGAGGTTCTGCGACAGCGAGAAGTTCATCGACATCGAACGTCCCGAACTGGGGACGCCGTAGGCATTGACCGAATAGGGCGAATAGGGGCGGAACGTACCGGTCGAATCGGACTGGTAGTTGCTCTGATAGCCGTATTTGGGATCGCCGAAGTCCGGGGCGTACGAGAATCCGATCGACGGCGTGATCGTATGGCGGATCGCCTGAATCTTGCGGTCGCGGCGTTTTTTGGTGAAGTCGTACATGCCGTACACGGTCGTCGATGTCGAGACGCTGAAGTTGTAGTTGTATAGACGGTAGAAGCCGTACTGTGCCGGCAGCGTGTCGACGCTGTTGGTGACGGGATTCCATTCCAGCTCGACCTTTTTGAAATACCACTTCTCGTTGTAGTTGGCCGACGGCGAGATGTTGATGTAGTTGAAGAGGTTGAACGACGCCGAAACCGGGATGTTGTGTTCGATGCCGTTCTTCATGTTGTCGAGCGTCTCCTTCGAGAATATTTTGTCCTCGGTGGTGCTCACCGAGTTGGTCATTTTACCCGTGTACTGCATCGAAATCTTCTCGTACCAGCGGTCCTTGCCGGTTTTCTCCTTGCGTTTGAAGGGGTAGAAGCGCGAGACGTTGAAGACCAGCGTGGGCAGGGTTACCGAAATGGTCTTGTTCTGCGAGTTCTGCGAAATGGACATGTTCGCCGAGAGCGAGAACGGTGTGCCGGCCCAGTTCTTCGAATAGGCGATCGACGAGTTGGTCTGCGTGGCGAGAATGTCGTTGAGGTTGGTCGCCGAATACTTGCTGTAACCGCTGGTGGCGAAGTTCACCGACGCCGAGAAGGTCGAACCGGGGTTGGCCTTGGGGTCCTGCGAATGGGTCCACTGGATGCGGAAGTTGCTCTGCTTGATATAGTCGGGTTCGCCTTTCTCTCCCGTCTTGATGTTCGAGTACTGCATGTTGAAACTGCCGCTGTACTTGTAGCGCTTGATGTAGCGCGATGCGGCCGACGCCTCCCACGAACCGAGCGTGTAGATACCGCCGCGGACGGCCAGATCGGCGTAATCGCCCAGCGTGAAGTAGTAGCCCAGATCGCGCAGGAAGAATCCCTTGGTGTACTCTTCGCCGTAGGTGGGCATCAGCAGACCCGACTTGGGACCCGAACTGATCGGGAAGAAGCCTTCGGGAATGCCCAGAAAATAGATCGGCACGTCCTCCATGACCAGATAGGCCGGACCCGTGACGACCTTCTTGCCCGGAATGACCTTGGCCTTGGTCATCGCCAGATAGAAGTGCGGATGATCCGTTTCGTCGCAGGTCGTATATTTTCCGTTCTCGATGTTGATCGTGTTGTCGGGCATCTTCTTGACGCTGCCGCCCACCAGCCAGCCGTCGCCCTGCTGCGTCGCCACGCCCTTGATCTTGGCCTTCTTCGATTCGAGGTTGTAGGTGATCGTGTCCATCTTGTAGGGGGCTTCGCCGCCGTCGGAGAATTCGGGTTTGGTGACGATGGCCTTGCCTTCGAGCGAGTCGGGTTTGCCGTATGCGTGGATCAGCTTGGAGTTCATGTCGATCTGCATGTAGTCGGCCTTGAGGTTGCTGTTCTGATAGGTGACGTCGCCTTCGTTGTAGATGTAGACCATCTTGTTGCGGACGTCGTACACCAGCGAGTCCTTGTTCTTGCCCGAAATCGGATCGTCGAGGAAGGCGCCGGGCTTGCGCGGCCGCTTGACCGAGTCGCGGGCCACGGTGTCGGCCTGCCTGCCGGCCAGCGAGTCGGCCCGGCGGGCGATGAGCGAATCGACCTGCGAACTGAACATCGAGTCGCGTTCCTCCTGCGACATGGCTTCGAATTCGGCGTGGCGGCGGGCTTTCTCGCGGGCGGCCCGTGCCTGCGCGCGGCGTTCGCTGCGTGTGCGGGCGGCTTCGGGAACTTCGGCCGCGGCTTCCGGAAGGGTATATGCCGGAACGGAATCGTGGGTGCGGGTGCTGTCCGGGGCGGCTGCGGCGAACATGCTCCGGGGTGCGGACGCGCCGAACACCAGCTGGGCGAAGAGCAGGATCAGCGCCGCCGAAAACAGATATTTTACCCTAAGTTTATCCAAAATTCCAATAATTTTTCGTACCTTTGCCGACATGTCGGCAAAAATGCCTGAATCAGGTCTCCGGCGACCTCCCGCGGGGTTTTCAGGCGCGACAAAGATAGGTAAAAAATTACAGAAAGCTTACACTTGATCTCTTAAATATGCGCACACGACTGTTCCTGTTATTCGCATTTGCGGCCGTAACCGTTCTTACGAACGCGGCATCGGCCGGGAATATTGCGCACGGAGTCGAAGTTGTGGTGATCGACCCCGGTCACGGCGGCAACGATCCCGGTGCGCACTACGGCGGAACCAGCGAAAAGGACCTGACGCTGAAGGTGGCTCTCAAGCTCGGCAAAATGATCGAGGAGGGCATGCCCGGCGTGAAGGTGGTCTATACGCGCAAGACGGACAAGGCGCTGGGACCCGACAAGGCGAAAGACCTGCAGGCGCGTGCCGACATCGCCAACAAGGCCGGCGGCGACCTCTTCATTTCGATCCATGTCAATGCGGCCAAGTCTACGGCCGCGCGCGGCGTCGAGACGCTGATCATGGGCGAAAGCCCCAAGGAGCAGCGTTACAATGAAAACGCGCTGTTCGAGAACAACCGCGAGGACCTGATCGACATGTCCGACGAACGTACGGCGGCCATCGTGCGGGCCTATATACAGAACCTGCAGTTCACCTACGGCGAGTACAGCATGGCCATCGCGCGCTGCATTCAGAACAACTACCTGAAAGCGGGCCGCCACTCGCGGGGCATCAAACCCCAGCTGCTGCGCGTGCTCTATGCGACCGACATGCCGGGCGTGCTGACCGAGATCGGATTCCTCTCCAACTCGCAGGAGGCTGCCTACATGAAGTCGGAGAAGGGCCAGACCGAGATCGCCCGTTCGATTTACGAGGGCGTGAAGAACTATTCGGCCTATGTGCTCGAAACGCGCAACGCCGAAGAGGAGGCCGCTGCGGCGCCTAAGCCGGAGCAGAAACCGGAGCAAGTGGTCGTCGGCAAGGAGCCTGTGCGCGGGGCCGGCGGAAAGGCGGGGGCGAAGGACTCCGCCGCCAAATCCGAATCCGTGACTGCGCCGGCAGAGCGGGAGACGTCCGAAACGCAGACGCCGAAAACGGAGACTCCCAAGGCCGGCGCCCCGAAGCGTGAGACGCCGAAAGCCGAAACCCCGAAGCAGCCGGCTCCGAAACAGGACGCGCAGCCGCTGCGCTATACCGTGCAGGTGCTGGCCAGCCCCCAGACCGTGCCGGCTTCGTCCGAGCGGTTCAAGAGCTACCGCGGCAAGGTAAAGCAATATACGGCCGACGGCAAATACCGTTATAAATATTGCGTCGGCGAATACGAGACCCGCGCTGCGGCGCAGAAGCAACTGGCGGCGGTGCGCAAGGTCTTCCCCGACGCCTTTGTGGTGAGCTGCCGGGGAACTCGGATCGTGAAATAAAAACATACGAGATATGAAAAGGGAAGTTAAGATCGGAATTTTCGCCGTGGCGATGATCGGCGTCGCATGGGCGGGCATCCGCTTTCTGAAAGGATTCGATATTTTCAGCCGCAATGTCGAATATTATGCGGCTTACGACCAGATCAACGGCGTGCAGAACGCTTCGCCGATCATGATGAAGGGCGTCAAGATCGGTTCGGTGACGGGCCTGTCGTTCGACCCCGCCCGCAGCGATAAAGTCGTGCTGCGGTTCACCATCAAACGCGAGTACCGCATTCCGACCGATTCGGAAGCCAAGATTTTCAGCAACGGGCTGATGGGCGCCAAGGCGATCGAAATCACCTACGGCACGGCCGACACCTACCTGCATAAAGGTGATACGCTGCGGTCGAGCCGCGACCGCGACCTGATGGATGTGGCCGGTTCGGAGCTGGATTTCTTCAAGCAGAAGGTCTCGCAGCTCACCGGCGATCTGTCGCGTGCGCTCGACAACCTCAACAGGCTGATGGAGGACAACGCCGGCAATATCGCCGGGACGCTCGGCAACCTCAACTCCGTGACGGGCGACATGGCGCAGATCCTTTCCGCCGAGAAAAACAACCTGAAAAGCGCGCTGGAGAACCTTTCGAAGTTCTCCGACATGCTCGGCGACAACGCCCAGCGCGTGGACAGCATCATCGGCAATGTGGACCGGGTCGTCGCGCAGTTCTCCGAAGAGGAGTTCGCCGTCAAGCTTTCGCAGACCGTCGGGCATCTCGACGATCTGGTGGCCCGCATCGCGCAGGGCGAGGGCACGGTGGGCAAGCTGATGAACGATCCCGAACTTTACGATTCGCTCAACCGGGCCAGCGAGAATCTCTCCGCACTGCTGGCCGACGTCAAACAGTATCCGGGCCGTTACGTCCATCTTTCGCTCTTCGGGCGCAACCCTGAGAAGATGAAGGAGCGGGCCGACCGGAAGGCCGCGAAGGCCGCCGAGAAAGCCGAGCGCGATTCGCTCAGGCGGCTGCGGTAGCCCTTTACCCGACATAGCACCATGATTTATCCTGCAAACTTCGAGCAGAAGATCGGCTTCGACCGGCTTCGTGAACAGGTTGCGGCGCGCTGTACCATGCGTGCCGCCCGTGCGCGGCTGGCCGGCGAGACCTTTTCGACTTCGGCGCGCGAGATCGCCCGGCGGCTGACGCTTGCCGACGAGATGCGTCTGCTGCTCGATATGGAACACGAATTTCCCGGCGGGGAGTATCCCGACGTCGATCATATCGTCGCCAAGTTGCGCGTCGAAGGCTCATTCCTCGACGTCGAGGAAGTGGTGACGCTGCATCGTGCGCTGACGGTCGTCGGCGGCATCGTAGCGTTCATTCTCAACCGCGAAGAACAATATCCGGCGCTTCACGCCCGCAGCCGCGGCGTCGCGGCCTTTCCCGAAATCGTGCAGCGGATCGACGCCATCGTCGATCGTTTCGGCAACGTGAAGGACAACGCTTCGCCCGGTCTGCTGGAGATCCGGCGCGCCGTCCGCGAACGCGAGGGACAGGCCGCCAAGCGTCTGCAGGCCGTGCTGTCGGCCGCCAAGAACGCCGGCATCGTCGATGCCGACGCCCAGATTTCGATCCGCGAAGGCAAAGCCGTGATTCCGGTCGCCGCGGCCAACAAGCGCAAACTGCAGGGCTTCATCCACGACGAGTCGGCTACCGGACGCACGTTCTACGTCGAGCCGGTCGAGGTGGTGGAGATCAACAACGAACTGCGCGAACTGGAATACGCCGAGCGGCGCGAGATTGTCCGCATCCTCTCGGAGTTCACCGATTCGGTGCGTCCCGATGCGGAGCTGATCGCCGATTCGGGCGATTACCTCGCCGAGATCGACATGCTGCGCGCCAAAGGGCGCTGGGCCTCGGAGAACGGCTGCGTGAAGCCGATCGTCTCGACCGACGACCGGCTGGTGCTGAAAAACGCCCGCCATCCCTTGCTGCAGCAGACGCTCCGGGCGCAGGGCCGCGAGGTCGTGCCGCTCGACATGCAGCTGGACCGCCGCAAGCATATCCTCGTCATTTCGGGGCCTAACGCGGGCGGCAAGTCGGTCTGCCTGAAAACCACGGGCATCGTGCAGTATATGTTCCAGTGCGGTTTCCTCGTGCCGGCGTCGGAGGTCTCCGAGCTGCCCGTGTTTCGGTCGATCTTCATCGACATCGGCGACGAGCAGTCGATCGACGACGATCTTTCGACCTATTCGTCGCACCTGCTCAACATGAAGAACATGCTGGCCGGGGCCTCCTCCGCGACGTTGGTGCTGATCGACGAATTCGGGTCGGGTACCGAGCCGGTCATCGGCGGCGCCATCGCCGAAGCCATCCTCGAACGCCTGCTGGCCAAGGGGTGCTACGGCGTTATCACGACCCATTACGCCAATATCAAGTATTATGCGTCGAACGCCGAAGGCATCGCCAACGGCGCCATGATGTTCGACGTGCAGCATATCCGGCCGCTGTTCCGGCTCGAAACGGGCAAGCCCGGCAGTTCGTTCGCCGTGGAGATCGCCCGCAAGATCGGCCTGCCGGAAGAGATTATCCGCATTGCGGGCGAGAAGGCCGGCAGCGACCATATCAACATCGAAAAGCAGCTGCGCGAAATCGCCCGTGACAAACATTACTGGGAACAGAAACGCGACCGCATCCGCCTGACGGACCGCAAGGTCGAAGAGCTGGAGCAGACTTACGCCGAGCAGTTGGCGAAGATCAAATCCGAGCGGCAGGAGATTCTGAAAAAGGCCAAGCAGGAGGCCCAGCGGTTGATCGCCGACGCCAACAAGCAGATCGAGAATACGATCAGGACCATCCGCGAAGCGCAGGCCGAAAAAGAGCTGACGCGGCTGGCGCGCCGCGAGCTGGACGACTTCCGCGATGCGGTCGAGCAGGCCGATACGGCCGAGAAGGACGCGCAGGTGGCCCGTGAGATCGAGCGCATCGAACGCCGCCGCCAGCGGCGCATCGAGCGCAAAACCCAGCGCGGCGAAGCGCAGGCGGCCGCCGCCCCCGAACCGCCCAAACCCCGCGAGGTCGAAACCGGTTCCAAGGTCCGCATGGCCGGGCAGGATATGGTCGGCGTGGTGCAGTCGGTCAAGGGGAAGAAAGTGCAGGTCGCCTTCGGTCAGATACTTACTACGGTAGACAAGAAACTGCTGACCGTGGTGTCGAACAGCGAGTTCCGCGAAGCGACGCGCCCGCAGACGGCCCGTACGGTGGTCTCGGTCGATATTTCGGCCCGCAAACTCAATTTCAGGGACCATATCGACGTGCGGGGCATGCGCGCCGCCGAAGCGCTGGACGCCGTGCAGGATTTCGTCGATGACGCCTTGATGGTGGGCGTGGGGTCGGTTTCGATTCTCCACGGCAAGGGTACGGGGGCCTTGAAAGAGGAGATCCGCCGCTATCTGCGCACGGTTCCTGAGGTCGAAAGCGCCAAGGACGAGCATGCCGACCGCGGCGGGGCGGGCATTACGATCGTGACTTTTAAGATGGACTGACGATTTTTCGCGGCGTTCCGGCCGAATGCGGGGCAGATGCCTACAGACCGCAGGGCGGACGGAACGGAAAAATGATAAGAGGATGAATTACAGACTTTCACGTATTGCCGCCATTTGCGGCGGAAAGTTTTCGGGCTGCGATTCCGAGGTGCGGTCGGTCGTTACCGACAGCCGTTCGCTTTCGTGCGAGCTGGGGTGCCGCCCGATGTTCGTCGCCATGCGCGGCGCGAACCACGATTCGCATGATTTCATCGCCGGCATGCAGAGCCGGGGCGTGCGTGCGTTCCTCGTCGAGCGGGGTGTCGAAGCCTCCTCGTGCACCGGGGAGTGCGGTTTCGTGCAGGTGGACAACGCCATCGAAGCCCTTCAGCGGCTGGCGGCCTATCACCGGGCGCAGTTCCGGGGCACGGTGGTCGGCATCACCGGCTCGAACGGCAAGACCGTCATCAAGGAGTGGATCGCCGAGGAGCTGCCCGAAGGCATGAAATATTACCGTTCGCCGAAGAGTTACAATTCGCAGCTGGGCGTGCCGCTTTCGGTGCTGATGCTGGAGGGCGACGAGGAACTGGCGATTTTCGAAGCGGGCATCTCGAAACCCGGCGAGATGGAGCGGCTCGAACGCATTATCCGCCCCGACGCGGTGATCTTCACTTCGATCGGCGACGCCCATCAGGAGAATTTCATCAATCTGGAACAGAAATGCGACGAGAAGATGATTCTCGCCCGCAGCGCTTCCAAAATCATCTACCACAGCTATTACGAGCCGCTGGGCCGTATGGTCGCGGCGCATTTCGCCGATCGCCGTCCCGTCGATGCCGCCTCATATCCCGAAGTGCCCGAATCGGTCATAGGCAACGCCGCTTCGCGCCGCAACGCCCAGATCGTCGAGGCGTTCTGCGATGCGATGCGCTATCCCGCCCCTTCGTTCGCCGGGGCTCCTTCGGTGGCGATGCGTCTCGAAGTGAAGGAGGGCATCAACGACTCGATACTTATCAACGACGCCTATAACCTTGACCTCAATTCGCTGGCGCTGGCGTTGGACTACCTGCACAGCGTGGCGCTGAGCCGCCGCCGTACGCTCGTGTTGTCGGACATTTCGCAGAGCGGTCTCTCGGACGACGAGCTTTACGGCCGCGTGGCGGGCATGGTCGCACGCGCCGGAATCGACTTCCTGATCGGTATCGGTCCCCGCCTGAAACGCTATGCCGCGCTGTTCGCCTGCGACAAGGAGTTCTTTACGGCTACCGACGAATGCGTCGCGCGCATCAACCGCGACGCCGTGGCCGGGCGTGCGATCCTGTTGAAAGGCGCACGCGATTTCCGTTTCGAAAAACTGGTGCACCTGCTCTCCCGCAAAAGTCATACGACGGTGCTGGAGGTCGATCTCGACGCCATGATCCATAATCTCAACTATTTCCGGTCGAAGCTGAGCTTCGGGACCCGGCTCGTGGCGATGGTCAAGGCCGGTTCGTACGGCGCGGGCGATTTCGAAGTCGCGCAGATGCTCCAGCATCAGGGCGTGGACTATCTCGCCGTGGCGTTCGCCGACGAGGGCGTACTGCTGCGCGAGCGGGGGATTTCGATGCCGATCGTGGTGCTCAACGCCGACGCCGACAGCTTCGACGTGATGATCGCCAACCGGCTCGAACCCGAAATCTACAGTTTCCACTCGCTCGGCGCTTTCGCCGACGCCGTGACGCACGCGGGCGAAACCCGTTATCCGATTCATGTCAAGTTGGATACGGGCATGCACCGGCTGGGGTTCGTGGAGCAGGAGATCGCGCAGTTGTGCGCGACGCTCGCTGCGACGCCGCAGGTCAAGGCGGCTTCGGTCTTCTCGCACCTCAACTGCGCCGACATGCCCGAAGAGGATGCCTATACGCGGGCGCAGATCGCCCTCTACGACCGCATGAGCGCGCAGCTCGCCGCCTCGCTGCCTTATCCGGTCATCCGCCATGCGGCCAATTCGGCCGCCATCGAGCGCTTCCCCGAAGCGCAGTTCGACATGTGCCGTCTGGGGCTGGGGCTTTACGGCTTCGGGTTCCGGCACAACGACGCCCTGCGTCCCGTCTCGACGCTCAAAACCCGCATCGTGCAAATCAAACGCCTGCCTGCGGGCGATGCGGTGGGGTATGGCCGCGCCGGGAAGCTCACGCGGCCGACTACTACGGCCACGATACCGATCGGCTATGCCGACGGGCTGGACCGGCATCTGGGCTGCGGCCGCTGGTCGGTGCTCGTGGCCGGACAGCCTGCGCCGATCATCGGCCGGGTCTGCATGGACAGCTGCATGATCGACATTACGGACATTCCCGGCGTGAAGGAGGGCGACGAAGTGTCGGTCTTCTCGCCCGTGCCGGGCAACGACCTCGAAACGATGGCCCGTGTGCTCGATACGATCTCGTATGAAATCATGACCTCGGTTTCGGGACGTGTGAAACGCATCTATCTCAAGGAATAACGGGATGAAGTGCTACGACTGCGGCGGCCTGATCGCGCCCGGAGCGGACAAATGTCCCGCCTGCAACTGTCCGGCGGAGAGGATGCAGGCCGTGAAGTGTCTCGAAACCCGCCTGCTGACGGCCCGCGTCGAAGCGGAGTCGGCCCTCGACCAGCTGGGCCGGGCGAAGGTCGCGATGCTCTGCGCCGCGTTTTTCGCGCTTGTCGGCGGCGTGGTCGTGCTGGTGCATGCCGGGGGCGACGCGACGATGCGGGCCGTCGGGATTTTCATGGCTGCGCTGGCATGCGTCTACGCGGCACTGGCCTTTCTTGTCCGGAAAGCTCCGCTGACGCTTTCGATCGCGGGATTTCTGCTCAGCTGGCTCTGTCTCGGCGGGTTTCCCGGTCTGGTGATCGTCGGGGCCATGGCGCTGAGTCTCTGGTTCGCCGTGCAGTATGTCCGCATTACGAACCGTGTCGGATTGTTGGAACGAAAAATCGCTGAACTGAAAAAATGTACGGAACACTCTATCTGATCCCGTGTCCGATCTCGGACGAAACGGCGCCGTGGGACGTGCTGCCCGCAGCAAACCGCGCCGTTATGGATTCGCTCGACTATTTTATCGTCGAGAATACCCGCACGGCGCGGCGGTTTCTGTCGAAAGCGGGCGCGGCGCGCCCGATCGACACGCTCTGCTTCCGCGAACTGAACGAACATACCGTCGCCGGGCGTGAGGTCGAAGAGCTGGTGAAACCGCTCGTCGAGGGGCGTTCGGCGGGCGTGATTTCCGAAGCGGGCGTGCCGGGCGTCGCCGATCCGGGGGCGCTGGTGGTCGAAGCCTGCCACCGCCGCGGAATCCGTGTCGTGCCGCTCGTCGGACCTTCGTCGATCGTCATGGCGGTCATGGCGTCGGGGCTTAACGGACAGTCGTTCGCTTTCAACGGCTATCTGCCCGTCAAACCGCCCGAACGGGTGCAGGCGATCCGCCGTTTCGAACGCCGCGCGCACGCCGAAGGCCAGTCGCAGCTCTTCATCGAGGCCCCGTACCGCAACGTCAAGCTGATGGAGCAGCTGTTGCAGACCCTTGCGCCCGAAACGCGGCTGACGGTGGCCATGGACATCACGGCTCCCGGCGAATTCATCCGCACGCTCCGCGTCCGCGAATGGCGTGCCGCCGAACTGCCCGCGATGAACAAACGCCCTGCTATTTTCATCATCGGATAGGCCCTTCCGGAGGTTGGTATACAATTTGATCGACTATAAGACGGAAAATCTGAAAAACAACTATATATGAAAAAGGAAAAAGCTTATAATGAAGCCATTAACGGCGACGAAGGGTTCGAGCCGGGCGACGGTTATCCCTCGTGCGACGGCGAACCCTGTGCCAATGTGTCAGATGAGCCGCAGGAGGAGACTGACACAATGGCAGACGGGGCCGACAGCGGCGCCGCACCCGATTTTGCGGCGGCCGCCGCCGAATGGCAGGATAAATACATCCGTCTGCAGGCCGAGTTCGACAACTACCGCAAGCGTACGCTCAAGGAGAAGATGGATCTGGTGCAGACCGGAGGCCGCGACGTCTTGCTGGCGATGCTTCCTGTGCGCGACGACGTGCAGCGGGCGGTCGATGCCATGCAGAAAAGCGACGATATCGAAGCGCTGCGCGCCGGCGTGAACCTGATATCGCAGAAATTTACCGAAACCCTGCGTCAGAAGGGCGTGACCGAGATCGACGTCAAGGGCCGGGAGTTCGACGCCGACCTATGCGAGGCCGTGGCCAAGTTCGCCGCCGGAGAGGATATGCAGGGCAAGGTCGTAGACGTCGTCCAGACCGGCTACATGCTGGGCGACAAGGTGCTGCGTTTTGCAAAAGTCGTTGTAGGAGAGTGAGAAGATGGCTGAAAAGAGGGATTACTACGAAGTGCTGGGCGTCCAGAAGAACGCTAACGCCGACGAAATAAAGAAGGCCTACCGCAAGGCTGCCATTCAGTATCACCCGGACAAGAATCCGGGCGACAAGCAGGCCGAGGAGAAATTCAAGGAGGCAGCAGAAGCCTACGACGTGTTGTCGAACCCCGACAAGCGTGCCCGTTACGACCAGTTCGGCCATGCCGGCATGAGCGGCGCGGCAGGCGGCGGAGGCGGTTTCGGCGGCTTCAGCGGCGGAGGCTTCTCGATGGAGGATATTTTCTCACAGTTCGGCGATATTTTCGGCGGACATTTCGGCGGGGGCGGGTTCCGTTCGTCGTCGTCCGGCGGCCGGCGCGTGAACCGCGGCTCCGATATCCGCATCAAGGTCAGGCTGACGCTGGCCGAGATCGCCAACGGCGTCACCAAGAAGCTCAAGATCAACAAGACCGTCGCCTGCGACAAGTGCGGCGGCACGGGAGCCAAGGACGCCGATTCCTATTCGACCTGCTCGACGTGTAACGGCACGGGCCATGTGACGCGCGTCGAAAACACCTTTTTCGGCCGCATGCAGACCCAGAGTGTGTGCCCGACCTGCGGCGGTACGGGCAAGGTCATCACTTCGCCCTGCGACAAGTGCAAGGGCGAAGGCACCGTCCGCGGTTCGGAGGTCGTGGAGATCAAGATTCCGGCCGGCGTGGGCGAGGGCATGATGCTCACCGTCACGGGCAAGGGCAACGCCGCGCGCCACGGCGGCGTCAACGGCGACTTGCAAGTGCTGATCGAAGAGGAGCCGCATCCCGAACTGATGCGCGACGGCAACGACCTGATTCACAACCTCAATATCACCGTGACGCTGGCTCTGCTGGGCGGTACGGTCGAGGTGCCGACGGTAGACGGCCGCGCCAAGATCAAGATCGCTCCGGGAACGCATGCCGGCAAGGTGCTGCGTCTGGGCGGCAAGGGTTTGCCCGACGTGAACGGTTACGGCCGCGGCGACGAGCTGGTCGTGGTGGACATCACCATTCCGTCGAAACTCAATGCCGAGGAGAAGCGGCTGGTCGAGGAGTTGTCCCGGCAGCCCGGTTTCCAGAAAGCCGACTCGGTCAAAAACCAGAATATTTTCGAGCGGATGAAGAGTTTCTTCCGTTAGGAAACGATACGGTTTCGTCTCTACGGCGGAGTGCTGAATACCCCTGCGGGTTCCGGCATTCCGCCGTATTGGCAGATCGGGAGCCGCCCCGGCCGCAACCCGCTTCCCGCGCGCGACGGACGCATGCGCCCGTGCCGGAAAAAGGAATTCGGGGCAATAAAATTGCGGAAGAATTCGTATCTTTACAAAAAAATAGGAGGACACGCCATGTTAGGTTTCACCCCGTTCAAGAAGCACGCGAACAAATTCAATTACATACCGCGTTATTACGACCCCGAAAAGGAGGCGCGCGAACAGCGCCGCGCCGAGCTTCGGGGCGAAAGAGCCGAAGACGCCGGCGGCGAATACCGCCCCGGACAATATATCCGCACCCAGCGCGATGCGCGCGCCGCACGCCGTTCCAAGGAGGAGAAGACGGGCCGCGACCGCATTTGGAAGATGGCCGTAGGCGCGGTTCTGGTGCTGCTGTTCATCTATATCCTCTATCCGAGGCTCGCCGACGTTTTCCTGCGGGCGCGGACCTCGGCCCCGGCGCAGACCGAAGCGGCGGGCGCCGAAGAGTCGGTGCGGCGCAACGGACTCGACCAGTCGGGCATTTCCGACGTCGAGTGGCAGGAGCAGCCTATCACGGTGGTACCCAACGATTATCAGGAGTAGATGGCAGATAAGATCAGATTATTACCGGAGGTCGTAGCCAATCAGATCGCGGCGGGCGAGGTCGTCAACCGTCCCGCCTCGGTGGTCAAGGAGATGATGGAGAATGCGATCGACGCAGGCGCACGCACCGTAAAGGTCAATTTCCGCGACGGCGGCAAGGACCTGATTCAGATCGTGGACGACGGCTGCGGCATGTCGCCCATCGACGCGCGCATGGCTTTCGACCGCCACGCCACGAGCAAGATAACCTCCGTGGACGATATTTACGCACTCAATACTTTCGGTTTCCGCGGCGAAGCGCTGGCTTCGATCGCCGCCGTGGCGCAGGTCGAACTGCGGACGCGGCAGGAGGGCGACGAAGTCGGCACGCAGACCGAGATCAACGGCGGCCAGTTCGCCGGACAGACCCCGGTGATGTGTCCCGCAGGGTCGCAGTTTTTCGTGCGCAACCTTTTCTACAATGTCCCGGCCCGCCGCCGTTTTCTGGACAAGAGCACCACGTCGGCGGCGCAGATCAAGTCGGAATTCCAGCGTGTGGCGTTGTGCAATCCGCAGATCGCCTTCGAGCTATACGCCAACGACGCCTCGGTCTATACGCTGGGTGCGGCGTCGCTCGCCGGACGTATCGTCGATGTGGTGGGACGCCATATCAAGCAGAATCTGCTGGAGGTCGAGGCCGACACTTCGATCGCCCGCATCGAAGGCTACATCGGCCGTCCCGCCGCCGCCAAACGGCGCAACGGCGAACAGTACCTCTTCGTAAACGGCCGCTATTTCAAGAGTTCGTACCTCACGAGCGCCATCATGAAGGCGTACGAGAAGCTGATTCCCGAAAGCAGTTCGCCGTCGTATTTCCTCTACCTGACGATCGACCCGTCGCGCATCGACGTCAATGTCCACCCGCAGAAAACCGAGGTGAAATTCGCCGACGAGGAGGCCGTGTGGCAGATCGTGAACGCCGCCGTGCGCGAAACGCTCGCCAAGACGGGCGCCGTGCCGCTGATGGATTTCGACCGCGAAGGCATCGTCGAGATTCCGGTGCTGACCAAAGGGGCGGTCTACAGCGAGCCGCGGGCCATGTCCAACAGCGAATACAATCCTTTCCGCGAAGAGTACATCGACCCGTCGGCGCCCGATCCGAACGTCGATTTCGCCGGATTCGACGTGCCGTTCAGCGACAACGGCCAAACTCTCTCCGACAATGCCGGCGCGGGCTTCGCTCCGCGCGGCGGAGGACGCGGTTCGGGTGTCGCTTTGCCGGGCGGCCTGCGCAGCGCCGGGGGCGGGGGATTTCCTGCGGCCGGCAGCGGCGCCGACGAATTTTCGATTCCCTCTGCGGCGGACGACGCCTTCGAGGATTTCGTGTCGGGCGGGGGCTTCGAAGTGACTTCGGAGAGCGGTTTCGATGCCAGCGAGCTAGAATTCATCCCCTCCGAAGCGACGGTCGAGCAACAGCGTCTCGACGTTGACGGGCGGCCCGAATTTACCGATCCGCTGCCGCTCGGAGGCGGCTATGTCGCCGCCCTGCTGGGCGGACGGTTCGTGGTGGTGGACGTGCGCCGCGCCCGTGAACGGATACTTTACGAAGACTACCTGAAGATGCTCGGCAGCGGTTCGTCGGTGAGTCAGCAGCTGCTGTTTCCCGAACGGCTGGTGCTTTCGGACAGCGAATACGCCCTGCTCGAAGAGAATGCCGTCGAATTCGCATCGCTGGGCTTCGATCTCGATTTTCAGGGCGACTGCGCCGTCGAGGTGAAGGGCACGCCGGCCGACATGCCTGCCGACTCGGTGGACCAGTTGCTTTACGAACTGCTGCAGGCCTTCTCGACGCCCATGTCGCTGGCCGACGTGCGGCGCGAGAAGATCGCCGCCGTGATGGCGCGCGGAGCCGCGAAGCAGACTGTGCGTCTCATGTCGTGCGACGAAGCCGCCGCACTGCTCGCGCGGCTGGCCGCTTCGGGCAATTTCAGCTTTTCACCATCGGGCAAAGCCATAACCGCCGAGATAACCGTCGAAGATATCCGGGCCAAGTTGGGATAATCCGGCGGAAAAACGTACATTTGCATAAATTTTCGGCGCTCTGATCCGGCCGGCTCCATGCGGCTTGTTTTCGGGGCGGAAAATTGAAAACCGCTCCCCGCATGATCGGGCTTGCGAATGCAGGCCGGGCCGCGTTTGCAGCCCTGAGAGACGGGACGGGGAGAAAACCGCAACGAAACTGAAAAAAGATAATTTATGAACAGGAATTATTTCCAGACGCCCCCGGTGGTGTTGAATCTGATAATCATCAACGTCCTGATCTTCATGGCCACGGCGTTGCTGCCGAAGGCGGGCAATGCGATCATGGAGTACTGCGCCCTGTCGCTCGGTACGCCGTTTTTCCATGTCTATCAGTTCATCACCTACATGTTCCTGCATGCCAATTTCGAACATATCTTCTTCAACATGTTCGCTCTCTGGATGTTCGGGCGTACGCTGGAGTATGAATTGGGGCAGAAACGCTTTCTGACCTATTACATGGTCTGCGGCATCGGCGCGGCGCTTATCCAATACCTGACGGCACTGGCCTTCGGCGAATTCCCGCTGGTGCTGGTCGGCGCTTCGGGCGCCGTGATGGGACTGCTGCTGGCCTTCGGTGTCCTGCACCCCAATGCGGTCATCATGCTGCTGATTCCCCCGATTCCGATGAAGGCCAAATGGTTCGTTGTCATCTACGGTGTGATCGAACTGTTCTTGGGCTGGCGCGGCGTGGGCAATGTGGCGCATTTCGCCCATGTGGGAGGCATGTTGTGGGGCTTCCTGCTGCTTCAATGGTGGAAACAGCGGGGCATAATCCGTTTCTGACCCTATGTCCGAGACCTATTACAGCGGTTATGACAGCGACCGCGGCCGTAAGCCGCGGCGCAGTCTGTTGCTGCGGCTGCTCGATCTGCTGATGACGCTCCTGACGGCCGTAACGGCCGTTACGATGGTCGTCACCTTTTTCGTCCCCTACGTCGATCCGGGCCGGGTGTGGTTCTTCCCCGTGCTGGGGCTGGCCGCACCGGCGGTCTATGTCGTCACGGTTGTGCTGGCGCTCTATTGGATCATCCGCTGGCGGCTGGTGCGGGCCGGAATCATGGTCGCGCTGGTGGTCGTCGGGCTTTTCAAGGTGTCGCTTTTCTACAGACCTGAGTTCCGCCGTAATTACGGCGACGAGAGGTACGACCGCCGCGCCTTCAAGGTGATGACCTATAACGTGCGGGGATTCTACGGCGAGAACGGACTCAGCAGCGTGGGAGACGTGCTGCAGCTGATCGGCGACCATAATCCCGATATCATCTGCCTGCAGGAGTTCAACGCGCGGCTGGCCGGGCAGTCCGACGAGTTCGCATTGCTGGACGAGAAGTACGAAAGCGCCGTTTTCGGACGTACGCAGGCGCCCGATTCGCTTTACGGCGCGCCGCTGGTGATCCTGAGCAAATACCGCATCCTGCGCTCCGGCGTCGTGCTGACCCCCGGCACCTCGGTCTGGGCCGATCTGCTGATCGGCGACGATACGATTCGGGTGTTCAACAACCACCTGCGTTCGACGGCGATCAAGGCGGCCGACAACGACTACCTCACCAGCCGCGGATTTCTCTCCGATACGGCGCGCGAGGACAAACTGCGGAGCATGGCGGGCCGTTTCCGCGAGAACAGCGTGCTGCGTGCCGCGCAGGTGGACAGCATCGCGGTGGTGGTGGAGGCGTGGCGTTCGCGGTGCATCGTCTGCGGCGACTTCAACGATACGCCCATGTCGTACGTTTACCGCACCATGGCCAAGGGCCTGAACGACGCTTTCAGCCAGTGCGGTTCGGGCTATTCGCATACGTTTCGCGGATTTTTCAATACCCTGCGGATCGACTACGTGCTCAGCTCGGAGGGTTTCGATGCGCTCTCGTACGAGGTGCCCACGGTCGATTACTCGGACCACCATCCCGTCGTCGTCCGGCTGCGGAAAAATGCAATGAACAACTAATCCGATATAATTATGATTTTCGACTCTTTGAAAAACAGTGCGCTCTATTATTCGTTGAATCCGCGTCTGGAAAAAGCTTTCGGTTTCATCGCCTCGACCGACTGGGAGAAGATGGAACCCGGTATCCACGAACTCGACGGCAAGGATATTTATGTGAATGTCATGGATACCGAATTGAAGAAGCCCGCCGACGCCAAGCTGGAAATCCACAACGCCTATCTCGACATTCAGGTGCTTGTCCGCGGCGAGCGCGAGACCTTCGGCTGGAGCGAACGTGCCGTCCTGAGCAAACCGCTGGGCGGGTTCGATGCCGAGAAGGATATTCAGCTCTTCGACGACGAGCCGCAGACCTGCTACACGATCCGTCCCGGTCAGTTTACGATCCTCATGCCTGAGGACGGCCATGCGCCGATGGTGGGCGAGGGAAGCATACGCAAGATCATCGTCAAGGTCCGCATGTAGGATCGCCGAGACGATAACACGAAGGCCGGAGTGTATGCTCCGGCCTTCGTGTTATATACGGTTACCGCTTCCTGCAGCCTGCCGGATTGCATTCCGGATGCCGCTGCACCTGTTATTTCCCGATGCCGTAATAGCGGAATCCGGCGTTCAGCGCCTCCTCCTTGTCGAGGATATTGCGGCCGTCCACGATGATGTTGTCGCGCATGGCCGAACGCAGGAGCGTCCAGTCGGGCATGCGGAACTGCTTCCACTCGGTGATCAGCGCGACGGCGTCGGCTCCTTCGGCGGCTTCGTACATCGACGCGGCATGATAAACGCGCTCTTCGCCGAGCCTGCGGCGGGATTCGTTGGCGGCGACCGGATCGTATGCGCGGACCGTCGCTCCCGCTTCGAGCAGCCGGTCGATCACGACCAATGCCGGTGCTTCGCGTATGTCGTCCGTTTCGGGTTTGAAGGCGAGTCCCCAGACGGCTACGGTCTTGCCGCGCAGGTCGCCCAGCGCCAGCTGCAATTTGTCGAAAACGATCGACTTCTGGCGTTCGTTGACCCGCTCCACGGCTTCGATCACCTGCATCGTGTAGCCGTGTTCGTGTGCCGTGTGGGCCAGCGCCTTCACGTCCTTCGGAAAGCACGAGCCGCCGTAACCGCAGCCCGGATAGAGGAATTTGCTGCCGATGCGGGCGTCGGAACCGATTCCTTTGCGGACCATCTCGACGTCGGCGCCTACCAGATCGCACAGGTTGGCGATCTCGTTCATGAACGAAATTCGCGTCGCCAGCATGGCGTTGGCGGCGTATTTGGTCATCTCGGCCGAGGGAATGTCCATGAACAGCACGCGGAAATTGTTGATCAGGAACGGCCGGTAGAGCTTGGTCATCAGCTTGCGCGCCCGTTCGCTTTCGACGCCCACGACCACGCGGTCGGGCGACATGAAGTCCTTGACAGCCGCGCCCTCCTTCAGAAATTCGGGGTTCGAAGCGACGTCGAACGGCACCTTGCACTTCCGCCGGGCAAGCTCTTCGCGGATTACGGCCTTGACTTTCTGCGCAGTACCTACCGGAACGGTGCTTTTGGTCACCAGCACCGTATATTTCTTGATATTCCGCCCGAACGTGCGGGCCACTTCCAGCACGTATTTCAGGTCGGCCGAGCCGTCCTCGTCGGGCGGCGTGCCTACGGCCGAGAAGACCACCTCCACGTTGTCAAGACAATCCGTGAGTTCGGTCGTGAAGTGCAGACGGCCCTCTTCGACATTGCGCCGGACGACCTCTTCCAGCCCCGGTTCATAGATCGGGATGACGCCGTTGTTCAGCCCGTCGATCTTCTTTTTGTCTATATCGACGCACGTGATGTCGAGGCCCATTTCGGCGAAACAAGCCCCCGAAACCAGACCGACGTACCCCGTTCCTACGACTGCGATTTTCATATTGTGAGTTTTTGGTGTGTGTATGTTCAGCGGCGGAAGCGCTCGGCGACGCCGTCGGCGAACCGGCTGCAGAAGTCGTGGCAGCCGGACGAGAAGCCCTGCTTCATCTCCACGGGATCGCAGATCGGCTCCCACTTCATGCGCTGCGCGAATTCGCCCATGCCGCGCACGGCGGCCCCGGCCCAGCAGAACGATCCGAACCACCCGAAGTTGCGCTGCGGGACGCAGCGAGCGGCGATCAGGTCGAGCAGGCGCGCCGCGGGCGGGTAGATGCCTCCGTTGTAGGTCGGCGCGCCGACGATCAGCGTGTCGTAGCGGAACACGTCGCGCAGCACGACCGATTCGTCGGCGAACGAAAGGTTGTACATGACGATCGGGCCGACGCCCCGGCTCGCAAGCTCGCGGGCGATGCGTTCGGCCATCTGCTCCGTGTTGCCGTACATCGAACCGTAGGCGAGCACTACGCCGGGTTCTCCCTCGTAGCGGCTCAGACGGTCGTAAATATCCATTACCTGCGGAATCTGCCGCTGCCATACGGGACCGTGGGTCGAACAGATGGTCGTGGGGTTCAGTCCGCGGACCTTTGCCAGCGCTTTCTGCACGGGGCCGCCGTATTTGCCCACGATGCAGGCGTAGTAGCGGCGCATCTCGTCCCAGTAGCGCGACGGGTCGAGCTGCGAATCGGTGATGCCGCCGTCGATAGCCCCGAACGTGCCGAAAGCGTCGCCAGAGAAGAGCGTCCCGGCTTCGGCGCACCACGTGACCATCGTTTCGGGCCAGTGTACCATCGGCGCCATGTAGAACGAGAGCGTCTTCGCGCCGAGCGAAATCGTGTCGCCCTCCTTGACTTCGAGCGTCCCGGTGTCGATGCCGTAGAAGCCTTGGATCATTTGCAGCGTCTTGGCATTGCCGACGATCCGGATGTCGGGGTAGAGCAGGCGCAGGGCGCGGATGGACGACGAGTGGTCCGGCTCCATGTGATTGACCACGAGGTAGTCGATCGGGCGGTCGCCGATCGTCTCGCGGATATTTTCGAACAAACGGCTTCCGAAAGCCTCTTCGACGGTGTCGATCAGGGCGACCTTCTCGTCTGCGACCAGATATGCGTTGTATGAAACTCCGTGGGGAAGCGACCAGAGGCCTTCGAAACGGGTTGTCGTGCGATCATTGACCCCGACGTAATGAATGCCGGGCAGAATTTCGGTGATGTTCATAATATGTAACGTATTTTGTCCAAAGATAGTGAAAAATGTGCCAAAACGGAAATCGAGAGCTATCCGGCTGTCCGTCTGATGTTTCTGTAAATATAATTTCTCTTCCAGAGGGCAAATATAACAGTTTTTCGGACATGAACGGCGTTTGCGTCCGGAAATCGGCCGCCGGTGGGGTGTGAATGACTCCGGCATGAAAAAATCTCCGGTCATAAGACCGGAGATTCTCTGTTTTGACCTTTGCGGCGGACGGCCTACAGCGCCAGCCGTACCGCCGAACGGGTGGATTTCATCACGGCGGCGCCCTCCTTGACCGAATTCGGAATCGTGCTGCGCTCGTATACGCTCACTTCCGTAACGTTCGTGGCGCTGGTCAGCGTCAGCGTGCTGCCCGATTCGTTGAATGAAATGTCGTAGGTGCTTCCGAAGTTCTTGCCGCCGCTGTATTTTCCGCTGAGCACGTCGTTCTGCACCTGATAACTGCCGGTGAATTTCTGGTATTTTACCTCGGCGAGCCTTTGGTATATCTCGAAAGTATTGTCCGCTCCGAACGAGAGGTAAATATCGAAATCCTGCGGAGTCTCGCCCGTCCATGTCTTGAGCTGCCACTCGCCGACGAGCTGTTTTGCCGTGGGCGACACCTTCTCCTTGTCCGACGATCCGCAGCCGGCGAACAGACACAGGCCCAATGCGGCCAGTACGATATAGATAGTCTTTCTCATAGTTTTCATACGTTTATATTATAACCAACCCCCGTTGCCGGCTTGTACCGCGCGGGCAATGATCGCGAACTCCTTGGTGATCTCCATGCCGCTCATCTCTCCGTTTGCCGAGGAACTTCCGGCCATGGCCTTGATCTTGATCTTGGCGACGCCCGGTTTGGTGCATTTGATCTGCAGTTTTCCGTACGAGAACGCAGGCGCGGCGGTGATCCCCAGCTTGTCCATGTCGGCCTGCGACATTTCGGCGCTCTTGTAGGTCAGGTTCGCCGAAGCCTGCCCGAAGAACTTGTCGAGCGAGAGCACCTGCTGTACGCCGACTTTAGCCGGCAGGCAGGGCGTGCCTTCGATCTGCATCAGCAGCTGGTAGGCATCGATCGATCCGGTGCCCATATTCTTGCGGTAGTTGCGGAGTACCATGCCGTTTTTGGTGCCGCCGATGATATAGGAGTCGATGTCGTTTACGGCGGTCAGGAGCATCGATTTGAACTCGTCCACCGTGTAATGCCTGCCTTTGGCCAGCGCGTAGGAGAGTCCCAGCGCGGCGACGCCCGATACGTGGGGGCAGGCCATCGAGGTGCCCTGCATGTAGCCGTAGTCGGCTCCGTCGGTGCCGAGTTCTGCGGGTAGCTCGGAAGGCAGTGTCGAAAGCACCTGCGCGGCGCTGGTTCCTGCGGGCGAGATGCTGGCGTCGCCGCCCGGAGCCGCGACGTTGCAGCCGGAACCGTAATTCGTGTAGTAGGCCGGCAGGTAGTCCGGGCCGAACGAGGTGACCGAAACGTAGCTGCGGTAGCCGCCCGGATAACTCGCGAAGTTGGTGGCGTCGTTGCCTGCGGCGAAGATCGCAAGGCCACCGTCGAGTACGTCGTTGTTCTTTTTCGAGACGAAGTAGTCGATCGCCTCTTTTTCCGCAGCGTAATTCCTTTCATAAAAGCTGTCCGACGTGAACGGCGACTGAGTGGGGTAGCCCCACGAACACTGGATGATCGAGGCGCCGTTGTCGGCGGCGTATTTGATCGCCCGGACCGAAGTCGAGATGGTGCCGCCCTTGCCGCCCGAAAAAATCTGGCACGACATGAGTTTCACGCCGTCGTTGCTGCCCGTGCCGCCCGCTACGCCGCAGACGCCTTTGCCGTTGTTGTTTACGGCGGCTACCGTACCTGCGACGTGGGTGCCGTGGCCCGAATCGCCGTCGTATTTGCCTTTATTGTCATAATGCGATACACTCCATGTCAGATTGGAGGAGTTTGTAGCGAAGTTGTAGCCATGTACGTCGTTCTTATAGCCGTTCCCATCATTGTCGGTGTTTGCCGCACCGTTCAGTTCGGCCTTATTTACCCACATGTTGTCGGCCAGATCGGGATGGGTGTATTTCACGCCTTCATCGACGATGGCGACGATGATCGAAGGGCTGCCGCCGGTCAGTTTCCATGCCTCCGGAACATTGATGTCGGCGCCTGCGGCCGTCGTAGCCGCGAACATTTTGTCGCCGTTGTTGCTGTAGTGCCATTGGTTCGGAAGTCCGGGATCATTGAAGCCGCTGCCGGAGAAATCGGCGCGGGTCGTCCCCGTCTCGTCGATTCTGAACGGCATGGGATTGCCGACCGATGCCTTTTGCAGTTTCGTGTCGAATTGTATGCGGCTCACTTCGGCCACTCCGGCCAGCTCCCTTGCGGCTTTTTCCAGATCCGCGCCTTGGCCGAAGGTGAGTATGTACCATTTATGCAGCCCTGCGGCGCGGGTCTGTTCTTCGCTCCGGGCGTCGTAAGTGAAAAGACGTTCCAACGAAACGATCTCCAGACGGCTCAGAACGTCGTCTACGGAGGCGACTCCCGAACGGGTCGCCGCAGTGCGGGTTGCGGCAGCGGTGCTTTCGATGCTTTCGACCGCACGGTCGTTGAAATAGACCAGAAGCGTTTCGGCCGCCGCATCGGCGGAGGTGTTGACGATCTTGGCCGACGGAGTCTGCGCGGAAGTACCCCCCCCCACGTTATTATCCATATCCGGATCGGTCGTACAGCCCGCCAACAGCAGGAATGACGCAAAAATGAGTAATTTTCTGTTGTTCATAACTATGATTTTGAATAGTTGACAAAGGATAGGAGCGGCAGATCTTCCGGAGCGGATTTGCAGTGTGTATATGCCGCCGGCGTATGGTTCAAAAAAGATTCCATAAATGGTTCGTAACGGAAGATTAAGATACAAATATGCGATTTTGTGCGGATTTATGCAAATTATTATCCTATTTATTATTTTATGGAGACGAACCGTCCCAGCCTGCATTCCGCTTGAAGACCTCTCCGGCAGTCGGCTGCGCCTGCCTGCGCGCCTATGAAGAGTCCATTGACAAACATGAGTCCGGTGCAATACCGAACTCATGCAGATGAAACGATGGTAATCCCTCTAAAATTTGGGAGGAGTCATTCGATAATGACTCCTCCCACCCCTATTGATCAATAATGCAAGGGCTCTTATTCGAGCTTTGCAGCTTTTACATTGATGCCGATCTGAAACGACGATAAATTTATCTGCGGAATATCCGATAATTTGTGGTACCGGATTACAGTATTGACGTTCGTCAGAGCAGCGGCTTTGGCGGGGGCGCCGGCAGCCGATTTCTTAACCATCTTGAACGGTCCGACCGGATGATCTCCCGATGTAAATCCTGCTGCGGGACCATAAGATCCGTAGCTGCCTCCGGTATCTATGAAATATCCTACCGTACCTACGGTAAACTCCTCGCCGTCCGAGAACTTGCCCTTATAGCAGGAAACGGAAGCTGTTCCGTCGGAATTCATAACGCCGGTCAGAGCCGGGTAGCTGCCAGAGACGATATAGGTGCCCGATGCTGCGATTCCGCGGGCGATAAGATACGGCGTACCGTTGGGATCCGAATACGGGAGTTCTTGCCCGTTTATGATCTCGAACGAATTGTTGGTTGCTTTGAAGTCGGCAGTTCCCGCCCAAGTCAGTCGGCGGACCGAAATATCCCAGCCGGTCAGCGAATAAGAGGTGTTGGCGACCTTCTTGGCAAGCGTGATGTCGAATGTAATCGGCTGCTTGCTCTTTTCGGACGACGTACTGGTGACGGTCCATGTACCGAGCCATGCTTGGTATTCCGGCGACATCGGATCGCCCTGACCGCTCATGAAAGCGGTGCCCTTTGCCAGTTCCGTGATCGGATAGATCCAGCCGTTTACGATTTTAAGACCGAATGCGCAGGGTATGTACTCCGTGTCAGAATCTACCGTCAGCGTTTTCATCATTTTGCCGAGCGACAATTGGTTCATCGACGTGATTCCGTCCATCAGTTCGTACAGAATCTCCTCATCCGATGCACTTGCGAATGCACTCGACGGCACGACGTCGAAATAGTAGTACTCGTTTGCAACAGTCGGCGTCGTTTCTACGTTGACCGAAGTAGCCTTGATGTCCGATACGGCGAAGGTGAACTTATTGTTGGATACCGTTTCCTGAATCCGGGCGCCGCTCATCTCGTCGGTGAACATGCCGCCGCTCCAAGTCATCTCCTCGATCGACACTCCGTCGACAACCAGCGGCTCATAGAACTTGAGTCCGGTATCCTGCGTGTAGATGAAGCTTGCGGGAATCGTTCCGTTTTCAGTCACAACCGAAAAATAACGGGAGTTATAACCGGCCGCCACCTCGCGCGAAATGTCGTAGGTCTTGCCGTTGAGAACGAGTTCGTAGGACCGGAAATTGTCCATCTTGGTCACATCCGCAGAATATTTGCCGAACATCGTGTTCCATGCGGTTTCCGGCAGGGGAGTCAGCACGATGGTGTTCTGGGTCTTCTTGCCGCGCAGAACGACTTTGTCGGCCGCGTAGCTCATGATGATGAACTCGCTGTCGCCTCCCATACCCGTATTGGTCGGGCCGACACCGGAGTTCGGCTCCGAATAGATATGGAAGTACGGATTGTAAGTGTCGAAATTGATCGTGGGACCGTAATCCTGATCGTACGAGTAGAGACTCTCGGCGGTCTTGCCGGCGCCTCCCGCTTCGGAAGTTACGGTAACCGTTCCGTTCTGGAACTTCATGTAGATCGCAATGCCTCCGTACTCCTGCGTCGCACTGGGATAGTACTCCATCAGCCAGCCGTTGGCAGCTCCGGTCAGCGCCTTTTCGGTGCCCTCCTGCACCTCGCGGATTCGCTCACTGGCCGTTTTGCCGAAAGCGTCCTTGTCGTCTTTGAGGCACGAAGAGAGGACAAGCGGCAAAACCGCTAATAATATGATAAGTTTTTTCATCTCTTTTACGAATTAAATGTTATAATCGAGCGACCAAATCTCATTCTGCCGACGTAATACCACTTTTCGCAGTTCATCGATATTGATATCCCATGTGCTGAGCATGTAGGCACGCATGATATCGTTCTTCTGTTCGAGAAGCGGACGTCCGGCGCTGCCGCCTTGTGCGAGAATGGCTTCCCATTCGGCAGCCGTCGAGGTTACGTAGAGCGAGAGCTGTTCCACGAAATCCTCATCGGGAGCCTTCGACGAATAACGCGTGATAAACCCGGCCTGACGAGCCGCTGCATCCGTCCGATAGGTGTCGAAGCATGCGTCGCCGACGTAGCTCGAAGGCGTCACGGCGTTGAAGTCGGTCGAGTAGGGCCGCGTCTGGTGGAGGATGTGACCGAACTCATGGTGCATGGTCTTGAAGAAGAGCTCGTTGAGCTGGTCGATATTCTTCGTCTCCAGCAGATAGTCGATGATGTTTACCTGATAAAGGGTCATCATCTTACCGCCTTCGGCCACACCGAGTACGATATTGTTGTTTTCGTTATAGGCCGGCGAACCGATAACATGGACGATCTTCGGGAAGTTCTCGCTGATGAACTGCCTGTTGCCCGTCACTTCGTCGTAAACCTGCAGCGTCAGGTGCAGCGTCAGCTTGGCCAGTTTGATCGCCTGTCCGTAATCCGCGGGAGTCAGGTTGTAGTCCATGTCGCCCAGAACATCTTTGAAACGATATTTGAAATCGATGTTGTAGGGTTCCATATAGTTCTTGGCAAGCCATCTGTCGAAATCGTTCTCGACGGTAGGCGAGTCGAGGACAGCACTCGTCTTTTTCAGGTCGTCCTCGGAGCAGCCCGCCAAAACGAACACTCCGAACACTGCCGTCATAAGTAATATAATATTCTTTTTCATCGTATATCCTGTTTTATCGTTAGCATCTGATTATCTCGGGTTAGGAGTCAGGCCTGCGGCAACGACATCCATCGGCAGCTGCATCGCGCAGCGCGGGTCGCGGGCGTGCAGTTCGTCGGTAACGCTTCCGAGCGTGTTGTAGCTGGCCAGCTTGCGACGATAGATCGTAATGCCGTAACGTTTTATGTCGAACCAGCGCAAACCGAGGTGTACGGTCTCCACACGGCGCAGATGCAGCAGCGCATAGCACATGTTGGTCTGCGTGCCGGCTTCGAGCGGGAAAGCCGTCTCGCCGAAAGGTTTCTTCACCGTGGGATTGGCCGGGGTATACTCCTTCGTGTTCTGCGCCCACTGGTTGACGTTGGCTTCGGTGAGCGTCTGGGCGCCGGATTTCACATATTTGCTGATCCAGAGGTTCATGTCGTTCAGAGCCGGGCCGTATTCTTTCTTCATGATGTAAGCCTCGGCGCGGCAGAGCAGCGTCTCTTCGGCCGTAAATGCGGGGAAAACCGTATGCGCGAGTCCCGTCTGCATCACCGGGTCCTTGATCTCGAAGAGGTAGGGCGCACGCCATGCGAAACACTTGTCGGCTTTACCGGTATTCATTGAATACGGCGCAGAGTAGAGCGTATAGCTGCTGCCCCACGGAGCCGTCGGAGCGCGGAAGGTTTCGGTCTGATCCAGCCAGTTGCCGTGGGAGAACCCGGTGTAGGCATTGTAAGGACCGAACGAAATGCCGGGAGCATCGGTTATCGAGGTCTGCAGCAGCAGGTTGCACTTGTGCGAGTAGTCGATATAATCCATCGTGCGGAGCAGGGTCTGTCCGTCGGCCGACTGCAGTCCCAGTTTGCCGTTCGCTTCAAGGTCGCGCATCATCGTTTCGGGAGCGCTTCCCAGCACTACCTTCGCGGCGGCGATACACTCGTCCCACTTCTGATAGAAGAGGTAGAAACGGGCTGCAAAGGCATAGGCGGCCTTCTGGTTGAAATGGTACTTCGGCACCGAGTAGAACTCGTCGGTGATCAGCGGCAGACCCTCGATCAGGTCGGCGTCGATCTTGGAATAGACATCGGCCAGCGTACCGCGGGTGTATTTGGGGTTGAGTATCGTTTCGGCCTTCTCCATGTAGGGGATGCCAAGGTCTTCCGACGCATACTGCGGATTGTAAGCCTGACAGAACATATTGGCCAGACAGAAATGAGCGTATGCACGGCAAATGAGCGCTTCGCCCTTGGCGGCCTTCAGCTGCGGGGTGTCGGCGCCGCCCAGCTCCTTGATGGCGTCGAGCGCTTGGTTGGCAGCGGCAATCGCCATGTAATACTGACTCCATACGGCCTGAGGCGCTTCGTTGGTAACGGCCGCCGTAACGTCCTGCCAGCGGTAGTACTCTTCCTGTTCGGGTTCGAAGTTCGGTGAAACCAATGCCGTTTCATCGACATTGTCCGATGCGTATTCGCAGGTTACGGGGTAGGTATGTTCGGAATATGCCGAAACCAGCAGACTGGTGATCTTGTCGCTCGAATCGAGTTCGGTTCGGTTGTCCGGCATCTCATCCAGAAAGTCGTTACAAGCGGGAAGCGCCACGAGGGCAGCCGCGAGTACGATTAGCGTGGTTATTTTTTTCGTATTCATATTTTTCATCTTTAGCGTCTGTTATAAACCGATTTTCAGCGTCAGCGTAAATTGCTTGGGCACCGGAACCGCAACACCGCCGGTATTGAAGAATTCAGGATCCTGACCGTTGAGCTTCTTGTCGGCATAGATCAGGAAGAGGTTCGTAGCCTGAAGTTTAAGCGACATGTTCGAGAAACGGAGTTTCTTGATCCAGCGCTTCGGGAAGTCGTAGGTCAGCGAAATCTCCTTCATGCGGATGAAGTCGCCCTTGGCGATACGTGCCGTCGAATAGTTGTAGGCATTGTAAGCGCGCGAAAGGTAGTTGTCCTTCTTGACCTGACGCTTGTTGGCGATAACCGGAATATCCGTATGGTTCTCATCGCCCGGACGCATCCAGCGGTTGCGGAACTCGCGCGGCATGGAGAGCAGGTCGCTGTAGGATTCGGAGAAGACCGGATCCAGACGGATCACGTTGCCGAACGAGTAGGTGATGAAGACATTGAGCTTGAAGCCATAGAGACGGAACATGTTGCCGAAGCTACCGAAATCCGTCGGATCGGCCGTACCCGAATACTTCAGATGTCCGAGGTTGTTACGCTCTTGGAAGTTGATCGAGGTGGTCGTGAGCTGGCCTTTCTCGTTGATGAACTGCGGGATACCCTCGTCGTTCAGGCCTTGGAAGTCGAACGAGAAGATCGAACGCGAAGGATAGCCTTCCATACCGAAACCGGTGCCCGATACGAGGTCGATGGCACGCTTGTACGACATCAGGTCGGTCACCTCCTCTTTCAGGTGCGAATAGATGAAGTCCGTAGACCAGCTGAAATTCTTGGTTTCGATGTTGCGGGTCGAAAGAGTCAGCTCGACACCCGAAGATTTCAGACCGGCGACGTTACCGTATTTCATCACCTGACCGCCGATACCCTGCGTGTTGATCACACCGATCAGGTCGTGGTTGTCACGCTTGTACCAGTCGGCTGCGAGGCTGATGCGGTTGTTCAGGAAGCCCATGTCGATACCGACGTTCACCTCGTTCTTCTTCTCGTAAGTCAGCTCGCTGTTCTCCAAGTCGTAAATCGTCAGACCCGACTCGGTAACACCGGCCGAAGGACGCCACGGGGTATTGCTCGTAATGACGACGCGCGAGTTGGTCACGAAGCTGGGGCCGCGGTCTGCGGTCAGCGAGTAGGAAGCCTTCAGCGACAAGTGCGACAGTGCGGGACGCAGCGCCTCGAAGAAATTCTCTTCGTGTACGTTCCATGCACCGGCGACGTTCCATGTCGGCAGCCAGCGGGCGCTGCGGCTCTTACCCATGCGGTTCGTTCCTTCGTAACGGAAGGTTCCGTTGAGGGTGTAGCGGCCTTTCCACGAATAGGTGCCGTTGAAGAAGAAAGCGACGTTGCGGTAATGGGTGTCGGCCAGACCGAAGTAGTCGGTGTTCTCCTCCTTGCCTTTCTTGAATACCTCATAGGCGTAGAAGGGGATCAGGCCCATCGAGTACTGCATACCCCAGCCGTTGAACCAAGATTCGTGACGGTCGCTCTGGTTGACCTCCATACCTCCGTAGAGGTTGATGATGTGCTGGTTGTTGATCTCCGTATTGTACGAAGCGGCAAAACGGAAGTCGTACGACAGCATGTTGTTGTCGCGGCGCTTGTAGATACCGCCCTTGGGCAGGATCGAAATAGGCACTGCATACGCATTGTCGGGATCGGTATACAGGAACGGGTTGTTGTCACGGATCACCGTAGTAGCCATTGCACGGTAGGCGCGGGCCTGATTCGAATAGTCCGTAATGTTGTGCTCCTGCGTCGTAGCCGAATATTTGATGGCGGCCAGTGCGCTCAGTTCGAGACCCGTGACGGGTTTGTAACGCAGTTCTGCTTGGAACTTCGTATCCACGACGTTGAGATCGATGTAGTTCTTCCCAAGTTCGTCGAGAATGTTGAACGGAGCGTAGTTGCGCGTGTAGAATTCATCGGGATCGAGCGTCCGGGACGAATTCATGGCATAAGAGTAGGGGTTGATGTCGAAATCGCGCTTCACCTCGCCGAATACCACGTCGGTCGTCGCGGCCAGCGTACCCGGAGCCGTTTGCTTACGGTAAGAACCGCTCGAAATCAGGTTCAGCGTCAGATTGTCGAAGATATTATAGGTAGCATTGAGGTTCGCCGTATAACGCTCCACCTCGCTGGCCTTGGTCCATCCCGGATCGAACATGGCGCTCATCGAAGCGTAGTACTGCGACTTCTCGGTACCGGAGCTGAGGCTGATCGAGTGCGTGTGCATCAACGTACTCCGGAAAAGCTCCTTGAACCAGTCCGTGTTGCGGTACTCGGCCTTACGCAGGTAGCGGTTGCGCGCAGCCTCCGTATTTTCGAGTTTGCCCGTATTTACCAGCTCCCACATTTTGCCGTAAACACCGCTCGAAGAGGCGTTTGCGATAGTCGAGTTGTTGAGCCAGCCCTTAGCGGCCATTTCCTGATATACCGACATCTGATCCTGAGAATTCATGATGTTGAAATCGGCATAGCGCGGCGTCATGCGGAACGTATAGTCGCCGGTATAGCTGATGCGGCTTTCGCCTGCGCGGCCTTTCTTGGTCGTAACGACGATCACGCCGGCCATAGCGCGCGCACCGTATATGGAAGTTGCGGAACCGTCTTTCAGAATGCTGAAGCTCTCGATGTCGTCGGCGTTGAGACCTGCGATGGCGGAGCTGATCAGCGTCGTGGCGTCACCCGAAGAGAGTGCGTCGGCGTCGATGTCGATCACATCCTCCATAATGACGCCGTCCACAACCCAGAGGGGCTTCGAGCTGCCGAAGATCGACGTCGCACCGCGGACGCGGATCTTGGGAGCGGTACCGAACGTACCCGATACGTTCTGCACCGAGACACCGGCCGAACGGCCTTCCAGACCGCGGCTGATATCGGCCATACCCGAAAGTTTCACATCGTCGGCAGAAAGGCGGTCCGCCGCACCCGTAAAGAGTCGTTTGTCGGTCTTGGTCATACCCGTAACCACGACGGACTCGATAGTCTGCTCGTCAGGAACAAGGGTAATCTGCATGTTCGGACGGATCTTCACATCCTGCGTAACATACCCCAAATAGGAGATTTGCAGTTCCTCGGATTTCGCCGGAACATTGTTCATAACGAAAAATCCCTGCTGATCGGTGGATACACCGATGGTCGTACCTTTGACGATAACCGAAGCGCCGATCACGGCCGCTCCGTTTTCATCAACGACACTACCGCGCACTTGTTTGGCTTGGGCGAATGCCCCCGCTGCAAACACAAGTACTCCAATTAACGATAGTAGGATTTTTTTTACCATAAGCGTTAATCTATTAGTTAATTTTTTAAAATAAAAAAGTTCACTAGCAAAGATAAACGTTTGGCGATTCATATACAAATAAATTTTTAAAATAATTTACTACTATTACACATATTCTGCGGATTAACGTCCGCCACTTACAGTTTTCCCGGCAAAGTGTCGGGCTGGTTACAGATTGTAACCGCCGGTTTTCGGTCTTTTCGGTGATTTCCGGTGATTTTCCCTCCGGGAAGGGGCGCAAGGGGCGGATGACGGCGCTTAGATGAGCTTTGTGCCGGCTTCGGGTGCATCCGGAGGAAGCAAATTGCGGTAAAGGGAGTTGATTCGCTTCGACAGACGTTCCATTTCGCCGTCGAGCTGCGAGTGCGTAATGGTGGCATAAATCTGCGTAGTTCGTATGTTTCTATGTCCCAGCAGCTTGCTGATCGTCTCGATAGCTACGCCCTGCGACAGGGTGATCGTCGTGGCGAAGGTATGGCGGGCCGAATGGAATGTAATCTGTTTCATAATGCCTATTTCGGACATGATTTTGTCGAGACAGGCATTGCACCAGCCGTTGCTCGGAAGGTCGAAGATTCGCTTGGTCCGGGTCATCGGCCTGTGCTTGAGCAGAATGTTGTAAGGCACTTCGAACAGCCGGACGTTTACTTCGGAACCCGTTTTGCGGCGCGTCGTACTGATCCACAACTGTTTATTCACCTGCTGGATATTTTCCAGCGTAAGGTCCTTCATGTCGATATAAGACAAGCCGGTGAAACAGCTGAACAGAAAGGCATCCCGGATAAGTTGTAAGGTGGGAGTGTCGCCCTCGTACTGCATCAGTTTGTTGATCTCGCTCATGGAGAGGTAATTGCGCGTTACGAATTCGCTTTGTAATTTGTAATTTGCAAACAGATCCTTGTTCATATAGCCTTTGCTGCGGGCCAGCATCAGGATGTGTTTGAGGGCGATCATGTAGATCCACGTGGTATTTTTCTTATGGGCGCACTCCTGCGCTATGTAGGAATGAAAGCCCGTAAGGAATTCGCGGTTGAGTTCCTTGAACATTAAATCCTTCCGGTTGTACTTGTCCCAGACGAAATCCGCCAGATGCCGGCATACACACCTATATTTATAATATGTGGTCATGCTGCGGCTGACGCCGACCATGCGTTTGAATTCGTCGTTGTGCTGCTTGAAGAAGGCGACCACGGTCTCCTGCTTGTGATTGCCGCCGAAATACATCTCTTTGACCATCACCGGAGTAACGAAGGCCTGCTCGTAAAAGAGCTTGTTGTAGCATCTCTCGATGTGAAATCGGATATTGGCCAGCTTTTCGTTGATTTGGACGGCCATGTTGCTCCGTCCGCAGACCCGCCCCTGTGCGGTGTCCCAACTGGCGGGAGTGACCGAGAGCCGTGTGGAAAATTGCGTCCGCTGTCCGTTGATCGTGATGCGTCCCATGATCGGGGCCCAACCGTTCCGCAGAGGCGCATTCTTCTTGATGTAGAATAGAACCTTGAACGTGTTTCTCATTGTTTTTAACAACCTTTTTCATTAACCTATACAATACACAAACCGCTTTAAAGGTAATGATTAAGTAACAACCATATGACGCAGGATTGAGTCTAAATAGCTTATTTTCCCCTTGTTGTCGTATTCGGAAGGGTTACGCTGTAGTAACAGATGTGCAACCGATACAACGTCCTGTTGTGAGACAGACGTTTGGTTATCAATTAATTAGACTGCAATTGGCAGATTTGGCCGGAGACGGGCCTCGCGTATTGATTATGAACAATTTACATTATACTAACGCGGGCAGTTGACTTTTTATTTTAGGTTATATACATTCATGTCCATTTATGTAAAAAATTCCTGCTGACCTTGTTTATGTCTTGTCAGTCACCATTTGCAAAACCATATTTGACCCTCAAAGAGGCTGAATTTGATAAGTAACTTGCTACATACTCATAATAAGGAGCTAAATAGAACACGAATGGGAAATACACAAATGCTAAACTAAAGAAGATATTGGCCAAAATAAACGCTATACCGAGAGAGAAACTTGATTTTTCAACTTCCTAAAACGGTGTTGTTCAAACATTTCTACTTATTTGTACTTGCCAGTTGAACCTACGCTTCCCTAATAAAATGTCTATGGTAAAAAGTTAAAAAATCCTCCCACTTTTGTTAGATATATTTTTTTGTGTAATTTTGTAATCGTTATGCGGCAGTAATAATATACATATTAATACGAGTTAGTAATCCTGTAGTTCTCATATGCTACGAGGAGGTATTAAAAGGTGCGTTTCGACAATGCATCTACTGTAGTATATTATTGCTTAATCCAAATGAATATTATAAATTTAGGAATTCTTGCTCACATTGATGCAGGAAAAACTTCCGTAACCGAGAATCTGCTGTTTGCCAGTGGAGCAACGGAAAAGTGCGGCCGTGTGGATAATGGTGACACCATAACGGACTCTATGGATATAGAGAAACGTAGAGGAATTACTGTCCGGGCTTCTACGACATCTATTATCTGGAATGGAGTGAAATGCAATATCATTGACACTCCGGGACACATGGATTTTATTGCGGAAGTGGAGCGGACATTCAAAATGCTTGATGGAGCAGTCCTCATCTTATCCGCAAAGGAAGGCATACAAGCGCAGACAAAGTTGCTGTTCAGTACTTTACAAAAGCTGCAAATCCCGACAATTATATTTATCAATAAGATTGACCGTGCCGGTGTGAATTTGGAGCGTTTGTATATGGATATAAAAACAAATCTGTCGCAAGATGTCCTGTTTATGCAAACTGTTGTCGATGGATCGGTTTATCCGGTTTGCTCCCAAACATATATAAAGGAAGAATACAAAGAATTTGTATGCAACCATGACGACGATATATTAGAACGATATTTGGCGGATAGCGAAATTTCACCGGCTGATTATTGGAATACGATAATCGCTCTTGTGGCAAAAGCCAAAGTCTATCCGGTGCTACATGGATCAGCAATGTTCAATATCGGTATCAATGAGTTGTTGGACGCCATTTCTTCTTTTATACTTCCTCCGGCATCAGTCTCAAACAGACTTTCAGCTTATCTCTATAAGATAGAGCATGACCCCAAAGGGCATAAAAGAAGTTTTCTTAAAATAATTGACGGAAGTCTGAGACTTCGAGACGTTGTAAGAATCAACGATTCGGAAAAATTCATCAAGATTAAAAATCTAAAGACTATTTATCAGGGCAGAGAGATAAATGTTGATGAAGTGGGTGCCAATGATATCGCGATTGTAGAAGATATAGAAGATTTTCGAATCGGAGATTATTTAGGTGCTAAACCTTGTTTGATTCAAGGATTATCTCATCAGCATCCCGCTCTCAAATCCTCCGTCCGGCCAAATAAGCCCGAAGAGAGAAGCAAGGTGATATCCGCTCTGAATACATTGTGGATTGAAGACCCGTCTTTGTCCTTTTCCATAAACTCATATAGTGATGAATTGGAAATCTCGTTATATGGTTTGACCCAAAAGGAAATCATACAGACATTGCTGGAAGAACGATTTTCCGTAAAGGTCCATTTTGATGAGATCAAGACTATCTACAAAGAACGACCTATAAAAAAGGTCAATAAGATTATTCAGATCGAAGTACCACCCAACCCTTACTGGGCCACAATAGGGCTGACTCTTGAACCCTTACCGTTAGGGGCAGGGTTGCAAATCGAAAGTGACATCTCCTATGGTTATCTGAACCATTCTTTTCAAAATGCCGTTTTTGAAGGGATTCGTATGTCTTGCCAATCTGGTTTACATGGATGGGAAGTGACAGATCTGAAAGTAACTTTTACTCAAGCCGAGTATTATAGCCCGGTAAGTACACCTGCTGATTTCAGACAGCTGACCCCTTATGTCTTCAGGCTGGCTTTGCAACAGTCAGGTGTGGACATTCTCGAACCGATGCTCTGTTTTGAGTTGCAGATACCCCAAGTAGCGAGTTCCAAAGCTATTACAGATTTGCAAAAACTGATGTCTGAGATTGAAGACATCAGTTGTAATAATGAGTGGTGTCATATTAAAGGGAAAGTTCCATTAAATACAAGTAAAGACTATGCCTCAGAAGTAAGTTCGTACACTAAGGGCTTAGGCATTTTTATGGTTAAGCCATGTGGGTATCAAATAACAAAAGACGGTTATTCTGATAATATCCGCATGAACGAAAAAGATAAACTTTTATTCATGTTCCAAAAATCAATGTCATTAAAATAATGGAGCGGTCAGGAAATTTCTATAAGGCAATACGGTTGGGATATATACTTATCTCCATTCTTATCGGATGTATGGCATATAATAGCCTCTATGAATGGCAGGAGATAGAAGCATTAGAACTTGGCAATAAAAAAATAGACGAGCTCCGAAAAGAAATAAACAATATCAATATTCAAATGATAAAATTTTCTCTATTGGGTGAAACAATACTGGAATGGAACGATAAAGATATCGAGCATTACCATGCACGGCGTATGGCAATGGACAGTATGCTCTGCCGTTTCTCTTGTGAGAGTGCCTTTCCCACCAGCCATGTGCGGAACAGGTGGGTGTTGTAGGTATTCACCCTGAAAGCGACCGGGATGATGATTTCAAGGGCGTACACGTCCGCGTGCAGCCCGTTTTCAAGCTGCATGTAGCGGCACACCTCGTAGTCGTTCAGCACGTCCGACTTGCGGACGGCTCTGATGGCGGCGTTCACTGCCGGGACGGTCGTATGGAACAATCCGGCTATTTCGGTGGCGGTCATCCACACGTCGTTACCGGTTACGCTGACTGCCTTGTCCTCGATGATGATTGTGTCACGTTTCATGGCTTTTCTTTTTAGATGGTGCAACCTGCAAATTCCTCGACGCCGTTCAATCTTGCGGCAAGGTTCTCCATGTCCTGGTTGTGCTTGCCGTGGCACTGCACCACTTCGAGGGTTCGCAAGTCCACCTCTACGGTTTCAATAATCTCATCGCCAATCCTTGCCGATAGTATGAGGGTGTCGGCTTTCTTGTAGTATCCACTGCCAAACACGCAGATGCCCTGCGTCTTGCCCTCGTTGTAATACTCGTCTATGCTTTCAAGCACCTTGACGATTATTTCCTCGTCCGTGATTACCAAGCCGAAGAATTTGGATTTGTTGGCGATGAAATCCTCCGCATCTTTCTTTCGTTGGAGTTGTCGCTGTTGCTCACGCTCACGCCTTTCAATCTCCCAACGGCGTTGCTCTGCGGCTCTTTCCTTCTCGTGTATGGCTTCAATTTTTCGGGTTGCGTTGTCGTGTGCCGCCATGAAATCTTCGGGACAGATGTTCTTCGGGTTACGGAGGTCTTGACCGAGTTTTTTGAGCATACGCAGATAGTCGCACCACATTGAGAGGTTGTCTATCTGATACTTGTGACGCTTGGCAATCAGATATGATGCCCAACATTCATCGGCAGTACGGGTATTGAAAAGAAAGTGTTTCATGACCTCAATCTCACCGCCTTTCATAAGGGTTTCAATTCTTGGGTCTGAAAGCAAGGCTTTGAAAAGACGCACGGGGGAGATGCCGTGGAAATCGCCCTTGAAGCCGTTACGTCTGAGTTGGGGCAATATCCTCATCTTTGGATATGCACAGCTTCTTGCCACCACATCATCGTATAGGCTGTTGTGCGGTCTTACCTCCATATCGCTGCCTAATGCCCACACATCGCAATAGCAGAAAAGGAAGCCACGGAGCAACGCCATGTCCGTAACCTTGCCGTCGGGTGAAATCCAACGCTGCACGACCTCGTGGCAGTAGAAACGCATCGGTTCGCCTTTCCTGCTCTCGCATCTGACCTGCGCCACGCGGATTACCTGATACCCTTTGCAGGTGGTTATCACGCTGAAATTCTGCGTTTCCTTGTAGATGCGTCTGCGTGTGTCCTGCACTTTGAGTTCGGCATGGCATTTGGGGCAGGTGCAGCCTTCAAGGGTGTCGCATAGTCCGCTGTCGCTGTGCCACTCGTGACCGCAGTCGGAACAGGTGATGTTCCCTTTCTTGGTGCGGTAGCCGATATGCTCAACGCAGTGGCGGTATGCCCAATCTATTTGTGTCGCTGATATGGGGCGAAGGTTGGCGGAAAGTCTTGCCACCTCTTTCTGTATCTTGGTCTTCGGTTTCATAAGCCTAAATCAAATAATGAGGGTTGGGGTTGGTTTTCTTTTCTCGCTGACGGTCTGTGGCGGTTCTGCAACTTGCGGAGTTCCTCCTCTTGGTATTTGCGGACAGCGTTCTGACGTGCCTCCGCCTTTTCCTCTGCCGTGAGTTTCACAACGTGGTTCACAACCACTTGGCAGTCCATCGGTTTGCCCACCTCTATCTCGTTTTCCTCATAGTAGTGGATGGCTTGCCCGAATATCTCTCCGTCCGTGAAACCGTTGCAACCGCTTTTCTGCACATAGTTCAGAATGTGGGTCACGCACTCGTCCATGTTCTTGGCAGGGTTGCGGTACTTCTTTGCAAATAGCGCATCTTCCTCCGCACGCTGTTCCAAGTACATATATATCGTTCTCTTGAAATGGTCTGTTCCTTTCATATCGCTGTCATTTTTAGATTATCTGTTTCAGTATCTCTCTCCAATAGGTCGGCTCTACCTCGCTGAGAAGGAAGTCCATGAAATCCCTCCGTGCGTCCTTGTTCAGTTCGTGGTACAATCTTCGGAAAGTTTCAAAATTGCCGTTGATGTACGTTTCCACCATATACACGAAGATGTTGTCCACCTCGTAATATCTGCACTGCTGCGCTGCCGTCTTGCTGTTTCTTTTTGCCATGTCGGTAAGGGTTAAAGGGTGAATAACCAAAGGATGAAGCCAAAGAAGGCAATGGTGGAAAGGATAGCCACGATTACACCTATCGCCACTCGGAACACTCCGTTTACAATCTCTCTGATGATGCCCCAAAGGATGCCGAACACCCCGAAGGCGGTGCGCATCATCAAGCCGCATATCGCCAACCCGATGTGTTGCGCCATTTGTCTGAAATTTGCCGTTGCCGTCATATCTTCGCTGTTTTTGATTTTTTTGTTTTTAATGCGGATTCAAGAGCTGAGGGAGTTGAGTTTCAAACTATCTTATCTGCCTCTCGTTTATCCGACATTTTTTTTATGCGTCTTTCTGTCGCATCGGTCGTTTTCGTTTCGGGTGCTTGAAAAGGTAGGGATTAGGGAATGCAAGGTTTTTCGGTCAAAATACTACCCGCAGGGCTGGAGATTTTTACCGAAAACAGGAGGCTTGACCTTGCTTTCCCGTCCAATCCCGGAATTACCTTTGCGCCCAGAACGAAAATGACTGACTGATGCGGCTTACTGAAAGGCGCAAAATGGAGGTAAACGAAAACAGAGGCAGATTGTGTAGAAAAAAACTTCAGGGGAAAATCCGTAAAAAAAAGAATCACCAAAAGGAAAAAGACATCACCGGAAGCGTGAAAAGGGCAAACCACAACAAAGGAAGTATGATTGTTTCCGATCCGACGGAACTTGTTCAGCCGGGTGGCAACAATCATTCTTCCCGGTTTGTCCGGCTGTGTGTGGGCGCCTGTTTCATTCATGGGGCAGGCTGACACACTCTGCATTCACTTTCCGCTTCCGGCAAAAGAGACAGCGAAAAAAGAAAAATCATTTGAAAACCCGTAAAAGCACCTCTTGGCATAGGCGCAAAAGAAAGGGGCATTGCTTCATCTGTCTAAACATCGTTTAGGCGTGAGGCAATGCCCTTTTCTCCAGCTATGCGGTAGTCGGCACACGTTTGTTCCAAACTCGTTTTGGGCAATGGTGTGCCGACGGACAATACCGCTTTTACGGAAAATTCTTATGAATGAGGGGATAAAAAACGGGAGTTTATATCAAAATCTCGAATTAAATAGCTACTTTTGCATACGAAGAGTTCTTTGAAGGTTACGCAACGCGCAGAAGGATAATGCAGTAGATAACTAACTAAATCGTAACCTATTACTATCAAGAGCAATTAACCTACGCTCATTTCCAATAAATTACACTCTTTTCGTAACTTCATGGCGCAAAAGTACATGTTCGGAGTAGAGATAAAATGCACCGACTTTCCATGCTCCAATCAATAGTCCAAGCCCTAATAGAAATGCACTAAAATAGAGCCGTATATTGGGACGTGACAGTTTGCGGATATTCACCCAGATAAGAATAGCCGCAGCCATCATTAGTAAAGTATATCGTAATGTTGGATGCCCGTCTATCAGTCCTCCATCACTCCAATAATGAAAATCCAGATAATCAAGGCAATAATTATAGGCAATATAATAGATTGTCAAACTCCCTACGATGTAGGCAGTTCTTACAAGTATGCTTTTAAGCGTGGGATTGAGGGTCATGGATTAGTTATTGAGGGATTTAATTATTCTTGCAACAACAGGAGCACAAAGCGGAACACCATAGTAAGTGCCATTATATATATTTTGCTCCATGATTACGAAGATTCTGTATTGCGGATTCTCGGCAGGATAGTATGCCGTCAGACTGCCCCAATAATGCCGTTTTCTATTGGCTCTGACTGTTGCACCTTTAGCGGCTATATCCAAACTTTCCAACCCAACATAATCGGTTCGGCAATCGTCATAGGAGAATTGTTTACTTTTCTCCGCAGCGATATTCATAAAATCTTGTTTGCAGGCTTTCGGCCCTCGTTTTGTCATTCTGCAATCTGCCGATGCAATGTCATTTCCTTTCATATCAGAGAGAATTACAGCTCCTTGCAGGGCTTTTTGAGCCGTCAATATGTCCGATAGGATTTGCTGGACGTTATCATGGCTTATTGTCTGTCCATTGGTGAATAGAGCCGATAAGATGAAAGCGACGGTTAGTAGATAGCGGTTCATAGGTGATAATGTTATGTGTATAATATAGCTGTGACGCATTTTGCAAAAATCTCTTTTATATACCCCTTAAAAATTATGTCACTATCGAAAGAGCAGGGACAAACATTGCCAAAGTTTCAATACTGATTCTTTGGCAATGTTTTTAATAATGCTTATCTCGATTTTCTTTAATCATTTCTCGGATAAATTTCCAGATTACAAATAGAATAATGATTATGAAAATCCCTAATAATGTTGGCATAATTTTATAATTTATTCATTTCTTGAACTATCTTATTTATAACCATTTGATATGATAAATTCCATGTGTATAAATCATATAATTTCCCATTGACCCAAGGCAAGACCACTCGACTTTGTTGTATGGCCGATAACTTATCCAATTCTTGTTGAATGGCATTATGCGTGCGTTCTATCCGTTGCATATATAAGGCTAATTCTTGGGCATTGTAAGGTGTCGCCCCTCCATCTCGACAAAAAACCTCGTCGATTCCATTAAATTGCAACAGAATAAATTTTGCTTGTTCCCGAATATTATCCGCGATTTTATCTGCGTTAGAGCGTCCAAATAAGCCCATATCACAAATTTATTATCGAATCTAATATATCTCTATCTGCAATGCTTTTGGCTGTTGCCACAAAAACAGGGTCATTAGATGCATAGTCATTAATTAGTCGCATCCATTTTTGAATAGAGCTATAAACAAACGATTTTTCGCTGTTTGTATGAAGTTCGTCTTTTAGAATATTGCGGCAGTCAATGCCTCCATTAATCGCATATACTTGCCACTCCGTTTGTGAAATACGGTCAACCGTTTGTTGAGAAATGCCAAGATAATTCATGAAATCGAAATATTCCTTTTGTATGCGATTCCCTGCTGCTTGGTTCGGATGCGTAATATATGGCTTCACAATACCAAAAAGATTATCAAGTACAATTACTAATGCACAACGGCCACTTTCAGAGAAAGTGTTTGGAACAACTAATGTATTCATATTTATATGTTTTCTATATTTGAGCTAAAAGAGCCGAACTAAGCAAGTAATACAAGGAAAAACGATAATTGTTTCATAGTAAAGATTGTATTAAGAAAGAGCCATTATTATACAGATAATAAAGAAAATAACACCTGCAATGATGCCAACGCCCGTAGCATTCATTTCTTTTTCTTTTGCTTTTTGCGCTCTTGCAACTCTTTGTTCATATTCGGGAGTTCCTCTTTTTTGGTCTAACAACCAATTTGCATGGCGAATCATTTCTTCCGCCTGTTGTTTTGTATAGGCGTGTCCTATTCTTTCGCCTAATCTATTGCGACATTCGTACATCATAATTATTTATACGGCTGAATTAATTCGTCATTCAAAATGTTTTTCGACTTATTAAAATAAGAATAAATTTTAATAAGGGCTGCCCAAAAAGAAAAAAATGCAGTTGCCATCCTATAGATACTTGCAGAAAGGATAAAATTTACTTTTAGACCTTTTGGGATAGCCCTTATTAATACTTCAGATAAAATTCCTTAGGTTATATTTTCAATCCTTTGGACCGGGTTTCCTCCTTGGCATACAGTCCCGGACGCCCGATTATGACATGGTTGGCAACGATACTATCCGCCGGACTGCGTATCTGCGGCGGTGCATTTTCGGGATATTGCGCCTGCCTGTTCCTCACATCTTCCGCTTCCGGCTTGAGCTGTTGCCCTTCATTCTCCTTTTCTGCGACTTCGGGCGTGGGTGGCGCAAGCTCCAGCTGAATTTTTCGGTCAAGGGCGGCAAGTTCGGACTTCAACTGCTTCAGCTCGTCCTCCTTCTTCCACACCTTACCCGCTATCTCCTGTAACTGCGGTATCTCCATCTCCAGCACCTCGTTCTTCGCCTTGTACTGGTCGATGATGGAGGGTATCCTCTCCATCGCGTTGAGGAAGTTGCGGGCGGCGGCCAACGGGTCAGCCATCGCCAGATGCCCGTTGTTGTAGGTGTACTTGTAGTTCCCCTCGACCACGAAGCGGTTGTCGGTGAACTCCAATCCCTCTTTGAGTATCCTTTCGCTCACCACCTTTATCGGAAAACCGTAAAGTTCACCGACCTGCGTGTACAACCCTCCGGTCGTGGCATTCTTGGCTATCTCCTGCAAACGCTTTCCGATGACCTTCTCATCGGCGGAATCCACTCCGTCCACCTTTATTATATTAAGGCGGTTGCCCTCCTTGTCGGTCTGCACCACCGACAGGAAGCGGTTCCAGTCCTCCGTCATGGCATCTATGAAAGCCGTGTTGTTGCGCAACTCGCCGGTCTTTGACTCCAGCTTGAACTCCGAATCACGCTTGCCCTTGTTGAACGACTTGCGTTCCCCTTCGAGCGATGCGATCCGCTTTTCCAGTTTCGCCTTGTCCAACAGGTCGGTATTGCCGGAGAGCAACGCCATGTATTCCGAGAAATTCATGCCCGATTTTTCGTCCATTGCCCCCTCGTCGATGGTACGCGCACCCATCGCACCGCTTTTGAGCTGGCTTATGAAAGTCTGCTTGCAGTGCAGGAGGTTGAACTTGTAGCTGTCCAGTGACTTCTCCACCGCGTAGATGATTACATCCACGTTGTTCCCGGCGAAATGTTTGGCAATCTCATTACCTGCCCTAACTCCGCGTCCGTCACGCTGTTGCAAGTCGGACGGTCGCCACGGCGTATCGAGATGATGGATAGCCACACACCGTTTCTGGGCGTTCACACCCGTTCCGAGCATAGAGGTAGAGCCGAACAGCACACGCACCGTCCCGGCGTTCATGGCGTCTATCACCGCCTTCCGCGCCTTGTCGGTCTTGCACTCCTGAATGAAGCGCACCTCGCTTGGCGGTATACCGTAGTCCTCCGTCAGTTTGCGCTTGATTTCCGAATAGACGTTCCACCCGTCGCCCGGCTGGTATGTCCCCAAATCAGAGAAAACGAACTGCGTGCCTTTCTGGGCGTCGTATTTTTGATAATACTCCGCGATCATCTTGGCACAGTGACTCGCTTTGTTGTCGGGATGATCTTCGTAATTCGGGTCTATCATGCGCATGTCGAGTGCCATTTTCCGGGCATAGTCCGTGGCGATGAGCATCTTCGCCTTTTCTTCCGTTTCCGAAAGCGGCAGCCTGCCCAACAAGGTGGCATCGCCCGTCTTGGCGAACTGCATCAGTTTCTGTATGAAGTCCTCCTGTTCCGGCGTGGGCGGTATATGGTGCAGTATCTCGTTCTTGGCAGGACGGTCAACGCCCACATCCTCCGCCGTGCGGTAGTCCGTGATTTCATTATAGAAGGCGGCAAGCTCCGGCACTTTGATGAAGTAGCGGAAACGCTCCTTCTGGACCACATTGTTCGTCACGTTAAATTCAAAATCCGTCGTCTTCTTGGCAAATATCGCCGCCCAAGCGTCGAAACACCTTATGTCCTGCCGTTCCAGCTCCTTCGGGCGCAGGTACTTGAACAGCAGGTACAATTCAGTCAGTGAGTTGCTGATAGTCGTGCCGGAGAGGAAGGTCGCACCCAAGTCTTTTCCTGTGCGCTCCTGTATGGTGCGTATGGCAAAGAGCATGTTAAGTGCCTTCTGGCTTCCCTCGCTGTTTCCCAATCCCGCCACACGGTCGTGGCGCGTGTTGAAAGTCAGATTCTTGAACTGGTGGCTCTCATCTATGAAGATGTGGTCGATGCCCATCTGCTTGAAATCCACCACGTCGTCCGTGCGTGACTTTATGGCGTGTTCCACCTTCTCCAGCTTCGCTTCAAGGTTGTGCTTGCGCTTCTCCAATCCTTTCAGCATCGCCCGCGACACGTTCTTTCCCTGCTGCCGTAGCACTTCGAGGTTTTCCTCCACCGTGTCAAGCTCTGCTTGCAGGATGCGCTGCTGCAATTCCGGCGACTGCGGTATCTTGCCGAACTGGTCGTGCGACATGATGACGCAATCGTAGTCGTTGTTCTTTATATTATTGAAGAAGCGCACACGGTTGGCGGTCGAAAAGTCCTTCTCCGAAGCGTACAGAATACGTGCGTTGGGATATGCCGCCTGATAGGTGGCTGCAATCTCCGCAACGTTGGCTTTCAGCCCGATAATCATCGGCTTGTGTGCCAAATTCAGACGCTTCATCTCATGCGCGGCGATGCACATTATCAGCGTCTTACCGGTTCCCACCTCGTGGTCGCAAATTCCGCCGCCGTTCTGTTTCAACATCCAGACGCAATCCATCTGTGAGGGATAGACGCTCTTGATACCCCGGCTTGCCAGCCCTTTCAGGTTGAGGTCGGGAAAGGTCTGATGGGAGCCGTCGTAGCGCGGGCGCACGAAACAGTTGAACTTGCGGTTATACATCGTCACAAGCCGCTCCTTGAACTGCGGCGACTGCTCTTCGAGCCATTCGGAGAAGCCGTTTCGTATCTCGTCAATCTTGGCGTTGGCGAGTTGTATTCCCTCGCTGTCGCGCATCTTGATGTCGTTGCCATGCTCGTCCTTGCCGATGGACTTCATCATGTCAGGGCAGGTGTTGTGCAGGGCGTGTTTTAGGAGGTGCATACCGTCATAGTTCCGGTAATACCCCTTCACCAGAAACTCGTCCGTGATTTTCATGGTGCGGTAGCCGCACACCACCGAAAACTCGTCCATGCTTGCGGAATAGGCGATTTTCACCTCCGTGTCGAACAGCCGGCTCATGTAGGCGGCATAGACACCCGTCGGAATCCAGCGTTCCCCGAAATTGAAGTCCAGATCCTCGAAGGCGATGCGCTGCGGCTCGGCATCTTTCAGAGCCTCCAACGCCTGCTTCACCTCCGGCATACGCTCATTTTCGGGATTGTCACCCATCCATGCCTCTATGCGTTCCGCTTTCTCTATGACATTTCCGGCGATGAAACGGTCTTTGATTTCGTAACCGGTCACGAGCGGATTGTAGTAGATGCGCCCTTGCAGGGCAGTGAGCAAATCCTCCGCCGTGCTGTCGGTTATCTCCCGCATATAGTCGAGATTGACCGTACCATATTTGTTGAGCGACGCAGACAGGGCTTCTTCGGGAGAGCCTACGTTGGCATGGCTCTCCACCGCGAAGGAAACAGGATGCTCGAAGATGTCCGCCTTGACGAACTTTCCGTTTTCCATCCGTTCCAGCGAAAGGATGTCGCGCCCGCCCGCATCCATCATCACTAACTTCACGTTCTGCTTGGCGTTGAGGTTGCCGTAGCGCATGACAAACTCATCGTAACAGGTATTCAGATGCTCTCGCCACGGAACATTTGCCTCGCGCCGGAGCGATTCATAACGGTACAGACGCTCGTAGGCGTCACGCAGCGACACATACAACAACGCCTTTTCCTTCTGGTATCCTTTCAGGTCGAGCGGCTGGAATGTCGCCCCGTATGGCGTGATGTCTTTCAGGTAGCCGATGTTATGACGCCCCCGGTCAGCCACCAGCGACCCTTCGCGCAGGTGCATCTCCGGCGTGCGGTGGTAGGCACGCGGAGAAAGGTCCACGACTTCCTCCTTCGGCTTTTCCGCTTCGATGTCGGGGAAAAGGAAAGTCCCCACCGCTTCCGATGGGGTATCTGTAACGGCAGGTGCGGCGACTGCCTCCGGCTGTGTTTCCTCCTGTCGTGGCTGCTCACGGGAAGTTTCCGGCACGGCTTTCACTTCCGTCTTTTCCGCCACTTGTTTCTCGTTATGCTGCCTTGCCAGTTCCCGAAGTTCTTTCCTACGCTCCGGCGTCAAACCCATCATCATTTCATAGAAACCGTTGATGGGAGGATTGGTATCCCAGTCCAGTGTGGCATAGATGTCGTCCGGGTCGGCAGGCTTGGCGGTGTTCTCCGCTTTCACCTCCTTATTCTCCATTGCGGGTTTTGCAGTTGGAGCTGTCGGTGTAACCGTGACTTTCGGTTTGGGCGGAGTGGACTTTGCCGTAACTGCCTTTTTCACCGTCTTTTTCTTTTTGGAGGTTTTCGGTTGGCTGACCTCTTCCGTCATCCCCCAGAGGTCAAGCAGGGTGAGCTGCACGCCTGCGGAATATTGCGGGCGCGGTTCTATCTCCGGCTTTTCATCTGCGGGTTGCGGCTTTTCTGTCGGAGTTTCCACCGTCTGCGCCGAGGATACTGTTTCCAATTTTATGGCAGGACGCTCTACTTTATTTTGAACGGCAACTTTTTCTTCCGTTCCTGCCTGCCGGATTGAACCCGAATACAAGCGCATGGCAAGCCTGTAATGGAAATCCTCGTCGAGCATACGGCGCAAATCCCCGGCGATGCCTGCTGCCTTGCCCTCGTGCAGATAAACCATAGCGGGCTTCCCGTAGGGGTCTGTGTCAAGTTTCGCCATCGTATGCACGATGCGTTCCGGGTGGTGGATGAAATAGGCGTTGTCGGTCAGGGCGGTTTTCGTGTCCGTCTGTATCACGGTCATCAGCCGCTCGTCCTGCGACATTTCCTTCTTGCTGAGGTTCTTTTGCAGGACAATCAGGTCACTGCCCACCTCCGTGCCCGCGTTGTCCGTGAACAGGTTGTTGGGCAGGCGTATCGCGGATACCAGATTGGCCTGACTGAACAGCTCGTTACGCACGGAGGTCTTGGTGCTATTCAATACCCCTTGCGAGGTGATGAACGCCACGATACCGCCGTCACGCACGGCATCCAGTCCTTTGAGAAAGAAATAGTTGTGGATGGTTTTCTGGGCGGAGCGTCTGCCGAAAGAGTCGCTCCGCTGAAACTCCGCGTCGAACACGGCAATGTCACCGAACGGAATGTTGGACACCGCCAAGTCGAAATAATTGTTGAACGGTCTTTCGATTTTCTCAAAACCGCAGGTGCGCATTTTCTGGTCGGGATAGAGATGCCTCAAGATTGTACCCGTGAGCAGATCCTTCTCGAAAGCCATCACATCCGCATTGGGGCTGTGCCGCAGCATGGAATCCACGAACACGCCGACACCTGCCGACGGTTCGAGCATACGGGCGGGGCGGACGCTGTAATCTGCCAGCACGTCCGCGATGGTGTCGGTTATCTCTTTGGGGGTGTAGAAAGCGGTCAGCACGGACGCTTTCAGCGAATCCACAAACCGCTTGTACTCTGTTTCGTCCTTGCTGTTCTCACGGATAAGCCTGTGCAGCTCCACCGTCGGGGCGAACAGTTCGAGGTCGGATTTCGCCCACCGGACGGCATCCGTCAGTTCCTTTGCAGGGTTGAGGATACATTTCAGACCGCCGAAACCGCAGTACCTTTGAAGTATGGCACGCTCTTCGGTTGTCGCTGTCCTATTTTCCCTGTCAAGGATGAATGCCGTCCGTATCGCCTCGATGTTGTCCCGCAGTTTCTGTTTGCGGTTAAACGCCATATTCGTCTAAGTAAAGGACGGTTGCTCCCGTCAGCTCCGTGTAGAGCAGGTCGTAATCGGAAGACAGGGCGAAATTGTCATCCGAGAGGTCATAGACGGAGAACACGTTGCCGACAAGCGGCAGCAGTTTCAGGACAAAGGCTTCACGCTTCTCTTCCGGCACTTCATCGGCAAACTCGTTTTCCACGACTTCGCGGAGGATGGCGTAACGGGAATAATGCAGCCCGCGCAGCAGCGTGTCCATCGCCAGTTCCTGCGCACCATCGGCGGGATAGCCTTCAAGCCGTGCCCTCTCATACGTTTCGGCGGCACGGTCGGCCCGTTCCCGTATGAAAGCGGTGTCGTCAGCCTGTTCAAACTTGTTCGTGCGGAGATAGTCCAGCAGGTACAGACCGTAATAGGAAAAGTCGGTCTGACCCTCGTTTTTCTTCTTGTTGTTCATTACTTTGGATTTAGCGGATTGATAATTAACGGGATAATCGGTTGGAAAAAGGAAGAAAAAGGCACTCGGTATCCCTCCGAGTGCCACCACTAAATCCAAAGTATGAGTGTAATCCGGTATCGAAGAACAATTCATTACTCTGAACAAGTGGCAAAGTTAATACTATTTCTTCCGTCCTGAAAATTTCTTGTCCTTTTTAGCCTCCGGGAACACAAAAGTCGTGTTATATTCCCCGTCAAAGGCGACAACAGCATCGAAACTCTTGCCCTGTTTGCTCTTGAACCCTTTGAGCAGCTTGGTATGCCCTTCGGTGAGCAGGTCTTTGATTTCATCGTCGGACAGGGTGCGTCCCGCTTTCAGCCGGAACACGGGCAGTCCGCACTCCGTGTTGTCGCAGCGTACCACCTTGCCGTAGAACCGCATCCTGCCCGTGCCACACTTGGGACACGCGCAGCCGGAGTCACGGCTGCCGAAGAGCTTGTCGCACGAGATCAGTTCGGAGGTTATCTCACGTGTGTACGCCTCTATCTCCTTGCGGAAGGTGTCGTCGGACAGTTCCCCGCGCTCGATACGCGCCAGCTCCTTTTCCCATTCGCCCGTCATGGCAACATCGGCGATGCGCATCGTCTTGACGACGGAATTGAGGGCAAGTCCTTTTTCGGTGGGAACAAGCGACTTCTTGCAGCGTTCCATGTAACCGCGCTTGAAAAGCGTTTCGATGATGGAGGCGCGTGTGGCGGGAGTACCGATGCCACAGTCCTTCATCGCCTGCCGCAGTGCGTCGTCCTCAATTTCCTTGCCCGCCGTTTCCATTGCCGAGAGCAGGGTGGCTTCGGTATGCAGCGGCTTGGGTTTGGTCTTTCCTTCGGTAATGGACGAGCCTTTCGGTGTCAGCGTGTCGCCTTCCTGCCAGCCGGGGATGGTAATTTCCTCTTTTTCCTCGCCATAGACGGCACGCCATCCGGTTTGCTTCACGACGCTGCCTTTTACGGTAAACTCCACTCCGGCACATTCCGCCGTGACAGTGGTCACATCCTTGACGCATTTCTCAGAGAATGCCTCGACCATGCGCCCGGCAATCATCTGATAGATGGTATTGTCCTCTTTGGAGAGGAAGAGCGGTTTCTCACCCGTGACGAGCAGGGCATGGTGGTCTGTCACCTTGCCGTCGTCCACGCTGCGGCGTGTCGGGGCGGCTTTTGCCCGCACCTTGTCTTTCCATTCGGGCTGTGTGCCGATGAAAGCGAGCAGTTTGGGAATTTCGGCAAACACGTCTTCGGGGATGTAGCGGCTTCCCGTTCTCGGATAGGTTATCAACTTCTTTTCGTAGAGTTTCTGCGCGATTTCAAGCGTCTGTTCCGCCGTGAAGCCGTGCTTGGCGTTGGCTTCTTTCTGGAGCGTGGTCAGGTCGTAGAGCAAGGGAGTTTCCTCCGTCTTCTCCTTGCGCTCGGCTTTCGTGACAGTGGCGCAACCTGCCGCCTTTACCTTATTATATAGTTCCATCGCCGGTTCTTTCTCTTTCCATTTCTCGGAGGATGAGAATTTCACGACTTCGCCGTCGCAACCGTCCGTTGCGATATGGAGCTGCCAGAATGCTTCGGACGTAAAGCGGCGGTTCTCCCAGTAGCGTTCACATACCATAGCCAACGTTGGTGTCTGCACCCGCCCCACGGAATACGTGCCGTGTCCGGCGGCGATGGATAACGCCTGTGTGCCGTTGATGCCCACGAGCCAGTCGGATTCGCTCCGCGCTTTGGCGGCGAGGTAGAGGTTGTCGTATTTGCTGCCGTCTTCGAGTTTCCGCAGTCCCTCGCGGATAGCTTTGTCGGTGAGAGAGCTGATCCACAGGCGCACGAAAGGAGTGGTGCAACCCGTATAGTGGTAGAGGTAGCGGAAGATAAGCTCTCCCTCGCGTCCGGCATCGGTCGCCACGATGATATGTTCGCTTGTGTCGAACAGTCTTTTGATGACTTTTATCTGCGACACCACGCCGCTGTCGGGCTTGTAACCTTTCTCCGTCCTGACCTGACGGGGGACGAGCGTGAATGTGTCGGGAATAATCGGGAGGTTGTCACGGACAAATCCGCGCACGCCGTAGCCGTCGGGCATGGCAAGCTGAACGAGGTGTCCGAATGCCCATGTCACGGCATAACCGCCTCCCTCGAAATATCCTTCCTCTCTCTTTGTCGCGCCCACGATGCGGGCGATTTCACGTGCCACGGAGGGCTTTTCTGCAATGATTGTCTTCATGTCTTCTTCTTTTTTGTTGATACTTTGGATTTTATTTTGGATTCAGTGGCGGACACGGGATTACATTTTCATGCCCTTGCCCGTTTTCTTCTGCGGCTTCTCCTGCTGCTGTTGCTGGCGGGCGTCCTTCGGGTTGGTCTGACCTTTCTGCAACGGCTCTCTCAGATTCTTTGTAGCCTCGTTGGTCTTGCCATCGTTGTTCACCGCCACCTGCGTGCGGCTCTCGTTGGACGGAGCAACCTGCTGTGCATTGTCAGGGTTCGTGTCGTAGCGGTACGGGCGTCCCTTCTCCGGGTTGAACTTGATATACATCGTGGCATGGAAGCCCTGCTTGTCGGTCACGTTCTCCAGCTTCACGGCTTTACCCGCCACATAGTCGGCTTTCTGCTGGTCGGTGAAGCTCACGCCGCTCCATTTGCTGATGGGGCGGATGCTGCCGTCCTCGTTCGTCCACGTGTTGCGGCGTTGCTCCTTCTTGGTCTGTGCGGCATTTTCCCCGCCCTGCGCCTGACTTTTCGATGTGTCGCCTTTGGTTTCCTGTGTCTGTGCGGTACGGGGCGACTTGCCGGTTCCCGGCACGAACTCCACGCCGCGCTGCTCCACGTTCACTTGCAGGGTGGTGACGAACTTTCTGCCGTCGTTGCGCTCGATGAGCTTGTCGCGTACGGGCAGTCCGGCGCGGAGCATGTCCCGCTCCTGCGTGGTGATTTCCGTCTTGCCGATGCGCTCCGGGATGCGCACCCTGCTTGCCGGAATGTCCGTGATTTCATTCGTCTTGCGGTCGATGCTGATGTAGGAGGGGATGATCTCGCCCGTTTCCCTGTCCACAATGTCCACGACCCTACCGAGATTGCCCGTTTCGCGGAGGTTCTTCCGGTCATTGTCGGAGAATTTGTGTTCCTTGTACTCATCCAGCTTCTGCTCCTTGCGGATGAAGTGCGGCACGAGGCTGATGTTTCCCTCACCGTCCTTCTTGAAGGAGAGGCGGGCGTCCAGCTCGAATGATTCGCCGCCGAAGGTCGGTTTGACCTTTACCAAGTCGGACTTGCCATAGTTGAGCATCTTCGTAAGGTCGCCGGACTTTTCAAGGTTGTCCCGCTTTACGCCCCATCTGTCCTCCAGCTCCTGCCAGTTGATTTTACTCTCGTCGATGGGCTGGTAGCCACGTTTGCCCTGCATCTGTTCGGATTTGTCCTGTTGCTGTTCTTTCCGTTGTTCCATGTTCTCCTGTTTTTGAGGTTCTTGTTTCTCTGTCTGTTGTGCTGCCATCTCTTCCTGCACCTTCTTCTCATAGTCGGAGGTGTCCACCTTGTGAGGGGCGAGCAGCTCCTTGTTCGCTTCGGGGTCTTTCAGCAGTTGCTTCATCACCTCTAAGAGATTTTCAGCTTGGTCTGCCGCAATGCGGTAGAAACCGAAGCGGCTGGGTTCCTTGCACTGCCGGAAGAAGTTCTTGAAGAAGTTGTCCAGCACGTCGCCATGTCGGTCGAATTGCAGGAAACTCTGCGCGTTCTCCGCTTTTGCGGGGGTGCGCTTGGGTGTGCCGTCCGCGTTCAGCCCGGCTACCACGCTGATCTCGCCTGTCTTCTCGTCACGGACTACCAGCACGTCCTTTTCGTCTTTTTTCTTTGCCATCTGAAAAATGTTTTAATGGGTTATTTATGAAAGAAATTATGGATACGAGCCTTGTAGAAGGCTATATCTTCCTTTTTGAAGTCCTTGATATGGTTGGAAAGGAATGTCAGCACGTCCTCCTCGCTGTAATAGGTCTTCTTGCCCAGCGTCTTGTAGGGCAATGCGCCTACGCTGCGGTAGCGTTGGAGGGTGCGTTTGCTTATCTGGAGCAACATGCACAAATCCTGATTGTCGAAAAGGCGGATGCTTTCCGTGATAGTGGGCTGTTTCCCCTCAGCCTTCATCGCCAGCAGCAGTTCGTCCTGACGGTCGAGCCGTTCCATCAGCTTCTGCATCCAGCCCTCGAAGTTGTTTCGTGTGAGCAGTTCCATGACCTATGTCCTCCTTCCTTTTGGTTTGCCGCCCGTGCGCAGCGTGTGGTTGTGGAACAGGGTGTCTATTGTCCCTTCCTCGTTCCTTACTGTGTTGTCCTCCAATAGCCGCAGTATCTCGGAAAGGCGGTAGCGGCAGCTTCCGCGTACCACCACATACTCGATACGGTGGTCGGTGCGCATACGCTGCATGGTGCGCTTGCTCACGTTGAGCATCTTCGCCGCCTGTGCCGTGTCAAGCAGCTTGTCTTCGGTTTCCCGCTTCCGTTTCTTCTCGTCCCTTGCCTCGCGGATGTACCCTGCGATGTTCGCAATCTGCGCCATCATCTCCTTGTAGGCGGAACTTTCCATTGTTATCACTTTCATGTTCAGTCCTTTCTTTTTGTTTCTGCGACAAAATTCGGCAATAAACAAAAGGGGCTTTAACAACTCACTACGTGACTCACGTAAGATTTTTGCGGAAGATGGCTCCGTAACCCGGTCAAACGGCGCAACAGGCAGCCTTTCAGCGGAAAACGATACGTCTTGTATGCCGTTTCGTTACCTTTGCGGCAAACTCTAAATGACATGAATATGGAAATAGTATCTATCGAGAAAAAGACTTTCGAGATGATGGTGGCGGCATTCGGCGCACTCTCGGAGAAGGTCGCCGCCCTGAGGCGCAAAAGCGACACGGGGCGCATGGAAAGATGGCTCACGGGCGAGGAGGTCTGCGGGCAGTTGAGAATAAGCCCGCGCACGTTGCAGACGCTGCGTGACAGGCGGCTTATCGGCTACTCGCAGATAAACCGCAGGTTCTATTACAAGCCAGAGGAGGTGAAGCGGCTGATACCGCTTGTCGGCACGCTCTATCCGCACGGCAGATGATTTGATTTATTCACCCACTGAATCCGAAGTTATGATGAACGAGAACAACGATGTTTTTACGATGGAAGACGAGCCGATAGCCTCTGTGGTGCAGGATATGCGCAAAGGCTCGAAATGGCTGTCCGCATTTCTGGAAAGCTACCGTCCTCCGCTGGACGGGGAACGTTACCTGACGGACGGCGAGGTGTCGGAACTGCTCCGTGTGAGCCGGCGCACCTTGCAGGAATACCGCAACAACCGCGTGTTGCCCTTCATACTTTTGGGAGGGAAGGTGCTTTACCCGGAAACGGGGCTGCGCGGGGTACTGGAAGCGAACTACCGCAAGCCGCTGGAGTGAGGCGGTTTCATGAAAAAGTAAACGGGTGACACCTTTTGTGGTGCTACCCGTTTACTTGTCTTATGGGGTATGTGCAATCAGCAATACCCGGCTTTTCCGTTCTGTATGAACATCACGTATGTCTGCCGTTTCTCTTGTGAGAGTGCCTTTCCCACCAGCCATGTGCGGAACAGGTGGGTGTTGTAGGTATTCACCCTGAAAGCGACCGGGATGATGATTTCAAGGGCGTACACGTCCGCGTGCAGCCCGTTTTCAAGCTGCATGTAGCGGCACACCTCGTAGTCGTTCAGCACGTCCGACTTGCGGACGGCTCTGATGGCGGCGTTCACTGCCGGGACGGTCGTATGGAACAATCCGGCTATTTCGGTGGCGGTCATCCACACGTCGTTACCGGTTACGCTGACTGCCTTGTCCTCGATGATGATTGTGTCACGTTTCATGGCTTTTCTTTTTAGATGGTGCAACCTGCAAATTCCTCGACGCCGTTCAATCTTGCGGCAAGGTTCTCCATGTCCTGATTGAGCTTCTCTTTGGTTATCTTTGCGTAAATCTGCGTCGTCTTTATGCTCTTGTGTCCGAGCATGGAGCTGACCGTTTCGATGGGAACACCGTTGGAGAGGAATATCGTCGTGGCTGCCGTGTGGCGGCTCTGATGCCACGTGATATGCTTGGTGATGCCGCAACGCTTGGCGACGGCACGGATACCGGCAAGGCACGTGTTATAATGCGGAACGGGAAATATCCTGCCGTCCCCGCACAGTCCCCGGTATTTGCCGATTATGCGGTTGGCGATGTCGAGCAGGCGGATGTTGGACACCACGCCCGTTTTCTGGCGGTTGATGTTTATCCACTCGTGTTCGTCGAAGTAGGTGCGGATATTCTCTTCCGTAAGGTTGCGCATATCCGCGAACGACAGCCCCGTGAAGGCGCAGAACAGGTAGAGGTCGCGGTACAATTCCTGTTTGGCGTTTTTCAGTTTCCCCTCCATCAGCAGGCGGATCTCATCTTTGGTCAGGAAACTGCGTGTTGTTTCCTCCTTCTTGATTTCATACTCGCGGAACGGGTCGCGCGTCAGCCACTCGTTGTTGATGGCGATGAATACCATCGTCCGTAACGGGCAGACGTACAGCCACACGGTATTGGTGCAGCAGTGCTTGTCCGTGCGCAGGAACATCTCGAAGTCGGAGATGAAAGCCGGGGTAAGCTCTTTTAGGGCGATGTCCTTCACATGGTAGCGGATGTCGAGGAACTCTTGCATGTGCTTGTAAACGGTGCGGTACTTCAGCAGCGTGCCTTTGGCTTTCATGCCTGCCTCCACCTGCTTCTCGTAGTCCTCGTTGTGCTGGCGGAACACCTGCATCAGCGTGTGGTAGCGGTGTTCCAGTCCGAGAAAGGCGTTCTTCACCTTCTCCGCCGTGACGAAGTTGTCACGCTCCATGATTTCCTGATAATGCCTGTTGATGCGTACCCGCATCTTGTCAAGCATACGGTTCGTTTCGAGTGCCGCCGTGCTTCTGCCCGTGACACGTCCACCTTTGGTGTCCCACAGTTTCGGATCGACAGTCAGTTTGCAGCTGAACTGTGTCTGGCTGCCGTCCACCGTGATGCGTCCCATGACGGGAACTGTCCCGTCCTTTTTCACTACCTGACGCTTGAGGTAGTAGATTACTGAAAATGTACTCTTCATTGTCCTTAATTTTTGGGTTTCAAAATTAGTTGGTGAAGAGTCCGGTGTTGGTACGCAAAACGGGGAGGAACGGCGCAATCTTTTTCCGTAACCTGATTTTTCGCATGAGTTATGGATAACTCACTATTCCTTAGAGCCTTGTTTCGCTATTCGTACCCGTTTGTCGCATTTTCGGGCATGGTTACGAACAAGTAACGTAGCGGCGTCAGGATTTGGCTTCGGCAGGGATTGTAATGGCTTCACGGATTATCGCCACTTCAACCAAAACCCTTGTAACTCAATTCTATCACTATATCTTTCCGCATTTCACTTTTTTGTAGTAACTTTGCGCCATATATATCTGGAAATACTCTTTCATTTTGGATGGTTTAGCGTATTAATATCTTCAATTTTGCCAATATTCTTTGTAAAACAGAAAAATGCAAAATTAGACAGAGGTAGCAAAATAGGCTTACTGATTGTTGTACTATTGTTTGATTTCACGATTGCCATGCCTAATATTTTTGGTGATGAAATAATGGAAGCCAGAATATACGGTAATGAAAACTGTTACTTAATACAAAACGGAGAAGAATGGAGTTGTCATTTATTAAGCGTTACAAATCCCGATGATAAGATATGGACGGATTCAGTTGTAATGCGGACTATCCAATATTTTCCGAAAGATAATTCTTGGTGGGTGGCTGATAATGGTGATTCTATTCGTATAGAAAGTACAAAAGTGTACCACTCAAATCTGCAAATAATACATTCCAACGGGAAAAGCTATCAAGTCCGCACATTGGGTTATGCAGAAACAGAATACGGTAATTGTTGGCAATCTAACATATGGCGCAAAATCAAAGGATTGTTTTGCAAAGAAGAAAACGAACGATGAAAAACTACTTACTTATACTGATGGGCATTTTGTTCGTCTGTTGCCAAAGCCAACCCGAAAGACCATTTTCAGAGGCCGAGAAATTGGCTGATAAGCAATACTACCAATTCTTTCATTGGATGCTTTTCGGTGATGGAGATAAAGATACCGCAGTCGAAAGTCTGTTTAAGTCGGCAGAAGCAGGTTATGCAGAATCACAGAGCCAATTAGGGGGTTGCTATGCCTATCGTCCCGACTTGATTAAACGAAAGGGGGCAGACATTGATTCTGCTGTTATATGGTGGCTCAAAGCGGCTGAACAAGAAGATTATGTTGCACAAAAGGAATTGGCGATATTCCATGTAAGAATGAAAGAGTGGAAACAAGCTAAATACTGGCTCAAACGCGCTGAAAAGAATGACTTTGAAGATGAAACACTCTATCACGAAATTAGAGGCTATGAACGCAGGAATGTGCAACCTATTCCAAAGGAGAGTAGAATTGCTGTCAAACAGTACTATCAATTTTTGAGTTATGTCCAATCTGGTTATAAATTGAATTTCGACATTAAGAATCTGATTGAATCCGCAGAATCGGGCTATGTTCATTCCCAAACGGAATTAGCGTGTTGTTATGCCTACCGTCCCGATTTACTCGGATGTGAAAAGCCACATATTGATTCTGCTGTAATCTGGTGGCATAAAGCCGCAGAGCAAGACGATTGGGTTGCACAAGAAAAATTAGCCCAGCATTATGTCGATTTACAAGATTGGAAACAAGCTAAATTCTGGCTGAAACGAGCCAAGAAGAACGGATATAAAGATAAGGAGTTGCAAAAGAAGATTAGGAAAAACTTATAGCATCGATGAAATAATTTTAAAGGCCAATATTAATTACAATCTTCATAAATACTTTACATTAATTAATTATCAATCTATAACACTCAATCCGATGACACGAGAAGAACGAGTAAAAATATGCGAAACCTGCAAACATTGCCAAAAGGACATAGAGCGAGGAATTTTGTGTGGCCTTACCAATGAATATGCAGATTTTGACGATAAATGCCACTTATACGAACCGAGCGAGAAACAACAAGTAAAAACTCGCGCCAGACGAATTATTGCTAGAATGAAAGAACCTTCTGACAACGGATTATCGTTCGGTGAATGTATTGCTGTTGTTGTAACTTACTTGTTTTGCTTGATAAGTACGCTTGTTGGTGATGAGGCAAAGTCATCAATCGTAATCTTGGCAGTAGGGTTCATGTTGGTAGCATTAATCTGTCTGGATTATTATTACCTTAAGTATAAACGAAAAAAGAAGATATTTGGCGAACTGACGTCATCTGCCATCGAACAAATCATTAAAATCGAAGGTTTCTATCCCTACAAGGAAAACGGGGATATATACTTTAAGTCAGAAAGTATAATCTATCGTATTATGCACGAGGCTCCCAAATTCTCACTGCTTTTACAAAGGCCATTCCAAGGCTATTATAAGATTGCTCTTCTTGCCGCCACCAAGGTTATGAGTAATACCATAGTTGGGAAAATAGAGGTATTGGAACAATCAGGAAAATCGTCACAATTATTCATATCATTTTCTGCCGAGAGTCTTATTCACTACGTGGATGAATTAAGAGTAAACTTTTCTTCCTATTTTGAAATTATAAATATAATGCATGCCCAATTCTTAGATGAATATCACAAACTGGAAGAAGTTGAACAGGCGCATAATCCATTATATGACACAACATTGATTAACTAATTATGAAACCCTACTTACTCCCCATATTCGTCCTGCTGATTGTTGGGTGTGGGAATAGGAATCCAGCGAATATAGTTGTAGAAAATAGAATAAGGCAAACTGAACAAACCGATTCGATTATAGGAGATAGTTATGAACGAGATACTATACAAGGGGATTTTAACGGTGATGGAAAGATCGAATATGCTTACAGCGAATCAAACCCTGCTGAATATTACAGCCTTGATGAAGTAGATGATGGGAAGCTCAATAATATAACATTCAGTAATCCAACAATTCCTGCCATAGAAACTGAATTTCAGATTGAGCGCTTAACCAACGAGGGTGATTTGAATGGTGATGGTACGGATGAAATTGGCTTTATTGAGAGAGCTGTTAGCCGCTTTGTTTTCTATAAGGTATATTCACTTCGTAAGGGAGTGTGGAAAGAAATAGTGAGTGTATATACACATGATGCCTTTTTTGACCCTATAAATGGCGATGCGCCCGATTTAGTAAGGATCGCCCCTAATAAGACAGGGTATGTAATCGTTCAAACGATTGAATGGGACGATGAAACAGAGTGGCACAAAGGGGTTGAAAAATCGGTAAAGATTAAGTGACATATTTTTCAAGGGCTATATAAAATGAACATTTTATAATTGTGTCACAGATGATAAAGAACTGTATACTAATACTTGTTGTTGGCTTAATAATGCTTGGTTGTGGCGATAGACAGGTAAGGCAGATTGAGCAGGTTGGAGAAGATTCAACGGAACTTACAATCAAGACATATTATGATACCATCCATTTTAAGTTTAAGTGGAGAGATGCTGATTCTATCCCTTATTTATTTGGCAAGCCATCAAAAGACAAGATAGCTGAATATCAACGACGATTCGATAGTTTGCATCGTACTGAACGTTACGGTTTCTATGATAGAATCGAATGGTTCCGAGATATACCCCATATCACGGCGGTAAATGATTTTGCTACTTTATGGTTTACGAATAAAACAACGCCTTATCAAGATGATTTAGATATGATTCTTTGGCGTATTAATGAATATTACCCTCTTAATTCTTCTACAACGGAAACAGAAAATTTCCAAAGATTTTCGGAACAAATTGATTCATTATTATCATACTCGCTCGGCTCACAATGGGATGCTAATATACAAGCATGGTTGGCGACCAAATTACATGAATGTAAGGTAGAAATATACAACAATCGACTGTTGGATTGTAGCAATGAGTTTAAGGATATTTTAATTGCAGAACATTGTGCATGGAAAGAATATGAAGAAGCCTTACATGATATATGCGATAAATTAGTTGTCGGGAAACATGGTGGGTCAGGAGCACCACTGGCGTATGGCGAGTTCTTCATTGAAAGCTACGAGCAGAGATTGATTTCATTATTGGATTATTATTTTACTTTGGGTGATTCCAATTATCAGCCGACAGAACGACATAGGGTGATTCCAGATAAAATGGTACATAGAGCATATTCGGATTTCTTTGATGTGATTAATTCAGGTTATGAGGAATATAGCGTGGAAGAAAAGCAATGTGCCTTAAAAAATGATATGCGCTTTTGGGATAAATGGATGGCTGAACGTAGAAAAGTATCAGCACAATTACCGATGCCGCTCAAAAAAGTTTATGATAATTGTACGAATAATCTCAAGCGACGAAAATTGATTCAAATAAAGAGCAGATATTGGGGATATGGAATATGTAGCAGTTTTGAGTTGGATTGTATATTAAAAAAGGATTGCTCTGATGAAGAACTGTTTAGCTATGATTATCAAACACGATATGATGCTTTGTTAATCAAGTGACATATTTTTCAAGGGCTATATAAAATGAATTTTTTGAAATTATGTCACCAGAATATGAAGAATTACTTACTAATATTGGCCGTGTTGGTTATGGTCGGTTGCGGTAACCGACAAACCCATCCGCAGGAACAATGCAATACGGTGGATTCTACCACTATCAAAAGAATTGTACCGCACGGTGAATACAACTCTATATATCATTGGAAAACGACGTTCAATCCGATTAATTCGGAGCTGGCGTTTCTGCGTAAGCACAATGTAAAACGGCTCTATCTTCGTTTTTTCGACGTGGCTTTGGACAATCATTGGCTGGAGGGAGAATTGTACCCAGTACCAATTGCTACGACCGTTTTTCGGCAGGTTCCTCCCGCCGATATGGAGATTGTCCCTACCGTCTATATCACATTGGAGGTATTACGCCAAACCAACGTGAAAACGGCTGATTTGGCGAACCGCATCGTAACACGCATTTTGGCAATGGCAACCCGTCATAAGATCGGTAACATCAACGAGGTGCAATTCGATTACGATTGGACTGCAACAACGCAAAACAGCTATTTCGAGTTGTGCCGCATAGCCAAAGATTCATTGCATGGCAAAGGAATCGAATTAAGTTCCACGATCCGATTGCACCAACTGCGGGGCGATTGCCCACCTGTCGATCGGGGCGTGCTGATGCTCTACAATACGGGTGCGTTGCGCAATGCAGAAACCAAAAACTCGATTTTGGACTATTCCGATGTAGCCCCCTATCTGACGAATGCCAACTATCGGTTACATCTTGATTTCGCCTATCCTGCCTTCGCTTGGGGAATCTGGTTCAGAGATAATCGTTTCAAAGCGATCTTACGGACGACGGACTATTCCGACCAGACTTATTATCGACGCCAAAGCGACGGAACCTACAAGGTGCTGAAAAATCATTATCTGGAATCCCACGAATTACAGAAAGGGGACATAATCCGATTGGAGAGTTCCCGATATGATGAGGTGCTCAAAGTAAAACGACTTGCCGAAAAACAATTGAAAGACGACAGCTATTCAGTCTTGCTTTATCATTTGGATTCAACCTGCATTTCAAACTACACGACCGATGAAATCGAAACTCTATACGACCTTTTGTAGCATGGTTTTACTCCTTGCGGCTTTTTCTGTAAATAAGGCTTATTCGGGAGGTGGGACGATTTATAAACCAGCCGAATACCGTACCTATCGTGTCTATGATTACAGCAAATCTTATGATCTGGACGAATATGGGCGATGGCGACCTAAACAGACTAAAAGTAAAATAACGCAAAATTGCGAATTGTGGCAAGAACTGACTTCTACTGCAATTCCATTGGATGATATTTACCAAGCTGTTTACCGCTACACCAGCAAGGAGATCGAACGAATTACGAACCTTATCGAACAACCAGCCCAAGATACGCTGATGCAAAACCGATTCGTTGAATGGATCGTAACACATAAGGATCGGAAGATCGCGGAACTTCTGTCTATAATGAAACTCTGCGAAGAAATCCGCATGGAGCAGAACAATCCGTGGTATTATCCGACCGACAAGGATCAAGTAAGCGTTACCTTGTCTGACGTCGCTCGTCGTGCAATGGCTTATAACGAGTACAGATTGCGGGATCGTTACGCAATACAGGCGATTCGCGCTTTGTTCGCTTCATCACAATACGATCGTTGCATCAACTATTGGAATGAAGTACAGCCGCTTTTGCCTGACGGATTGATTAAGCAAATGATTCGTCCTTATATCGCGGGGACTTACTATCGGATTGGAGAAATAGAGCGGGCGACGCGCCTATACGCCGAGTGCGGAGATATTGAATCGTTGCTCTTCTGCGCCAAGAAGCAAGGAAAACCGATGAACGAAATCGGATTGTTGGAACTGCTTTGCAATTGCGACCCTAATTCTCCGCAAATTACTGAAATTTTGCAGAATAGAATAAGGGCGATAGAAGATGATCTTCATTCTTATAAATCCAAAAGTTGGGATGAAGTCATGCGGTTACGGGACTTGGCAAGAAAAGTAGCCCAAGAGGGTAAAGCATCCAATCGAGCCATGTGGTACTACACAGCCGCTTACCTTACCGATCTGGACGGAGATACGCAAACCGCATCGAATCTGTTGAGTAAAGCCGAAGCTGTACAAGGTAATGACTATATAAAGGAATCCATCATGGTTTTGCGCATCTATCTGAATGCTAAATCCAGCATTTACAATGCAAAGTATGAAGAAAAGTTGCTTCGCCAGCTTCGATGGCTCGATAACAAGATAAAAACAAATATCGACGATCGTGTCAGAAAGGCGACATGCGAGGGGTTTGATATTAAATATAATCGCAGCTACTATTATTGGAACGATATGTTGCGAAAAATTGTGTTTTCAGTCATTGCTCCGCGATATATCGAACAAGGAAATTATACCCGTGCTATTCAGTTGGCGAACATGGCGGATAACAATCTGCTCAATATCGTAAATAAACAAACTGCTGTTTTTGAGGTGAAAAACCGCTGGGAAGAAAAATGCGTTTCATTATCTGAATACCGTAAGGGAACACAATGGGATAACGTGCTTGATTACAGGAATAATTTATTTGCATTGATAGATACGGTCGGAGTAAATCATCTGATCGCTTATACCGAACGGTTGCAAAAACCACAAACGGCATTCGATCGTTTTATAAACCAGCGAAGCTATACCGATACGGATTATTTCAATGAGATAATCGGAACACAATGTTTGCGAGAAATGCGCTATGCAGATGCGATAAAATACTTCGGTAAGGTTTCGGCAGCGTTTCAATACTCCTTGAATACATACAAAGACGGATTTATGAAGTGGGACCCATTTTCACATGGACGGGAAAAACTGCCAGATAATTCGGATTATAAATACAATTTTGCCCGTGAAATGTACTCTTTGGAGCAATCCATCAAACAGACGGTGGATCCGAATCGAAAAGCATTGTTACAAATACGATATATCATAGGATTAGAAAATTCTATTAATCGTTGCTGGGCTTTGACGCAATATTACAAAGGCGACATGATTTATTGGCTGGATTATGATATAGATTGGACGAAACGCCCTGCATGGAAACGGGCTGAAGCACGACAAAAGCGGCTTTTGTCAGATGCGTTTGATATGATAACCGATCGGGAAGTAGCCGCAGATGCACAATGGATATTGAGCCGCCATTGGATTGTTATGAAAGAATATTCCGCAACGCGACGGGCAGATTATCTACGACGACATTGCGATTTATTGCGGGACTATGCAGAACGATAGTCAAGAAAAGATAAGACGTTGAAAAATCGGTAAAGATTAAGTGACACATTTTTCAAGGGGTATATAAAATGAATTTTTTGAAATTACGTCACCAAAATATGAAGAACCACAATGCTAATCCTCGGCCATACGGTCGGGGATTTTTTTCTTTAGTGGAATTTGCAATCTTACCAAATAATTTCGACATTTGAGTAAATAAACAGCCATGCAAAAATCACCCAATTACATCACTAAACTCCAACCCGACGAAATCTTCGTGTTCGGTAGCAACCTCGCAGGTATGCACGGCGGGGGTGCTGCACGGTTGGCATATCAGAGATTCGGGGCTGTCTGGGGACAGGGTGTCGGATTGCAGGGGCAGAGTTATGCCATACCGACCATGCAGGGCGGAGTGGAAACAATCCAGCCCTATGTGGACGAGTTTATCGAGTTTGCAAAGCAACATCCACAACTGAAATTTTTGGTGACGGAAATCGGTTGCGGGATAGCAGGGTTTAGTCCATCCGAGATTGCCCCGCTGTTTGAACAGGCAGGAGAGGTGAAGAATATCTACTTGCCCGAACGGTTCTGGATGGTTTTGAAATGACTTGCGAAAAGGTTGATGTTGGATAGAAAGCGGTTCTAATCGCGGTTGTATGATTGTTTGAGGGCAGAAAAGTTGTAAATTTTCGAGGAAACTTTTGCAAGTTTGAGAAATTTGCTTACCTTTGCACTCGCAATGAAACCGAAATGGGTATCGTTCTTTGCAAAAACGACTGTGTAAACCACGTTGTAAACCGAACTGAAAAGGTCGGGTGTCAGAGAAAAAGATCGAGTTTCGTAATCATTTGTAAACGAGTTTTATAACTCAACAGGATGGTGCCATAGCTCAGTTGGTAGAGCAAAGGACTGAAAATCCTTGTGTCCCCGGTTCGATTCCTGGTGGTACCACATTATTAAAGCGCAAATAGCCATTAAGGCTATTTGCGCTTTTCAGTGTCTGATTTTGTCTGCAAATTGTTTGCATCTTCAAATTTTCCCACCTTTTTGTCTTGGCTGCTTGGTGGTCGAAGTAATAAACAAACTCTCGAAAGTGAACGATTTTTTTATTAAATTCGTTTTGCCAAGAAATGAAAACAACAGATTTCATAGACAAATTGAACGCACAAAATTCTAAAATTACTGTGCTGGGAACATATGAAAGAAACAACTCTAAAATCGCTGTAAAATGTGACATCTGTGGTTGGGAGTGGACTCCGATTCCATATAGTCTGTTAAAAGGGCATGGATGCCCCAAGTGTGCGAGAGTCAAGCAGAAAACCCATGCCGAGTTTGTTGAGGAATTGCAATCTCAAAGAGACGACGTCGTGCTGATCGGTAGGTATGTAAAAGCGCTCGAAAAAGCCAAATTCAGATGTTTGAAATGCGGACATGAGTGGAATGTCACTCCTGCGCATATCCTTAGTGGCAGGGGATGTCCGGCGTGTGCACTCTCTCGTCGAGGAGCATCCCAGCGTCTGACAATGGAACTGTTTTTAGAGCGTCTTCATGAAATCGATCCGAATCTTGTCGTCAGGAAAGGCGTGGAGTATCGTAACAATCGTACACGTATGCCACTACGCTGTAAGGCTTGTGGATATGAATATGAAACTGATTCTCCGCAAACACACCTAATATTTTTAGTATATTAGCGCTCAAAAAGCAGGGATTATGAACATATTCAGTTTTACGGCTCATTTCGGTTCGGAGGAAGATTGTCGTTTGCATTTCAAGGAGCAGCGTGATAAGGAAGGGGTTGTCTGCAAGCGATGCGGGGGCACTTCCCATTATTGGTTACAGGGTAAATGGAGTTATGAATGCAAAGGTTGCCGTTTCCGCACCTCGTTGCGCAGCGGTACGATCATGGAGAGCTCCAAGCTGCCGTTTCTGGTGTGGTACAAAACGATGTTCCTGATGAGTTGCACAAAAAAGGGATTCTCCACCAACGAACTCCAGAAGCAATTAGGATTGAAGCGTTACGAACCGGTATGGGCGATGGTACACAAACTCCGCAGGGCGATGGGCAACCGGGATGCAAGGTATACACTGGAAGGGATGATAGAACTGGATGAGGGTTACTTTTCGGTGGCCAGTAAGGAAATCGAGCGAGGCAAGGGTACACGTGGCCGGGGAGCCGAGGGAAAGCAGAACGTTGCGGTGATGGCCGAAAGCACCCCGTTGGAAGATATCGAAACGGGCAAAAAGGAGAAGCATGTGCGTTATTTCAAGGCCAGGGTACTGGATAGCCATCAAAGTGAAGGAATCAACGGCGTGGTCAGGGACTGCATGGAGGATGATGCCATCGTATTTTCGGACAAAAGCACTTCTTACGTTGACATCTCCGATCTGGTGGAATTGCACGTCACCGAGAAATCAGACGCCAAAACCACCAAGGAAACACTCAAATGGGTGCATATCGCAATCAGTAATGCAAAACGGACATTGCTGGGCAACTACCATAAAATCAAAAGGAAATACTTACAGTTGTATCTCAACGAGTTTATTTACAAATTAAACAGACGGTATTTTGGAGACAAACTCTTTGACAGACTAGTAATTGCGAATATAACAGGTGCATAAACGGATAATCAGATATGAAATAACACCTCATGATGTTCTGCATAGCCGGGGCTGTCCGAATTGTCACAGAGCATGTACCTCTTTTTTAGAGCAGTTCATATATCATTCTTTTGTTCGTGTTCTTGGGGAATCCAAGGTCCTGTCTAGAGATAAAACCGCAATAGGGGCTGAGTTAGACATATACATACCTGAATTGAAAGCGGCTATAGAACCCGGTTCGTGGTATTGGCATAAAAATCTGGTGGCAAGGGATAGGAAGAAACATCGGATATGTAATGAAAAAGGAATCAAGCTTGTAACCATATATGATCATTATGATAATGAGACTCTTCCTTTTGATAATTGCTTTGTGACTGATTGTGACCTTGCTCATGTCAGCAATAGAAATAAACTGATCGATATGACAAAAAGACTCTTTTCGGAATTTGGCTTGGATTCAATTCTTGATACAGATGAATGGGTAAAAATTAGAAAGAGAGCCAAAATGGATTCAAGACGAATGACTACGGAAGAATTCAAAGAAGAACTCTTCGGAATCAATTATAAAATCAGGGTCGTCGGCGAATATACGAAGGCTAATGACAGGATTAAAGTTCAATGTAAAACCTGTAACCATACATGGAACGCAATACCGGCTTCTTTGCGTTTGGGTGTCGGATGCCCTAAGTGTGCCGGCGTTTTACAACTTACACATGACCAGTTTGTGGCAAGATTACGCGTATTGCAGCCCGATCTGATTCCACTGACGGAATATATCAACACGAAGGAAAAGGTTGTTGTAAAATGTAAAGTATGCGGATATGTATGGTCTACTCAACCTTATCATCTTACTGCAACATCTCCAAGACAAAGAACGGGATGTCCGAAATGTTCGGGCAGGGGCCGGAGAACTCCGGATGAATTTGTTGCGGAGATCGCAAATTTGTCACCTGCAATTAAAATCATTGGAACGTTTGTTGGTAGAAATAAACCTATATTGGTGCAATGTGCCGAATGTAATAGGATTTGGCACGCATGGCCGGGGAGTTTATTGAAGGGCGGCGGTTGTAAAGTTTGCAAATCGAAGCAGGCAATACGACAAAGGAATCGGAAGATAAGGTGCATTACGACCGGAGAGATATTCAATACATTAAGAGAAGCCGCTGAAAAGTACAATGTGAGTCCATCGTCTGTTTGCATATGTTGCACCAATCTTCCAAAGCGTAAGCATGCCGGGGGACTGGAGTGGGAATATATTTTAATATGAAATGAAAAAGGCAGGTTTCTCAGACCTGCCTTTTCGCGTTTGCGATCGTATGCTTTTTTCGACTTGTGCACGGCCCGGAACCTTGCCGGACGGCCGTGCCGTGCGATTTCCTCTTCGCGGCTCGCCTTGCGGTGGGCCTTGAGGTAATCCTGCTGGGTGATCTTTTGCTTTTTCATCTTGCGTTGCGTTTTGACGAGCCGGTGATTTCACCGTTCGCGGCGGCAAAGGTAGCGAATTCGTCCGGATCGGCAAAATCCGCAAAAAAACTTATCTTTGCCGACGATGGATTTCAACCGTTACATATCGGCCGCCGAATTCGCGCCGCTTGCCGAGCTGTTCCGCAGGGAGGGTGAAAGCCTCTTCGTCCCCAAGGACGGCTGTTTTTCGTTCCAGCAGGTCCGCAACCGCCGTAGCGGATTGGTCGAGGAGGGCGCTTTCCGCTATGTGCACGCCACGGAAGCGGGCGAGCGGCATGTCGTCGGGTACGCTTTCGCCGGGGAGTTCGTCGGCGACTATATCTCGATGCGCAACGACGCCCCCGCGTGGGTGAGTATCGAAGCGATGTGCGACAGCCGAGTGCTGACGCTGACGGGCGAACGGCTCGAAAAATTCTACCGGACCGACGCTGCACACGAGCGCTTGGGCCGCACCGTCGCCGAGCATATGCTGGCCGAGATTTACGAACGGCTGCTGCAATCGTACGTCTCGACTCCGCAGGAGCGTTACGAATCGCTGCTGGCGCGCTGTCCCGGCCTGCTCGAACTGGTCCCGCTCCGGGAGCTGGCCTCGTTTCTCGGCGTGCGTCCCGAAACGCTGAGCCGCATTCGCCGCCGGGTGCGGTGATTTCTTGATTCGGATCAAGTGTTTTCCGCTTTCCGCGTCCTATCTTTGCGCATATGAAACGAGCTATTGTCATCGGTGCCACTTCCGGCATCGGCCGCGGCCTTGCGGAGTGCTTTGCGGCGCAGGGATATGCCGTGGGGCTGGTCGGCCGCCGGGAAAATCTGTTGAAGGAGATCGCGCAGGCCGATCCTGCTGCATACCGCTTTGCCGTCGCCGACGTGACGCGTCCCGCCGAGACCGTTGCGGCGCTGGAGCATCTGGCCCAAGAACTGGGCGGCATGGATTTATGCGTGGTCTGCGCCGGAACGGGCGATCTGAATCCCTCGCTGGATTTCGCGCTGGAAGAGACGGCCATCCTTACCAACGTGCTGGGCTGGACGGCGGCCGCGGACTGGGCCTACAACCGTTTCGAGCGGCAGGGCGGCGGACATCTGGTCGTCGTCTCGTCGGTCGGCGGACTGCGCGGCGGGGGAGCGGCTCCGGCCTACAACGCCTCGAAAGCCTATCAGATCAACTACGCCGAGGGACTGCGGCAGCGCGCCGCGAAATCCAGACTCCCGCTTTACATCACCGACGTCCGTCCGGGCTTCGTCGATACGGCGATGGCCAAGGGTGACGGTCTGTTCTGGGTGATGCCGGTCGAAAAAGCCGTCCGGCAGATCGTGCGGGCGGTCCGCCGCCGCAGACGGGTTGCGGTCGTCACCCGCCGCTGGCGCATTGCGGCGTGGCTGCTCCGGCATATGCCCGACGGAATCTACCTCAAAATGTAATGTGTATGAACGGATGGTTTATTGCGGCGGGGACGCTGCTTATCGCGGCGTTTTTCGTCCATGTCGTTTCGGGGAACCGCTTCTATACGGCAGCCTGTCCCGGCCGGAACGCCGCCGCGGACAAAGCCTACGAAGCGTGGCTGATGGGACGGTGCGGCGTCCAGATGATTACGGCGGATCTGGCCCTCGGAGCGGTATTCCTGCTGCTGCTCGGCTTCGGAGTCATTCCCCGCAATTTCCAGCTGGAACTCTTCCTGCTGCTGACTTACGGCGGCTGGTTCCTGCTTTGGCTGGTGTCGCTGGGCTATGAACGCGCGGCGAAGACCCGTTACCTGCGCCTCTGCCATTGGGCGCTGTTTCTGACGGTCGCCCTGCTGGTCCTGCTCGGCATGTAGCGGCGGTAGGCCCGGCGTCTCTTCGGCAGACTGTCCCGGTTGGGACGGCTGCTTTTCGCCGGCCCGCCTATCCCCGAAGGGCCGCTATAGAGTCGTGAGCGATTTCACGCCGGCGTTGTATTCGTCGATGATCTGCCGGACGATTTCGCCTGCCGGCGGCAGATCGCGGATCAGCGACGCGATCTGTCCGATCTCCAGCTCCCCGTCTGCGAGGTCGCCCTCGAAAATGCCCCGCTTTGAACGCCCGCGGCCCAGCAGCTCCTTCAGTTCTTCGGCCGAGGCGCCCCGGTTTTCGGCGGTTTCGACTGCCGTGTAGAAGTCGTTGCGGATCAGGCGCGTCGGCCCGATCTTCTTCAGCGCCAGCATCGTGCCGCCTTCTTCCAGCCCGATGCAGAGCCGTTTGAAGGCGTCGCTGGCCGAACTCTCTTCGGACAGCGCGAAGCGGGTGCCCATCTGAATGCCCTCGGCTCCCAGCGCGAACGCCGCCAGCATGCCCCGGCCCGTGGCGATGCCGCCCGCCGCGATCAGCGGAATCGTAATCGCTGCTCGCACCTGCGGAACCAGCGCCATCGTCGCCGTCTCCTCGCGGCCGTTGTGCCCGCCCGCTTCGAATCCCTCGGCGACGACCGCATCGACACCCGCTTCCTGACTTTTCAGGGCGAATTTCGTGCTCGACACCACGTGTGCGACCTTGCAGCCTGCGGCATGCAGTTGCCCGGTCCATGTCTTCGGGCTTCCCGCCGAGGTGAATACCGCCGGGACCCGCTCCTCCATGACGACCTGCATGATCTGCTCCGCGTAGCGGTACATCAGTGGGACGTTCACGCCGAACGGTTTGCCGGTCGCCGCGCGGCATTTGCGGATGTGTTCGCGCAGCAGGTCGGGCGTCATCGAGCCTGCGCCGATCAGGCCCAGTCCGCCCGCGTCGCTTACGGCCGCCGCCAGCCGCCAGCCGCTGCACCAGATCATGCCGCCCGCGATGATCGGGTAGCGAATGCCGAAGAGTGTGGTTATTCTGTTTTCCATGCTTACGGAAGTTTAGTCGTTGCAAAAGTAGCCAAATTATCGGGAGTCCGGCAGGGCGTTTCTGCTAAATACCCGGTTTTTTGCTTGCCCGGTCCCGGAAAAATCCCCATCTTTGCCTTCCGTTTTACGCAAACAATACCGAAAATGCTCTATACCGAAGAATCCCGGATCGGCGCGCTGGCCGTGCATATCGTGGGCAACAAAGCAAAAGACGAGCCGCTGATGGTCTCGCCGTCGCTCTCCGACCAGCTCTCCGACGCGGCCCTGATGCAGACGCTGCTGGCCTATTTCATGGGCGGTTTCAAGTCCGAGGAGTATTTCAACCTCTACCACGACACCGACCTGACCTGCAACGAGGTCTGGAATTTCACCTGCAGGATCTTCGACGACCCCGAATCGTTTTACGACCACTCGGTCAGCCTTGCCAGACATCTCTACGAAACCGGCATGCACCCCCAGATCAAGAGCGGGGAGTTCTATGTCGTCTACTTCACCGACTGCCGCTTCGGGGGCGAGACGGTCGATGCCGTCGGGCTGTTCAAGTCTGAGACGCGCGACACGTTTCTCGACGTCGAGGAGCAGGCGTCGGGGCTGCATATCGCCGCGCATCAGGGGATCAACGTCAATAAGCTGGACAAGGGGTGCGTCGTTTTCAATACCGAGCGCGAAGCGGGTTTCGCGGTCTGCGTCGTGGACAACACCAACCGCGCCGAAGCCCGCTACTGGATCGACGATTTCCTGCACGTGCGCCAGCGTCAGGACAACTACCACAATACCCACAACGCGATGGCCATGTGCAAGAAGTACGTGACCAAGCATCTCCCGAACGAATTCGAGGTGTCGAAAGCCGATCAGGCCGAGATGCTCAACGAGACGATGAAATACTTCAAGGAGCAGGACAGCTTTTCGCTGGACGACTTTTCGGAGAAGGTGATCCGCCAGCCCGAAGTCATGGAGAGCTTCTCGCGCTACAAGCAGGAGTACGAGCAGGACCGCGACATCCGCATCGAGGACGAATTCGCCATCTCCGAATCGGCGGTCAAAAAACAGGCCCGTTCCTACAAGAGCGTCATCAAGCTCGACCGCAACTTCCACATCTACGTCCACGGCAACCGCAGTCTGCTCGAACAGGGCGAGGACGAGAAGGGCAAGTTCTACAAGGTCTATTACGAAGAGGAGGAGTAGCGGCGCCTTCGGTTCTCCTCGGTCGATCGGCGGCCCGCATCGCTGCGGGCCGCTTTTTTGTGTCAGGACCTTTTGCCGGCGTTTTTCGGTGTTGCGCGGGGCGGCTGTTCCCTGAGTGGCTGGTGTCTCCGGTGTCTCCCGGTGTTTCCGGCGAAATTCGCAGCGATTTCTCCCGTTTCTCCCGTTTCTCCCGTTTCTCCCGTTTCTCCCGTTTCTCCCGTTTCCCTCCCGCGTCCCGTATTATACTTTTTTCATCAGCCGTCTGCTACCCCCCCCCGTCCGCCGTTTTTCCGCTCGCCGATAGGCCGTCCCTCTCCGTATTGTCCCGGAAAAATTCTTTTTCCCGATCCGAAACCGCACCGGAAACCCGCCGCTGCGCTGATTTTGCCCCGTTTTACTTGTTTTATTCCATTATTTTTTGTAATATGGATTTATTATCCGCGCGTGTTGTGACTGCACGCACGGACGGTACCGGCCATGCGGAACCGGATGTTTTCCGAAGAATCTGTATTATGGCCGCTGGGGGTTGTGATAATTGTAGCTTGCGACGGGAATCTTTTTACCGTCACACCGATCGTTTTGGGATGTGACGCCGTCTTGGCGGGCGGATTCTTTTTATCCTGACATTCCGAAACGGCGCGATTGTGGTGCGAACGGGTGTGAGTTCCCGGCCTGCCCGCGATTGAGCTTCGAAACGGGGCACTTCTTTTGTAAGCTACAAGTGTGTGGTAAAAAATCAGGCTATTATTCCGGTAATTTGCGCTATGAAAAAGCAGCGGCGAAATGACTTTTTTATTGGGCAGGTTGTTGCCGGGCTGAGAGCGGCCCGGTTGGAACGCAAGCTGACTCAGGAGAACGTACGCTTCGATACCGATCTGAATATCGCACGGATCGAAAGCGGGCGGCACAGTATTTCGCTGACTACGATCGCCGATTTATGTGACTATTATAAGATTTCTCCAGCGGATTTGTTCCGGAACATTGCGACGCATCCCTGACTTCACACAGAAAGAACCGGTCTCAAGACCGGTTCTTTCGCTTACGCTTCAAAGGGCTTCTCGAAAGCCAGCCTTTCACCGCTTTCATAGATGATTTTGCCGCAGTAGGCGAATCTCAGCCTTTCGAGCATCCGCAGCATGTAGCGGTTGTCGAAATTGGTGTCCACCCTGAAACTGCCGACGCCCCGTCCGCGGGCCAGCGCTTCGGTGCGGCGCATGAACTCCGCCGCCACGCCGCGGCCCTTCTCTCCGTCGGCCACCGCCAGCCGGTGCAGGACGACGTAGTCGCCCCCGGTCAGCCACGCCCCGTCTATTGCCCCGTAAGCCGGTTCGCCGTCGAAAACCACCCCCCCCCGTATGCGATCACGCCGCCGGGTACCGTCCCTTTGTCGTACTTCTGCGGCGTTTCTGCAGCTACGGGTTCCTGCGCCGTGCTGGACTTCTCGAACACATACCCGTACCCGCGCGCTATGTCGTTGTCGATATCGGCCCGTGCGGGGTAGCCGTCCTGCCATTGCCGGCTCCCCAGCGCCCGCATCTGGGCCTGTGCCTGCCGGATGATCTCCATGATGCGCTCCGCATCGGCAGGCTCGGCCTTCCGGTATTTCAGATCTTCGTTCATGGCGGCAAATATAGGATAATTGCCGGAATTGGAAAAGACTTTTTTTCAGTCCGAAGGGGCGTGCCGCCGTACGGTGAATATATTTTCGTATTTTTGCCGGAAACAGAACATGCCGATATGAAGAGACTCGTTATAGCCTGCGCCTGCCTGCTCGCCGCCTGCGCGGTCCAAAAGGGATTCACTGATAAGGAATGTGAAGTCATTGCCTCGCAGAGCGGAGCGGTCATGCGCTTGTGCCGGATCGGTGACCGTGCCGATTCGCTGTTTCTTCGGCGGAAGGCCGCGCCGCTGGGTGCGGAGGAGCTGAGGTCGGAGTATTTCCGCCTGCTGAAGCAGGGCATGCTGCTCACCGTGCGGGATCCGGCCGACGAAGGTGTCGGAATCGCCGCGTCGCAGGTCGGCGTTTCGCGCCGGCTGATCGCCGTGCAGCGTTTCGACAAGCCCGGCGAACCGTTCGAATGCTATGTCAATCCCGAAATCGTCGGTCGCTCGGCGGCCCTTACCGCCGGCAGGGAGGGGTGTCTCTCCGTCCCCGAAACGTCGGGGACGGTTCTGCGAGCTGACCGCATCGTGCTCCGCTATCTGGATGAAACGACCCTGCGGCCGGTGACGGATACCGTCGAGGGCTTTACCGCCGTGATTTTCCAGCACGAAATCGACCACCTCGACGGAGTGCTGTTCATCGACAGGATGCAGCGCGGGAATTAGTCCATTCCGACGCAGAAAGCGGGAAAACCTTCGGTAGGGTTTTCCCGCTTTCCCTTATGCGAATGCGAAGCGTCTGCTGCGCAGCAGATAGACGAGCAGCAGTGTTTCGAGCGCTTCCGCGACGGGTACCGCGAGCCAGATACCCGTCACGCCCGCTATACGCGGCAGGAGCAGAAAGCAGAACGTCATCAGCACGATGCCGCGCAGAACGGTGAGTCCCGTTGCGAGCCGTCCCCGTTCGATGCTCTGGTAGTAGCCGATCGTCACGACGTTGATCCCGAAGAAGGGATAGCCCGCCGCGAACCACGGCAGTCCCTGCACGGCGATGGCGTACGCCGGGGCGTCGGGCGTCAGGAACAGCCCGACGATCCACGGACTGCATAGCCACGTGAATCCGAACGCCGCCGCGCCGCACAGCGCCGCCGTGCCGAGCGCCATTCGCAGCGCTTTCCGGCCGCGCCGCATCAGCCCTGCGCCGTAGTTGTAGCTGATGATCGGCTGCGCCGACTGGATGATGCCGTTGTAGACCATGAAGATGATCGGGAAGATGTAGCAGGCGATGCTGTACGCCGCCACGCCGTCCTTGCCGACGTAATGGATAAAGGTGTAGTTGCCGACGATCATCAGGCTCGAAATGGCCAGCTCGCTCAGCAGCGCCGGGAATCCGATATAGCTCATGTACCAGAGATTGCGCACCGTGAGCCGCATGCTTTTGCCGCTTATCTTGAGCTTCACGAACCGGAGCGTCCGGCTGCGGCGGAACATGTACCAAAGTATCACGCCCGAACCGACGACGTAACCGATGCCCGTGGCGACGGCGGCGCCCGCCAGCCCCCATTCGAATACGAAGATGAAGAGGTAGTCGAGTACGATGTTGATGCACGCCGCCATGATGTTGCAGGCCATGGCGAATCCCGGCGCCCCGTCGAGCCGCACGATGAACATCAGGATGTTGAAGACGGCCAGCGGTGCGAGGAACAGCGTGAACCATACGAGGTATTCGCGCGCCGGGACCATCAGTTCGCCGGGGGTGCCCAGCAGCAGGAGCAGCGGTTCGTGCCAATGGATCAGCAGGGCGCTGAGCAGGGCGATCAGCAGCGCCGGAAGCACCAGCGACTGCGTGATGTTGATCTCCGCCACGCGTCGTTTGCCCTGCGCGAGGTTGATCGACGCCACGACCGAGCCGCCCATGCCGAACATCAGTCCCAGCCCCGTGCCGAGCGTGAAGAGCGGCGCGACGATATTGACCGAGGCGAGGGCGTCGCTGCCTATGCCCCGCCCTACGAAGATGCCGTCGGTGATGACGAACACGGCCGAGAAGACCATGCCCATGACCGTGGGAAAGAGGAAGCGCCGGAAAAGTTTTCCGACGTCCGAACTGCTGAAATCGATACTGTCTCGTTGCATATTCCTTACTTTTTTCGAAGTGGTGCAAAAGTAAGGCTTTCGGCGCGGGGAAAAGTTACCTTATGATAATTTCGTCATTTGATTTCGGCCCGGATGCGGCTCAGGCTTTGGGGCGTGAGGAAGAGGTAGGCCGCGAGGTCTTTCAGCGCGATGCGCTGCAATAATTGGGGATATTCGCGCAGTACGCGCTTGTACTGCTCGCTCTTGTCGCGCCATGCGAAGTCGGCGAAATACTCCTCGTGCCGGCGCAGCTGCTCTTCGGCCATGCGGCGGCCCCAGTCGGCCAGTTCGGCGTCCGCCGCGAAGAGCCGGTCGATCTCCTCGCGCGGCAGGCGCACGAGCGTCGTCGGCTCCATGGTCTCGATCGTGTGGCCCGAAATGCCGCCGGGCCATGCTCCGAGCGTCGATGAGGTCGGATCGCCCTCGAACGCGAAGGAGAGGATCACGCACTTGTCCTCGCGCATGACGTAGGAGCGCGCCGAACCTTCCGTCACGAAGCGGATCTCCTGATCGCGCTGTCCCTCCTCGACGATGATCTCCTTGCGGGCGTGGACGCTTTGCGACGCATGCCGCATCAGCACTCCGGCAGCCCGCTCCGAAAGCCCGTAACGGCCGCGCAGTATTTCGGTGAATTCCATGCCGCGAAGTTACGTATTTTTCCCGTACTTATGAAATGCGCCGTCCGCTCCCGGCCTGCCGGTCTGTCATGTCGTATTTGCAGGTTTTGTGACAATTCGTGACATTTTTGCATTTATTCGGCGCTGGCACAGGATTTGACCCTCTACGGATGAAACCGCTCCGAGAGAGGGCGATAAAAAGGAAAACAGTTAAACCGAATAAAACCAAGGAGGACAAAATTATGACACCTGCAAGAACGAATCAGAACTGGCTGCCGGGAATTTTCAACGAGATTCTGGGCGACAACTGGCTGGCCGAGCGCCGCAGCACCACGGCTCCCGCCGTCAACATCATCGACGGTGAAAACGAATACAAGGTCGAGGTCGCCGCTCCGGGTATGACCAAGGAGGACTTCAAGGTCCACATCAACGAAGACAACGAGCTGGTGATCTCGCTGGAGAAGAAGACCGAGAACAAGGAGGAGGACGCCAAGCGCAAAGGCACCTACCTGCGCCGCGAATTCTCCTACACGCAGTTCCAGCAGAGCCTGCTGCTGCCCGACAATATCGAGCGCGAGAATATTTCGGCCAAGGTCGAAAACGGTGTGATGACCATCGACATTCCCAAGAAGAAGATCGAGGAGACTGCCGCCGCCACGCGCCAGATCGAGGTTAAATAGGGGCTTGCGCAGCCTGAAGATAAGCAGAGCGTCCGTAAGGGCGCTCTGCTTTCGTTTTGCCGTCGGCGTCCGGCTTTGCCGTCGGCGTTCGGCTTTGCAGTGGGTGTCCGGCTTTGCGGTGTGCGTCCGGTTTTACGGCGTGCGTTCGGCTTTGCGGCGTGCGGCCGAACCGTCGGCTCTCCGGCTGGGGCGATGTTTTTTTGCCGTAACGTATGAACGGTCCCGTTCCGTTTTTTTGCAACTGTTCTGCGGTGCTCCGGGACTTGCATTTCCGTCGCCGTTTTTTTATCTTTGCCGTATGACGACCGAACTTTGTGCCTATTCCATTGAAGCGTGCGAGACCGCCCGCCGTGCGGGTGTCGCGCGCGTCGAACTCTGCGCCTCGCCCTACGAGGGCGGCACGACCCCTTCGGCCGCGGCCATCCGTATGGTGCGCCGCATCGAAGGCTTGCAGCTCAGTGTGATGATCCGTCCCCGCGGCGGGGATTTCCTCTATGACGACGCCGAATTCCGGCAGATGCTCGAAGAGGTGCGCTTCGCCCGCGAATGCGGCGCCGACGGCGTGGTCTTCGGCTTGCTGACGCCCGACGGACGGGTCGATACGGCGCGTACGGCGGCCCTCGTGGCCGAAGCCGGGCCGATGCAGACCACCTTCCACCGGGCGTTCGACATGACGTGCGACCTTTCCGATGCGCTGGAGGAGGTCGTCCGCACCGGATGCACCCGCATCCTGACCTCCGGCGGCCGTAATACGGCGTCCGAAGGCATCGGCGACCTCCGCGCGCTCGTCGTGCGGGCTGCGGGCCGCATCGAGATCATGGCCGGCAGCGGCGTGAATCCGTCGAACGTGCGGCAACTGGCCGCGACGGGTGTCGATGCCCTCCATTTCAGCGCGCGCGGCATGCGGCCGAGCGGCATGGCATACCGCAATCCGCAGATTTCGATGGGCGGCTGTCCCGGCGTGCCGGAGTACGCTTCGCCCTGTGCCGACGAACGGACCATCCGACAAATCCTGAACGAATTAAACCGATGAAACGCATTTTCCTCCTGCTTCTGGGACTTTCCCTCTGCGCCTGCGGCCGTTACGGCTGCGGTGTTCCCGCCGAATACGAACCCCTGCTCGACGCTGCGCTGGCCGACTGTCCGCGCGCCGACAGCCTGCGGCAGCTGCTGCGCGAGACTCCGCGTGACCGGCGCGCGGGGATGGCTTTCCTTGTAGCCTATATGCCGCAGGGCGACCGCGATACGATGCGGCTCGACCTGCTGCGCGAGAATGTCGAGTATGCCTACCGCGCACGCGCCGAGTATCCGTGGACGCGCGCGCTGCCCGATTCGGTCTTCCTGAACGACGTGCTTCCCTATGCCGTCGTGGACGAGGTGCGCGACAGCTGGCGGCCCGACTTTTACGCCCGCTTCGCCCGCCGTGCGGCCGGAGCCGCGGACGTCCGCGCCGCCATCGACTCGATCAACCGGCATATTGCCGCCGATGTCGCCGTAGAATACAACACCGCCCGCGAAAAGACCAACCAGAGTCCCTCCGAGTCGATGCGTCAGCATATGGCCTCCTGCACGGGCCTTTCGGTCCTGCTGGTCGATGCCCTGCGCGCCGCGGGCATTCCCGCGCGCTTCGCCGGAACTCCCGCATGGCACGACGATCGGGGCAACCACAGCTGGGTCGAGGTGTGGATCGACGGCCGCTGGCATTTCACGGAGTATTATTTTCCGGGAAGACTCGATTACGCATGGTTTTTCGCCGATGCGGGACAGGCGTCGCCCGACGACCGGGCGCACGGCATTTTCGCCGTTTCGTTCCGGCCCGCGGGCGACTGGTTTCCGATGGTGTGGAGCGAGGATTCGCGCGAGGTCCACGGCGTGAACGTCACGCAGCGTTACCGCGACCTCTATGCCGCCTATGCCGATGACCTCGCCGAGCGGGGGCGGCATGCGACCGTGACCTTCATGATGTACGACAAGGCGGCGCATGCCGGGCGTTCCGATGCCCGCGTGGCGGCCAACGTCGATGTTTTCTGCGGTTCGGAGCAGATGGGCGGCGGCCGTACGGCGGGTCCCCGGCAGGACATGAACGACGCCCTGCGCTTCCTGCTTGAAAAGGGAAGAACCTATACCTTCCGTTATGAAAACTCCCGCGGCGAAGCGGCGCAGGTGACCGCCGAAGTGGGCGATGCTCCGCTGACCGTTACCGGCTATATGGAATAGCGGCCGGAAGCGGGGCGTGTGCCGAGGCCGGGCGCCAACCGATATGTTTCCAACACAACAAGACGGCAGAGATTTTCGCTCTGCCGTCTTGTTATTATACCCGGTGTTTCCGCGTAAGCCTCCTTCGGCTGCTGCGTTTAGGCCCGCATCCGCTGGTTACTACCCGCCGGCTCCGGTTATTTTCCTCCGTCCCCGGTTGGCTCTGATTCGAAATCGACATCGACCCGGTCGGTCTGCAGGTTCGGGATCGGCACGATCCGCTGCGGCGTTTCGCCCAGCGACAGATGGAGGATAGGGTAGGGCCTGCCCGACGGATCGGTCGCGTCGCGCCCCGTGACGCGGAATCCCAGCCGGGCGTAAAATCCCGCCGCCTGCGCGTTCTGCTCGTTGACATCGACCTGCCTTATGCCGCGTTCGCGGACGAGATATTCCACCAGCTGCCGGCCCACTCCTTTGCCGCGCGCTTTGGGCGCGACGAAGAGCATTTCGAGCATATCGCCGTCGATACCTGCGAACGCGGCGAATCCCCCGAACATCCCGTTCTCGTCCAAGCCCTCCGGTCGGCGGGATTCTCCTGTCTTGCCGGATGTCCGGGACTCGTGCCGGTTCTCCTGTCCTGCGGATGTTCCGGTTTCAGGCGCTTTGCTGTCCGGCTTCCGGATGACGTATAATTCTACACCCCGGAGCGCTTCCTGCCGGACCATTTGCCGGAAAAACGCAATATCCTCCGGCGCGAGAAAGTCGTGCGTCGCCCGCACCGAGGCTTCCCAGAGGTCGGTCAGGGCGTTCAGCTTGCCTGCCGACGGGGTTTTCAGTCGTTCGATTGTCATATTACATAAGCGTTACGGGCGGTTTCCGCCGGGCGAAGTTGCGCGACAGAACGGCAGCGAAAGGCGTTTCGAACGTGCGTGCGCCGAACGCGCAGCCTTTGACGCATGCACAGCAGCGGATGCAGCGCGCCGGGTCGGTGTGCAGTTCGTCGCCGCGCGCGATCGCCTGCGTGGGACAGAGTGCGACACAGCGGCCGCATTGGGTGCACCGTGCGGCGTCGCCCGCGGGGAGCAGTGCGACCGGATTGCGTTTCTGCCGCCTGCGGTACCCCAGCACGAAACGGATGAACCGCAGTTTTGACAACAGCGGCGTATGCGGCTCGCGGAGTTTTGCGGCGTCGATCGGGCCGGTCTCTCCGTGCGCAAGCTTTTGGCCGATGCGCGCTCCGAAAGCGGCCGCTTCGGCGAGGTCCTGCGTATCGGGACGTCCTTCGGCGATCGGCGTGCCGGGCGTGCTGTACGAGTGTTCGCCCACGAAAGCCCCGGCCGCCACGGGAACGAATCCCCGCTCGGCGACGAACGCCGCCAGTTGTGCGACCGCCGTTCCGAAAGCCCGGTTGCCGTAGACCGCCAGCACTACGGCCGGCGTTCCCTCGCCGCGAATCTCCCGCAGTCTTTCCAATGCCGCAGGCGCCACGCGTCCCCCGTAAACCGGCACGGCAAATACCGCCGCCGCATCGGCCGACAGGGTGACGGATTTTCCGGCCGCATGCGTCAGGTCGATTGTCGTGAACGCCTTTGCCGCGCTGCCTGCGACGGCATTTGTACCGGCGTCCGCTCCGGCCGCCGTATTTGCCGCCGCATTGCTGCTTCCGTCGTGCCGGGCCGCTCCCTGCGCAACTGCCGCGGCGATTTTTCTCGAAGTTCCCGTCGGTGAAAAGACGACGGTGTAGACTGCTGTCGGATTCATAGGCTCCATGTTGTGTGTTGCACAAAGGTACGAAAAATCGTTTGTCCGCAGGTATCCGGCAGCGGAATTGCATTCCTGATTTTGGAAAATATTTTTTATATTTGCATGTAAACCTCTAAATCTCAGAAACGATGACTGTGAAGATTATTACCTGTGCGGCTCTGCTGCTCGCGGCATGCGGCGGCGCGCAGCCGGCCAAGGAGGAGACCAAGGCCCCCGAAACCAGAACCGAAGTGAAGCACGGCGCGGAGATCGCCCTTCTCAAACCCGATTCCAAGGCGGGCATGACCGTAAACGAAGCGCTTGAAAACCGCCGTTCATGGCGTGAATACGCTCCTGAGGCGCTTTCGCTCGAAGAGCTTTCGGGCGTCATGTGGGCCGCAGGGGGCGTCAACCGTCCTGCCGACGGCCGTCTGACGGCTCCTTCGGCGCTGGCGCTCTATCCGGTCCGCGTCTATGCCTTTTTCGCCGAAGGTGTCTACAGCTATGACGCCAAGGCGCGGAAACTCGTGCGCGTCGCCGAAGGCGACCTGCGCAGGTTGGCCGGCGCGCAGGATTTCGTCTATGCCGCACCGCTGAATCTGGTCTATATCGCCGATATGTCGGTCTACGAAGGAAAGAGTATTCCGGCCGAACATGTCCGCTACCTCTGCGGGCAGGATGCCGCCGGATATGCCGAGAATGTGAACCTCTATACGGCAGGTCACGGGCTGAAGTCGATCACGCGCGGCAGCGCCCCCGAAGCCGAACTGCTCAAGGCACTCGGTCTCGACCCTAAGCGCTATTTCATGGCGCTGGCGCAGACGGTCGGCAAATAGGCCGGGCGGCGAAACCCGAATCGGAGGAGCGGCTTTGACCGCTCCTTTTTTATCTCCGTGGGACCGGGACAGCCGGTCTTTGCCGGAGAAGAGTTTTTTTACCGGATGGAGTGTCGGGCTGCGGATTCCCGGTTTTTTTGTTACCTTTGTTTGCGAAATCAAAACCGCCTGACTTTTATGACGAAACTTCAATCCCGAAACCACGGTCTCGACCTGTTGCGTGTGCTGGCCTGTTACATGGTGCTTCAGGTGCACGCCGGAGAATTCTACTATATTGCCGACGGCGGTTTGGTCGCCGCGGGCGGCGAGCCTGTCTGGGCCTGCTGGCTCAACTCGTTGTGCCGCACCGCCGTGCCGCTATTCGTCATGTTGTCGGGATTTTTCCTGCTTCCGGTGCGGGAGCGCACGCGCGACTTTTTCGCCCGGCGTTTCGTGCGCGTTGTGGTGCCGTTTCTGGTGTGGTGCGTGCTCTACGCAATCTACCAGTTCCTGACGGGACGGACCGATGCCGCCGGAGCGTTGCTCGGCGTCTGCCGCATCCCGGTCAATTTCGGCGTCGAGATCGGACACCTCTGGTTCGTCTACATGCTGCTGGGACTCTACCTGTTCGCCCCGGTTGTCTCGCCGTGGATCGAGACGGCTTCGCGCCGCGCTATGGAGGGTTATCTCGCGCTTTGGGCCTTCACTCTGTGCATCCCCTATGTGCACCTCGTTTTCCCGGAGCTGCTCGGCGAATGTTTCTGGAACGACACGCCGATGCTCTACTACTTTTCGGGATTCCTCGGCTACATGGTGCTGGCCGCCTACCTGCGCCGCTACCACGCCGCGCCGCGCGCATGGCATAAGTGGGGCGTGGCGCTGCTGGTCGTCGCGGGTATTTCGCGACGGCATGGATTTTCGACGCACGGCTGGCGACGCAGCGGCTCGTCGCGGACCTCGAACTTTCGTGGGGCTTCGGGACGATCAACGTGGCCGCGATGTCGGTCGGGCTGTTCCTGCTGCTGAAAGACGTCAGGCCGGGGGCGGGCCGCTTTGCGGGCGTCGTTACCGACATTTCGAGACTCAGCTACGGCATCTACCTGATACACATCATGCTGCTCAACTTCTTCCACGGCTGGCTCGATCCGCTGATCGTTTCGGCCGGGATCAAGATCCCCGTGCTGGCGCTCTGCACCTTCGTCTCGTCCTATGCGGTCGTAAAGCTGATTTCGCTGCTGCCCGGCAGCAAATACGTCGTAGGGTAACTACAACCCGTATTCCGCGGCGTAACGCCATAGCGGCGCGGCCATCAGCGCCTGCCGGATGCCGCCGCCCGTGAGCAGTTCGCGCACCTCGGCGGCCGTGAACAGATGCACGCGGATATCCTCCGTGGCGTCGAGATGCTGGGCGCCGAGCCGCTCCACGCCCGTCGCCAAGTAGCAGTACGTCAGGTTGCTCTGTGTGGCGGGATTCGGGGCCACGACCAGCAGTTCGCGCCATTCGCCGCCGCCGTAACCGGTCTCCTCGGCCAGTTCGCGCTGCGCCGCGGCCAGCATCGACGCATCGTCCGGCTCGGCCACGCCCGCCGGGATTTCGTAATTCGTTTCGCCCAGCCCGTGACGGTACTGGTCGATGAATACGAATTTACCCTCTTTGGTTATGGCGATCACGTTCACCCAGTCGGGGTACTCGAAGACGTAATAGTCGGGTATGCTGCGCCCGTCGGGCAGTTCGATGCGCTCGTGGCGTACGGTGAACCACGGTTTGCGGGCGAGGTACTCGCTCTTCACGACTTTCCATGCGCGGCTTTTCGGATTTTCCATATCGGCGTCTGTTTTGATGCCGCAAAAATAGCGAAAAATTCGTATCTTTGTATGATCTCTAAAAACGAGCCAATATGTTTTCCCCGAACGAACGAGCGAAAATCATCGCCCTTATCAACCGCGAAGTTGTGCCCGCCATCGGCTGTACCGAACCGATCGCCGTGGCTTTGTGTACGGCGCGCGCCGCCGAACTGCTCGACACGCAGCCCGAAAAGATCGAGGTGCGCCTGAGCGCCAATATCCTCAAGAATGCGATGGGCGTGGGCATTCCCGGCACGGGAATGATCGGCCTGCCGATCGCCGTGGCGCTGGGTGCGCTGGTCGGCCGTTCGGAATACCGATTGGAGGTCCTGCGCGACGTGACGCCCGAAGCCGTCGGGCGGGGCGCCCGTTATATCGACGAAAAGCGCGTCTGCATCTCGCTGAAGGAGGATATCGCCGAAAAACTCTATATCGAGGTCGAAGCCTCGGCCGGAGAACGCCGCGCCGTGGCGGTGATCGCGGGCGGACATACCGCCTTCGTCTATCTCGAACGCGACGGCGAGGTACTGCTCGACAAACGCACGGCATCCGTCGCCGAAGAGGAGGCGGGCGAGGTGCCCCTGACCCTGCGCCGCGTCTGGGATTTCGCCATGACGGCGCCGCTCGATGAACTGCGCTTCATCCTCGAAACCCGCCGCGTGAACAAAGCCGCCGCCGAGCGGGCCTTCGCCGGGGAGTTCGGGCACTGCGTCGGCCGCACGCTGCGCTGCGAGCGGGAGCGGCGGGTGATGGGCGACAGCATCTTCTCGCGCATCCTCTCCTACACCTCCGCGGCCTGCGACGCCCGCATGGCCGGGGCTATGATCCCCGTGATGAGCAATTCGGGCAGCGGCAATCAGGGCATCGCCGCGACGCTCCCCGTGGTGGTCTATGCCGACGAAACCGCGGCCGACGAGGAACATACGATCCGTGCGCTGGTGCTGAGCCACCTCACGGTGATCTATATCAAACAGAGTCTCGGCCGTCTGTCTGCCTTGTGCGGCTGCGTCGTGGCGGCGACGGGATCGAGCTGCGGCATCACCTACCTGATGGGCGGCGCCTACGAGCAGGTCGCCGCGGCGGTCAAGAACATGATCGCCAACCTCACCGGCATGATCTGCGACGGTGCCAAGCCCAGTTGTTCGATGAAACTCACGAGCGGCGTCTCGACTGCCGTGCTCTCGGCCATGATGGCGATGGACGGTCACTGCGTGACGCCCGTCGAGGGAATTATCGAGGAGGACGTCGACAAGTGCATCCGCAACCTGACGGCCATCGGCCGCGACGGCATGAACGAGACCGACCGGCTCGTGCTGGGAATTATGACACATAAATGTTAAAATACCGACCAATGAACAGACTTGCATTGAAACTGAGGTTCTGCGCGGCGTTCCTGCTGCTCGGCTTGTGGGGAGCGGACGCCCAGACAGCCCGCGAACAGATTGCGGCCGTTCCCGAACGCGCGGGCGGAATCTACCATTCATACGAATACCGGCCCGCTGCGGCGGCTCCGGTGCCCGACGGGTACACGCCGTTCTACATCAGCCATTACGGCCGTCACGGCAGCCGCTGGCATGCCTCCGAAAGTGTCTATGCCGGGCCACTGAAAATCCTGCGCAAAGCCGCCGAAGCCGGTGCGCTGACGCCGCTGGGTCGTGATGTGCTGGGCCGCGTCGAGATCATCGCGGCCGACGCCGACAAACGTTACGGCGACCTTTCGCCGCGCGGGGTCGCCGAACACCGGGGCATCGCCGAGCGCATGTACAAGGCTTATCCTGAAGTTTTCTCTACGGCCGACGGCCGCGAATGCCGTATCGAGAGCCGCTCGACCCTCGTGCCGCGCTGCATTCTGAGCATGGCGGCTTTCAACGAGCGGCTCAAGGAGCTGAATCCCGCGATCCGGACCACGCGTGAGTCGAGCGCGCGCTACATGCCCTATATGGGCAACAACAAGGGACTCGACGCCCAGCGCGACCGGACCCTGAAAACGGCCGACAGCGTGCGCGCCGCGCGCCTGATTCCCGACCGGCTGATGAAGTCGCTTTTCTCCGATCCCGAATTCGTCAAACGCGAGGTCAAAAAGCCCCGCAAACTGATGGAGCAGCTGCTTTTGCAGGCCGCGATCATGCAGGACGTCGATTATCTGGGCATTTCGCTGTACGACCTTTTCACCGGGGAGGAGATATATGCCGCATGGGAGGACGAGAACTTCCGCCGTTATGTGATGTTCGGTCCTTCGAAGCGTTTCGGCGATCCGATCATCGCCGATGCCAAACCCCTGCTGCGCAACATCGTCGAGACCGCCGAAGAGGTGATCGGCGGCGGAAAGGAGCTGGCTGCGTCGCTGCGCTTCGGTCACGACGTGAACGTCATCCCGCTGTTGGCGCTGTTGGGCGTCGAGGGCGCTTCGGCCCGCGTTTCGACGCCCGAAGAGGCCGCCGAAGTGTGGCAGGTGCACCGCGTTTCGCCCATGGCGGCCAACGTGCAGTTCGTCTTCTTCCGCAACCCTGCGGGCGACGTTCTGGTGCGCATCCTGCACAACGAGCGCGATGCCGGACTGCCCCTCGGCGGCGGTCCCTATTACCGCTGGGAAACCTTCCGGGATTACTGCAAATCGCTGTACGAATAACGCCCGGCTTGCCGCCGGCCGGAGCGGCGTCAACGAAAATGCGCGGACTTTGCAAGAGTCCGCGCATTTTATTTTGTTGTTCACCTGCTTGGGGGCTGACTTTTCACGGCCTAACCCGTTTTTCTTGGTTCTGTCCGCAGGTGTTCCCTGCCGCTCCGGCTTTCGCGTATGGCGGCAGGGCTTTGTCCTTGTCGTTTCGGTTACCCGATTTCTTTTTCGGGGGAATTTATCCGGGTGGGGATTTTTTCCGGGAGACTTTCTGCCCCCCCTCGGAGACTTTCCGGGAGACTTTTTTCGGACTTTTCCGGGCCGGGACCGTTCCGCTTAATTGAAAATCGTTCTGACGATGATACCCGTCGCGCCCTGATGCCGTGTGGTGTAGTCCTTGGCGATGCGGCTGGTTTTCTGGAGGAACTCCTCGTTGTCGCGCAGCGGAACGAACCACGCCCGCAGTTCGTCGTAATCATTGATCGACCGGGCCGCGCCGAGCGTCACCAGATCGCGCGCCTCCTTGAATTTCTGGTAATTGGGACCGAACGCCACCGGAAGTCCAAACGTCGCGGCCTCCAGCGTGTTGTGGATGCCCACGCCGAATCCGCCGCCGATGTAGCTCCACGTCGCATAGCTGTATACCGACGACAGAATGCCGACCGTGTCGAGGATCAGCAGCTGTTTCGGACCGTAGTTCGTGTGCGGGGTGCACTGGGTATAGCGCAGCGTGCCGCCTTTGGTCTCGGCCGCAAGACGTGCCATGCGGCTTTCGTCCATTTCGTGCGGCGCGACGATGAATTTGATGTCGGGATTGTCGTTTATCAGGCGGATCAGCAGCTCCTCGTCAGGACCCCACGTCGAGCCGGCCACGAAGACCCGCTTGTCGCCCTTGAACCGCTCGATCACGTCGATGTGCTTGGCGGCTTTGGCGATCTCGGCGACACGGTCGAAGCGCGTGTCGCCCGCTACGATCACGTTGTCGAAGCCCAGCCCCGCCAGCAGTCTCTTCGACTCCTCGTTCTGTACGAACATCACGTCGAACGACTCCAGCGCCTGCCGCCACATGCCGCCGTAGGGGCGGAAGAAGATCGAGTTGCGGCGGAAGATGGCCGAGACGATATAGGTGCGCACCTTGCGGCGGCGCAGTTCGTAGAGCAGGTTGAGCCAGAATTCGTATTTCACGAAGACGGCGATTTCGGGATGCGCCGCGTCGAGGAACCGGCGCGCGTTGCGCGGCGTGTCGATCGGCAGGTAGAAGATGTAATCCACGCCCTGATAGTTCTTGCGGATCTCGTAACCCGAAGGCGAGAAGAACGTGAGCAGGATTTTGTATTCGGGATGCTCCTTGCGGATGCGTTCGATGATGGGCCGTCCCTGTTCGAATTCGCCGAGCGAAGCCACGTGTATCCAGACGATACGGGCCGCGGGGTCGATGGTTTCGGCCATCCGTTTATAGAGGTCCTTGCGGCCGTTGATCCATAGCCGGGCCTTCGGATGCCTTGGGGCGACTAACCGGATGATCCAGACGTAGCATGTCAGGCCGAAATTATATAACCACATCGGTATTTACGGTTTGCGGTGTTGAAGTATTTTACGGTTTATCTGTTGCCGGACAAACCGGCTTCGTTTCGGGCTTTGGTCCGGAACATTGGTTTTTCAGTCCGACAAAGGTAGTATAATTTGTCGGAAATGCAAAATTACCAATTGTATTCCATGGCCTGCGGAATCAGGCGCACCTCCGTCTCTCCGCCGGGCATTACCTCCACGGCGATCAGGTCGAACTGCGCTTCGCGCTCCTCGCCCGTGCAGGCCATGTAACGCAGTGCGGCCCGTGTCAGCGCCCGGAATTTCTGCGGCGTTACGGCCGCTTCGGGCGGCGTGAGTCCGTCCGCACGTCGGGTCTTGACCTCCACGAAGTGCACGAAATCCCCTTTGCGGGCTACGATGTCCAGCTCGTAACGGCCGCTCCGCCAGTTGAGCGCGCAAATTTCGTACCCCGCGCGCCGGAGAAACTCCGCCGCCGCGCGTTCGCCCATGCGCCCCGTCTCGGCCGTCGTGCCCATTGCGGTCAGTGGATGATGCGCTGGATCGAATTGGCCTTGCCGAAAGCGCTGGTCAGCCCCTCGGCGTCGTCGCGTTCGATCATCCTGCGCATGATCTGCAATTGGTGGATATGCTCGCGCAGGACGTCCAGCACGTTGTATTTGTTGCGCAGCAGGATCGGCACCCATGTCGCGGCGGCGCTCTTGGCCAGCCGCACGGTGCTCTCGAAACCGCCTCCCGCAAGGTCGAAGATGTGCCGCTCCTCGCGCTCTTTTTCGAGCACCGTGAGCGCCAGCGCGAACGAGGTCACGTGGGAGATGTGCGACACGTAAGCCGCATGCAGGTCGTGTTCCTCGGCTCCCATGTAGACTACGGGGACGTCCAGCGCGCGGAAGATGCGCTCGACGGCCGCCAGTGCGTCGGCGTCGCTGCGCTCCGCTTCGCACAGTACGGCGTTGCGGCCCGTGAAGGCCCCGTGCTGCGCGGCCCGAGGCCCGCTGTACTCGGTGCCCCACATCGGATGCGCCGCCACGAAACGGCCGCGCCGCGCGTGCATCGAGATCACCTCGCACAGCTCGGCCTTGATCGACCCCATGTCCATCACCACCTGCCTGTCAGTCACATGGTTGAGCGCTTTTACGGCCATCAGCGGAATCGTGTCGACGGGGGTCGCCAGCACCACGAGATCAGCCTGCGGAACACCCTCTTCGAGCGTCACGATGCGGTCGGCCAGACCGAGACGCAGGGCTTCGGCGGCGTTTTCGTCCGACTTCTCGACGCCTAATATTTCGTCCGCTATTCCGCGGTCGCGCAATGCGAGGGCAAAGGAGCCTCCGATGAGTCCCAGACCCGCGATCAGAATTTTCATACCTATATATAATATATTCATTTACCGCCCGCAGCGCACTCCGGGCGGGGAAATCAGAGCAGGAACGACAGGTCGCCGCCCGGTTCGATTTCGAAAGTTTCCGTGCCTTTGCGGAACATGCGCATCGGGCGTTTTCCGATCAGTTCCAGTTTGCCCTCCTCGTAGCGGAGCATGCAGCCTTCGCGCAGTCCGGCCACCCAGCGGCGCGGGTTGGCTTCGATGTATTCGAGTATGCGCTGTTCGCGCGTCTCGCCCGCATGTCCTTCGGGATTGGCGTCGAGGTAGTGGGGGTTGATCTGGAATTTCACGGCGCCGATGGCCCTGAACGATTCGGGTTCCACGATGGGCATGTCGTTTGTTGTGCAGATGGTCGGACAGGCGACGTTGCTGCCTGCGGACCACCCTACATAGGGCGTTCCGGCTTTGATTTTACGCAGAATGGCCCTCATAAGCCCCTGCTCCTGCATCTTTTTTGCCAGTGCGAAGGTGTTGCCCCCGCCCACGCACACGGCTTCGGCCTCGCGGATCATGCGCGCCGGATCCTTGGCGCGGTGGACCGAACGCACGCGGATGCCCAGCTCCGAGAAGCGCGCCTGCACCTTCTTTTCGTACTCGGCGTACGAGAAAGTCACGGCGGCGTAGGGAACGAAGACTATTTCGCGCACGCCCTGAAGAAACCGGCCTATTTCCGGCAGCGGATAACGGAGATATTCCTCCCCGGCATTGGTCGAATTAGAGATCAGAAGCAGTTTCATAAGAATATGGTTTTGAATCGGTTAATTGTGAAAATGTGCTAAATGTCGAAAAAGTTGTGAATAAAAAAAAGGTTCGTTTTGTCAAAAGTAATAAAAAAAGTGTTACTTTTGCGCAAAATTACCCCGGAAATAAGAAAGAACTATTTCCAAATAATTGTTTAACTAAAAAATTAAAATTATGTCAGAAGTTCAATCAAAAGTTGTCGAAATCATTGTCGACAAACTGGGTGTTAAGGAGTCGGAGGTAGTGCCCGAAGCAAGCTTTACCAACCACTTGGGCGCAGACTCGCTCGACACCGTGGAGCTGATCATGGAATTCGAGAAGGCTTTCGATATCCAGATTCCGGACGAGGACGCTGAGAAGATCGCTACCGTAGGTGACGCGATCAACTATATCGAGGAGCACAAGAAATAATTTTACCAAAGGTTTTCACAGCCTCTTATAGCCTTAAATTTATGACAGAAAGAAGAGTAGTTGTTACGGGCATCGGTACGATCAACCCGCTCGGTAATAATATTGAAGAGTATTTTTCGAATTTGGAGAAGGGAGTCAGCGGTGCCGCACCGATTACTCATTTCGATGCTGAAAAGTTTAAGACGAAGTTTGCTTGTGAAGTAAAGAATTACGATTCGAGCCTCTATTTCGACCGTAAGGAAGTACGCAAGTACGACCTTTTTACACAGTACGCTCTGATCGCGGCCACGCAGGCCGTCGAGGATTCGGGTCTCGATCTGGAGACCGTGGACAAGGAGCAGGTGGGCGTAATATGGAGTTCGGGCATCGGAGGAATCAAATCTTTCTTCGATGAGTGTCTGGGCTGGGCCGCAGGGGATGGAACCCCGCGGTTTAGCCCGTTCTTTATTCCTCGCATGATCTCCGACATCGCGGCCGGTTTCATCTCCATGAAGTACGGCTTCATGGGGCCGAACTACTGCACGGTGTCGGCCTGCGCATCTTCGAACCACGGCATGATGGACGCCATGAACGCCATCCGTTACGGCAAGGCCGACGTGATGGTGACGGGCGGTTCGGAAGCTGCGGTCAACGAGCCGAGTGTCGGCGGTTTCAACTCCATGCAGGCGCTTTCCACGCGCAACGACGATCCCACGCACGCTTCGCGTCCTTTCGACAAGGACCGCGACGGATTCGTGATCGGCGAAGGCGCCGGCGCCCTGATTTTCGAGGAGTACGAGCATGCCAAGGCGCGCGGTGCGAGGATTTACTGCGAAGTCGTCGGCAGCGGCTGTTCGGCCGACGCCTACCACTTCACGGCTCCCCATCCCGAAGGAAAGGGCGCCATGAAGTCGATGCGCGACGCCATCAAGGACGCCGGCATCAAACCCGAAGATATTGACTACGTGAACGTTCACGGCACTTCGACTCCCGCGGGCGACATCCCCGAACTGAAGGCAGTCGCCGGCGTGCTGGGCGATCACGTCTACAACATCAATATCTCTTCCACCAAGTCGATGACGGGACACCTGCTGGGTGCCGCCGGAGCCGCCGAGGCGCTGGCCTGCATCTTCGCCATTACGCACGGCGTGGTTCCCCCGACCATCAACTGCGAGAATCTCGATCCGGAGATCGACCCGAACCTGAACCTGACGCTGAACAAGGCGCAGAAGCGCGACGTGAAATGCGCGTTGAGCAATACGTTCGGTTTCGGCGGTCACAACTCCTCGATCATTTTCCGTAAACTCTAACGTTCTAAACCGTCCGGGCCGTGTTTGATTTCATACTGCGCCCCCTTAGAAGGAACTTCGGGCGGGATAAGGCGTATTACAGAATTATCGATGACATGTTCGGGTTCATCCCGAACAACATCGAGCTTTACAAGCTGGCTTTGATTCACAAGTCAGCTTCTTTGGTTTTGGAGGACGGCCGCGCTATCAACAACGAGCGGCTCGAATTTCTGGGCGACGCCGTCATCGAGGCGGTCACCTCCGACTACCTTTTTATCGAGTATCCCGACCGGGACGAGGGTTTCCTTACGCAGCTGCGGTCGAAAATCGTCTCCCGCCAGTCGCTCAACGTGCTGGCCGTGAATATCGGGCTGGATCGTCACGTCATTTCGAACGGCAGCACCAGCGTCACGCAGAAACATATCTACGGCGACGCTTTCGAGGCCATGATCGGCGCGGTCTACCTCGATCAGGGCTATGAATTCGTGAACCGGCTGCTCATCAACCGGATTTATTTCAGACACCTGAGTCTCGACGAGCTGACCGAATCGGAGACCGACTTCAAGAGCCGGCTGATCGAGTGGTGCCAGAAAAACCGCCATAAGATCGCTTTCCGCACCGGTTACGACAAGGAGTATTCGGCGAACCATCCGGTTTTCTACTCCACGGTGCTGGTCGACGGCATGGAGGTCGGCCACGGGTCCGGCGATTCGAAGAAGGAGGCCGAGCAGCATGCGGCTTTTTCGGTGGCGCAGTACATGAGCGACGAGCAGTGCGCCACGCTGCTGGACCGGGTGGACAGGCTGACACAATAACTTTTGGTTATTTCCCGTGCGGCTGTATTGCGTGCGGTCTCTGCCGGAGGCCGCCGGACGCATGGCGGGATAACTTCCCTATAACATTTCTGAATGAAGACGATAGCCGATAAGATGGCGGTGCGTGGCGTCGATGCGCTGACCGACCGGGAATTGCTCTCCCTGCTTACCGAGGATGAACAGAGCGCCGAAGCGCTGCTTGCCGCTTACGGCGGATCGCTTGCGCGTATCGGCTCGGAGGAGGCCGCCCGTCTGAGGATGATCGGCGGGCTGGGACTCCGGCGCGCCCGCATGCTGCTCGCCGCGGCCGAACTCGGCCGCCGCATCACCGCTGCGCGCGCCGCCGAAACCGACGTCATCTCGTCGAGCGATGACGTGGTGCGGCTCTTCCGCTCGCAACTCGAAACGCTCTCGCATGAAGAGTGCTGGGCCGTTTACCTCACCTCTTCGAACCGGATCATCGAACGCCAGCGGGTAAGTCAGGGCGGCGTGCAGGGCACGGTCGTCGATCACCGGCTGATTATCAAACGGGCTTTGGAACTGCTTGCCACACAGCTTATCCTGATTCACAACCACCCTTCCGGCGCCGCCGAAGCCAGTCCGCAGGACAAGGTGCTGACCGAACGGATCGCGCAGGCGGCCGCGTTGTTCGACATCCGGCTGCTGGATCATATCATCATCGCCCGCGAAGGAGATTTCTCGTTCCTGCGCGAGGGGCTGATTTCGTGACGCATTATTTGTCTCTTCCGATACTGCCGCACAGCGCTATTATGGCGACGGCAATGAGCGCAATCAGAAGTTTTACGATTCCCGTCATTGGTTGATTTGGGTCTTTTCACCTGTTGCCGGACACAAAAGCGCGGACCTGTTTCCACATCCGCAAGTGGGGTATTGGACGACCCGTAAGGTAGAATGATGGAATATGCCCGCGCTGAAAAACAGCGAGAGCATCAACCTTTGTTCCTTACCTTACGCGAAAGTGTCCAATTTTCACCTGCAAGAAAAAAGCCGATGCGCTTTTTATGTCTCGTATGTCGGCCGCCCTCGCAGGCCGCCGTGACAAATATAGAAATAAAATCGCAACAGAACGGCTTAATTTCCATTTATTTTGTACTTTTGTAATTCGGAAAATAATTTAAAAACCAAATACGATGACACAGGAAGAACTCTTCAAAAAGCTGATCGCCCACTGCAAGGAATACGGATTCGTATTCCCGTCGAGCGAAATCTACGACGGTCTGGCTGCGGTGTACGACTACGGACAGAACGGCGTGGAGTTGAAAAACAACATCAAGCGCTACTGGTGGGATTCGATGGTCAAGCTGCATGAGAATATCGTGGGCATCGACGCCGCGATCTTCATGCACCCCCGTACGTGGGAGGCTTCGGGACATGTCGGCGCGTTCAACGACCCGCTGATCGACAACAAGGACTCGAAGAAGCGTTACCGTGCCGACGTGCTGATCGAAGACTGGCTCGCCAAGCAGGACGAGAAGATCGAGAAGGAGGTGGAGAAAGCCCGCAAGCGTTTCGGAGAGACTTTCGACGAAGCCAAGTACCGCGAAACTTCGCCCCGTGTTGCCGAGACGGCCGCCCGGCGCGACGAGATGCACAAGCGTTTCGTCGAGGCGCAGAACAGCGGCGATCTGGGCGAGCTGCGCCAGATCATCGTGGACTGTGAAATCGTCTGCCCGATTTCAGGTACGCGCAACTGGACCGAGGTGCGTCAGTTCAACCTGATGTTCTCGACCCAGATGGGCTCCACGGCCGAGGGCGCCAATACGATCTACCTCCGTCCCGAAACGGCGCAGGGCATCTTCGTGAATTTCCTGAACGTGCAGAAAACCGGACGCATGAAACTGCCGTTCGGTATCGCGCAGATCGGCAAGGCGTTCCGCAACGAGATCGTCGCCCGTCAGTTCATCTTCCGCATGCGCGAGTTCGAGCAGATGGAGATGCAGTTCTTCGTGCGCCCCGGCGAGGAGATGAAGTGGTGGCAGGCATGGAAGGAGACCCGTATGGCATGGCACCGCGCGCTGGGCTTCGGCGACGACCGCTACCGTTTCCACGACCATGAGAAGCTGGCGCACTATGCCAATGCCGCGACCGATATCGAGTACAACTTCCCGTTCGGCTTCAAGGAGGTCGAAGGCATTCACTCCCGCACGGACTTCGACTTGGGCAACCACCAGAAGTTCTCAGGCCGCAAGATCCAGTACTTCGATCCCGAAACGGGCGAGAGCTATGTACCCTACGTGGTCGAGACGTCGATCGGCGTGGACCGCATGTTCCTGCAGGTAATGTCTGCAGCCTATACCGAGGAGCAGCTCGAAGGCGGCGACTCGCGCGTCGTGCTGCGTCTGCCTGCGGCGCTGGCCCCCGTGAAGGTCGCCGTTCTGCCGCTGGTGAAGAAGGACGGCATGCCCGAAGTGGCGCAGAAGATCGTGGACCTCTTGAAATACGATTACAACGTCGTTTACGACGAGAAGGATTCCGTCGGCAAGCGTTACCGCCGTCAGGACGCCGTCGGCACGCCGTTCTGCGTGACCGTGGACGGTCAGACGCTCGAAGACAACACCGTGACGGTGCGTCACCGCGACACCATGCAGCAGGAGCGTGTTGCGATCGACAAGCTGCCCGCGCTGGTCGAGGAGGAGTGCTCCTACCGCAAGCTTTTCCGGAAGCTGAATCTGTAATCGCTGATCCGTGGGCCGCATCCTCGCCATAGATTACGGGACGAAGCGTACGGGAATCGCCGTGAGCGATCCCCTGCGGCTGATCGCCGGGGGGCTAGAAACCGTCGAAACGAAGGGACTCGAAGCGTGGCTGGCAAAATATTTCGCCGCGGAAGACGTTACTACGATAGTAGTGGGCAAGCCGACGCAGATGGACGGCACGCCTTCCGAAACGTGGCGTTTCGTCGAGCCGCTGGCAGCCCGGCTGCGCAGGGCCTATCCCGATAAGGAGGTGGTCTTTTACGACGAGCGTTTTACCTCGGTGCTGGCGCACCGCACGATGCTCGAAAGCGGTATCGGCAGGATGGCCCGGCGCAACAAGGCGTTGGTGGACAAGATTTCCGCCACGATTATTTTACAAAGTTATATGGAGTTTAACAAATGATTTATCCGATTGTCATATACGGGAACGAGGTGCTTCGCAAACAGTGCGAGGAGATTGCGCCCGACTATCCCGAAGTGAAAAAACTTGTCGAGGACATGTTCCAGACGCTCGGCGAAGCCGAAGGCGTCGGACTGGCCGCGCCGCAGATCGGCAAGGCCATTCGTCTGTTCATCGTCGATTGCACGCCGTGGGGCGAGGACGATCCCGAATGCGCCGACTACAAGCGTGCCTTTATCAATCCCGAAATCTACGCTTTTTCGGAGGAGAAGAAGACCTATAACGAAGGGTGTCTTTCCTTTCCGGGCATCCATGCCGATGTGCCTCGTTCGCTGGCCATCAGGATGCGTTATCTCGACGAAAACTTCGTCGAGCACGACGAGGAGTTCCACGGACTGAAGGCGTGGGTCATTCAGCACGAATACGACCATATCGAAGGCGTGGTCTTCACGGACCGCATCTCGCCGCTGCGTCGCAATCTGCTGAAAGGCAAGTTGCTGAACCTTGCCAAGGGAAAGTACCGTGCGGCCTATAAGACCAGATGATTCCGGCATTGTGCCGTACCGCATGAAAAAGCGGATCCCGACATCGGGATCCGCTTTTTGCATGTGTTATGCAGGTGCGTTTGTCAGAATCTGTACGCGGCGCCGACGTATACCACCAACGGGTTCGAACGGTCGCTGTCAAACATAGGCTCGTACTTGAGACCTGCGGAGATGTTCCAGCGGTGGGCGACGTTGAAGTCGAAACCTGCGCCGACACTCATGCCGACCGCCCAGTCCTTGATGTCATTGGCCACGATACCTACCTGCGGGAATACGCCCCACCAGTCGGCGATCTGGAATACGTAGTGTGCGTCGAAGTTGATGTCTACGGAGCTGTCTTTTTCCGTCAGTACATAGATCGACGGCTCGATGCGCCAGTGCGAATTGAAGCTGTAGCGGTAGTAGGCGCCGATACCGACCGAGGCGTCGTCCGTGTTGGTGTAGAAATTGACACGCGGACCCACCGCACTGCGGTAATCGGAGGGCGTGCCGCGGTAATTGCCGGCCTGAGCCGCATTGTTGTTGTAGGTCTGAGCCGCGTTGCGGTAGTTGTTTGTCTGAGCCGCATTGCGGTAGTTGTTGGTCTGAGTGTTGCGGTAGGTGTTGTCCTGAGCGGACGCTGCCCAAGCAAACAATGCCGCAACCGAGATGAGAAGAATTTTTTTCATAATTTTCAGTTAAATTTTATGTATTAATAAGTGGTTGTCAGTCATTTAATTCATATCTCCGGATTCGGAAAGCTTCCCGAACCGCCTTTCTTCCATTGCCTTAACGGCGTGCAACACTCGTGCCGCGATCGGTTGCCGCCGGAATTTGTGCGCGACCGGAGGTGAAAAACCGTCCCGCACCGGAGGGCTGCGAAGCTCTCCGGAAGGGTTTTCAGGTCGCGGAATCCGGCCGATTTGCTGTATTTTACGGCGGACGGGCCGTGCGTTCTGTTTTGCTTGCGGGGGCTTTTGGCCGGGTGTTGAAAAATGTACGGCTCTCCGCCGCTGCAGCTCGTCGTCTCCGCTGCCGTCTCCGCTGCCGTCGTCACCGCCGTTGCAGCAGTCACCGTCGCTCGCCGCATTGTTGTACGTTGGCTTTCGTGGCGGGCGGCAGCAGGTTGCGGCGTTCGCGGCGGGACATGAAAAATCCCGGAGACCTCGTCGAGGTCTCCGGGATACGTTTTCCGGGTTGCGCCGGATTAGAACTTGTAGGTTGCGCCGATATTGATGAGAATCGGATTCTTGTGGTACTCAGCGGTCTGGATCATCCACTTGAAGCCTGCCGAGAGGTCCCAGTTGCGGGCTACCGAGAAGTCGGCGCCGCCGCCCAGATTGATGCCGCACGACCATCCGCCGATATCGTTGGCGCTCAGACCCGCCTGCGGGTAGATATGCCAGTCCGGGGCGATATTGAAGAGGTACTGCACGTCGGCGCTGATGTCCACCGAGCAGAATTTCTTGCAGATGGCCATGATGCCCGATTCCATGCGCCAGTTGTCGGTGAAGCTGTAGCGTCCGCTGGCTCCGATGCCGAAGATGGCGCCGTCGGCGCCTGTATTGGTATATACGCCGATTTTGGGTCCCACTGCCCAATTGCCCGGAGTTTGTGCTGATACGGTTGTCACTGCGAATAATGCGACGATTGCCGCAAAAAACATCTTCTTCATGTTCTGTTATTTTAATTCAACAAAAAAGTTGCGTGTTATACTGTTTGCCGATAGCAAATATACAAAACTTATCCGCTTTCGCCAAACATATTCAACGAACCGGACTTTTTTTCCGCTGAAAACGAAAGCCTGCGGCTTTCATGCCGCAGGCTTTCGTTTTCGGATATTCCGGCCGTAACCGGAGGAATGCTACTTCTCGTTGAGCGCGGCGTGTGCGGCCGCCAGACGTGCGATGGGCACGCGGAACGGCGAGCAGCTCACGTAGTTCAGCCCTGCGTAGTGGCAGAACTCGACCGACGAAGGTTCGCCGCCGTGTTCGCCGCAGATGCCGCACTTGAGTTTTTCGCGGGTCGAACGGCCCTTGAAAACGGCTTCGCGGATCAGCTGGCCCACGCCGTTGCGGTCGAGGATCTGGAACGGGTCGTTCTTGAGGATGCCCTTTTCGAGGTAAACGGGCAGGAACTTGCCGATGTCGTCGCGCGAGAAGCCCAGCGTCATCTGCGTCAGGTCGTTGGTGCCGAACGAGAAGAACTCGGCAACCTCGGCGATCTGGTTGGCCGTCACGGCGGCGCGCGGAACCTCGATCATCGTGCCGACCATGTAGTCGATCTTGTCGTTACGCTCGGAGAACACCTGCTCGGCCGTCGCGTCGATGATGCCTTTCTGGTAGCGCAGCTCCTTGTGGTTGCCCACGAGCGGAACCATGATCTCGACGTGTACCGGAATGCCCTGCGCCTTGACGTTCATGGCGGCCTCGATGATGGCGCGCGCCTGCATCTCGGTGATTTCGGGGTAGGTGTTGCCCAGACGACAGCCGCGGTGTCCCAGCATCGGGTTGAACTCGGCCAGCGACTCGACTTTGGCGACGATTTTCTGGAGGGGTACGTTCATCTCCTTGGCCATCTCCTGCTGTCCCTTCTCGTCGTGCGGCACGAACTCGTGCAGGGGCGGGTCGAGAAGACGTACGGTCACGGGGAAGCCGTTCATGGCCTTGAACAGACCCTCGAAGTCGCCGCGCTGGATCGGCAGCAGCTTGGCCAGCGCCACGCGGCGTCCGGCTTCGTCGTCGGCCAGAATCATCTCGCGGATGGCCTTGATGCGGTCGCCTTCGAAGAACATGTGCTCCGTGCGGCAGAGGCCGATACCCTCGGCGCCGAATGCGAATGCCTGCAGGGCGTCCTTGGGGGTGTCGGCGTTGGCGCGAACCTTCAGCACGGCGTATTTGCCCGCAAGCTCCATCAGCTGGCCGAAATCGCCGCTCAGGTCGGCGGCCATCGTGGCTACCTGACCCAGATAAACCTCTCCCGTCGAGCCGTTGAGCGAAATCCAGTCGCCCTCCTTCACGGTGAAGCCGTTCACGCGGATCGTGCGGGTTTTATAGTCGATCTCCAGCTCGCCGGCGCCCGATACGCAGCATTTGCCCATGCCGCGTGCGACGACGGCCGCGTGCGACGTCATGCCGCCGCGTGCGGTCAGGATACCTGCCGCGTCAAGCATGCCCTTGAGGTCCTCAGGCGAAGTCTCGATGCGGACGAGGATCGCTTTCTGGCCCGACTCTGCGAGGATCTTCTCGGCGTCCTCGGCGAAGAACACCACCGGACCCGTAGCGGCTCCCGGCGATGCGGGCAGACCCTTGGTGATGACCTGCGCATTGGCGATGGCCTTCTTGTCGAATACGGGGTGCAGCAGCTCGTCGAGTTTGGCCGGCTCGCAGCGCAGCACGGCGGTGCGTTCGTCGATCAGACCTTCGCGGAGCATGTCCATCGCGATCTTGACCATGGCGGCGCCGGTGCGCTTGCCGTTGCGGCACTGGAGCATCCACAACTTGCCGTCCTGAATCGTGAACTCGATGTCCTGCATGTCCTTGAAGTACTGCTCCAAGTGGCGCTGAATCTCGTCCAGCTCCTTGTAAACCGTCGGCATGACCTCTTCGAGCGAAGGGTATTTCGTGCGGCGCTCCTCCTCGGAGACGTTCTGGGCCACGGCCCAGCGCTTCGAGCCTTCGATGGTGATCTGCTGCGGGGTGCGGATGCCGGCCACGACGTCCTCGCCCTGCGCGTTGATCAGGTACTCGCCGTTGAAGAGGTTTTCACCCGTCGCGGCGTCGCGCGAGAAGGCTACGCCCGTCGCCGAGTTGGCGCCCATGTTGCCGAATACCATGGCCTGCACGGTAACGGCCGTTCCCCACTCTGCGGGGATGTTGTTGAGCTTGCGGTAGAGGATGGCGCGCTCGTTCATCCACGAGCCGAACACGGCGCATACGGCTCCCCAGAGCTGATCCCAAGGGCATGCCGGGAAATCCTCGCCGGTCTGCTTCTTGACGGCGGCCTTGAAGTTCTGCACCAGCTCCTTCAGGTCGTCGGTCGTCAGGTCGGTGTCGTTCTTGACGCCGCGCTTCTCCTTCTGCTCCTCGATGATGACCTCGAACGGGTCGTGGTCCTCTTTCGATTCGGGCTTCATGCCCAGCACCACGTCGCCGTACATCTGTACGAAACGGCGGTACGAGTCCCATGCGAAGCGGGGGTTGCCCGTGCGCTTGGCGACAGCCTCCACGGCCTGATCGTTCATACCCAGATTGAGGATCGTGTCCATCATGCCGGGCATCGAGGCGCGTGCGCCCGAACGGACCGAAACCAGCAGCGGCATCTCCTTGTCGCCGAACTTCATGCCGGTCAGTTTCTCGATATTCTGCATCGCCCGCTCGACTTCGGGACGGAGCATCTTGATGACCGCCTCCTTGCCGTGGGCATAATATTCCGCACATACTTCGGTGGTGATGGTGAATCCCGGAGGAACGGGAATGCCGATGAGGTTCATCTCCGCAAGGTTGGCACCTTTGCCGCCGAGCAGTTCACGCATTTTGCCGTTGCCTTCGGCTTCCTTGTTGCCGAAGGTATAGACTCGTTTTACGTCTGCCATAATTTTTTTTCTTGGTTAATTTAATGATATGTAAATTTATAAAAATTTTTAGCTAATCTCTTCCCCTACAGACGAAAATTGCGGTGACATCGCTGTTACCGCCTCGTCGAAGAATCCTATTTGCCGTTGGGAATGCGAATATAGGAAAACTTTTCTGAAATTCCAAAAAATTCTACTCCAAGTAAACGAATACCGGCAGGGCGTAGCCGAAGCCGCCCCGGTAACGCCGTCTCTCGTAGGTCGGCAGCGGGTTACCCGTCTTGGGATCAAGCAGATAGCGACGGGCGAAAACGTCGCCGCCCGGACACCTCAGCGCGGTGTCGGCCAGAATGCGGTCGCGCATGAGCCAGCCTCCGCGGCGGCGGACGTTGCCCCGGCCCAGCCGGGCCGGCCGTTCGAGGGCGTCGCGCAGTCCGTATGCCGCCGCGTCGAGCGACGCGGTGCGCCCCAGAACGATCAGCTTCACGCCGGGGCGTTCTTCGCGCAGGTCGCGGACGACCCATTCGGCCATGCGCGTGTCGCTGCACAACACCAGTCCCACGGTGTCGGTGCGCGACGGGCGGACCGGGCGGCCGGTTGTGCGGCGGGTGCGCGGGGCGGGGAAGCGCAGGGTGCCTTCGATGTAGAGATAGCGGCGTCCCGGCTCCTCGTAGTGGGGATCGAAGAGGTCGCCGTAGTAGAGCAGTGCGAAATCCATGCCGTCGAGCGAGTTAAGCGTGCAGTGCAGGTAGCTGTAGTCGCCCCGGCAGGCCGCCGCGATGTCGCGCACGACCGCTTCGTTTTCGACGCTCCACAGCGCGACGAGCGGCATGCGCATCGAGTCGATGACGGCGGCCGTGCGGGCTATCTTGCGGCGGTAGCGTTCCGTGTCCCACGCGAGACGGCCGCCGGGCGTGTAGTCGCTGTCGTCGTAAAAGAGCGCCGGTATGGTGTCGTAGAGGTGGTCGAGGTCGCAGTAGGCGATGCCGATGCGGGGCTGGGCGAGGGCGCAGCGGATGCCGGAGAGGAGGAGCGCTGCGAGAAGAAGCGTGCGGAACGGCAGGAGCGGACGTTTCCCGGATCGGTATTTCGGTCCGGTCCGGGGACGGTGCTTGGTGGCTGATGCCGTGCGGTGCGGGAACATGGGCCGAAGGTCAGATCGGTTCTTCGGGCAGAAACTTGCGCGGCGAACAACCCAGAAATTTGGCGATCTCGTTGATGTGGATTATGTTGTATTTTGTGTTATACTTCGGACTTTCGACCTGACCGACAAAACCGCGCGAAACGCCGATCCCAAAGGACAACATGGCCTGAGATACTTTCTGAGCCCTTCGTTCGCGTCGAATGGCGTCGATTACGTATAGGTCGATCGCTGTTTTCACAATGTACGTTTTTCGGATGTAAAACTAAAAAACGTGCCATTGTGAATGACCGCTTATACCTAAGCAATACTTATCTATGTCTAAGTGACCTTCCGGCTCTCGCCGGGGCATAAAAAAGACGGAGGAAAAAACCTCCGTTGCCGTATATCTCCCTGATGCCGTTCCCCGATGCCGATTACGGGGTCTGCAAAGCCGCTTTTTCGAACTTCGTCTTTGCGTATGCCCCCTTGAACGAAAGGTAGTAGGTCCTGAAATCTTCGATATTCATAGGCTGAACGTTTGATTGGAGTCGGAATTATCCCGATGTTTTTCCGGTGTGCGGCACGCAGCGGCGTTTGGCAGCTGCGGGGACGCGGTCATTCGGAGATTACGCCCGAACCCGCCAGCTCGTCGCCGTCGTACCATGCGGCGAACTGTCCGGGCGTGATGCCCCGCTGGGGTTGGTCGAAGAGGATGTAGGCGCCTTGGTCGCGCATGAAGAGCGTTGCGTCTTGAAGGGGCTGGCGGTAGCGGATGCGGACGCTGAAGCGGGCGCTCTGTCCGGGCGAGAGGGCGCGTGCGGGATTGACCCAGTGGATTTCGCCGGGAGCGATGTGCAGCGCCGGACGCCACAAACCGGGATGGGCGTCGCCCTCGCCGACGTAGATGACGTTCTGCGCGGTGTCGGTCGCAAGGATGAAGAGCGACTCCCGGCGGCCGCCGATGCCCAGCCCCTTGCGCTGGCCGATGGTGTAGAAATGCGCACCGTTGTGCTCGCCGATCTTCTTGCCGTCGCGTACGGTGTAGCGCCACGGGGCGGCGAGGACGGTAAGGCGTTCGGTCGAAGGTTCGCCGTCGGTTCGGGCGACTTCGGCATCCGCTGCAGCAGGTATAGCGCGGTTTTCGGTCGAAAGCGTGCTGTTCGTCCGGGCGTCTGACGTACCGGGGCCAGCGGCGTTTTCGGCTTTGGCCGGGGCTGCGGCCAAAGCCCGGTCGTATTTCGGCCACGAAGGGAGGATCTCGTGGACGTTGCCCTTTTTCGAAGCCAGTTTCTGCTGGAGGAAAGCAGGCAGGTCCACCTTGCCCACGAAGCAGATGCCCTGCGAATCTTTGCGCTTGGCGGTGGCGAGTCCCTGCTTAGCGGCGATGCGCCGTACTTCGGGTTTCAGCAGATCGCCGATCGGGAACAGGGCGTAGCGCAGCTGCTCCTGCGAAAGCTGGCAGAGAAAATAGCTCTGATCCTTGTTGGGGTCGGCGCCAGCGAGCAGCTTGAAGACCGTCCGTCCGTCGGGAAGGAGCTCTTCGGCCTTGCGGCAGTAGTGGCCCGTGGCGACGAAGTCCGCGCCCAGCTTGAGGGCTTCGCGCAGAAAGACGTCGAACTTGATTTCGCGGTTGCACAGCACGTCGGGGTTGGGCGTGCGGCCCTTTTCGTACTCGGCGAACATGTAATCGACCACGCGCGTGCGGTAGTCGGCCGAGAGGTCCACGATGCGCAGCGGAATGTCGAGCCGTTTGGCGACCAGCTCGGCGAAAATCCGGTCGTCGTGCCACGGGCAGTCGCCTTCGAGCGTGCCCGTGGTGTCGTGCCAGTTGATCATGAAAAGCCCCGTGACGTCGTGCCCCTGCCGTTTGAGGAGATACGCCGCGACGGACGAATCCACGCCGCCCGATAATCCGATTACTACATGTGCCATATTGTCTTGAAAATCTTATAGGTCGATCAGCCCTTCGGGCAGGATCATCTTCATCGTGCGCCCCTCGAAGTCGATATGGGCGATGAACTCCTCGGCGGCGGGGACCAGCACCCGGCGGCCGCCGATTTCCAGCTCGAAGAGCGGGTTGGCTTCGCTGTCATAATAGTCCGCGACCCTGCCTGCGAATTGTCCGGCAGGGGGCGTGCCGTCGCCGGCGGCGGTGCCGGCGCTGTTGGCGTTGGCATTATCGTTGCTGCCGCCTCTGCTGCCGTCGTCGTTGCAGGTGTCGTTGTTTGCGTTGTTGCCATCGTCATTTCCGCCGTTTCCGCCGTTTTCCGTGCCGCCGTGCCGTATCTCGAAGCCCGTAACGGCGAATCCGATCAGGTCCTCCATGTAGAATTCGTCGTCATCCTCCTCGTCGAACCGGATGCGGAATTCGAGGCCGAGCAGCTCCTGCGCCCGGCGTTCGGTGTCGAAGTCGGCGAATGCGGCGACGGCGCCTGAGGCTCCGCGGCGTTCGAAACGTTCGCACCAGAGCGGCACTTCGAGGGCGTCGATGGTGACCAGCAGCGGGATGTCGGTGTCGAAATCCGCGGGGAAATCGGCGTAAAGCGACAGCATCACTCCGCCGTCGGTGCCGAAAAGCTTGTTGATTCTGCCTGCGGGTATGGAAACGCTCATGTCGGTTCGGTTTACGGTGTTTTATCCTCCGCATCGCGTGGAGCGTGCGATTCTCGCTCGTCCGGCGGTGCGGCAGGGGGACTTTCCATGCGTGGCGTGGCGCTGCGGGGCGTGCCGCCCGGCCGGAAAGAGTTTACAAAAGTAATGAAAAAAACCGGTAAATCTCCCGCGTTGGGAAATTTACCGGGATTCCGGAAAGAAGCGTTCTGCGCTTATTCTGCGGCGGGAGCTTCGGCTTCGCCTTCAGCGGGTGCTTCTGCGCCCTCTGCGGCAGCGGCCTGCTCGGCCTCCTTGGCGGCAGCTTCGGCTGCGGCCTTCTTCTCGGCGATGGCCTTTGCGCGCTCCTCCTTGACTTTGGCTTCGGCGGCCAGACGGGCCTTTTCGGCCGACTTGGCATCCGCTTCGAGCTTGTTGCCCTTAGCCTCGATCTTACCGGCCTTCTCGGTCATCCATTTGTTGAAACGAGCTTCGGCTTCGGTCTCCGAGAATGCGCCCTTGGCGATACCGCCCAGCAGGTGCTTCTTGTATAATACGCCCTTGTACGAGAGAATTGCCCGACAGGTATCCGTAGGTTGTGCGCCTTTCTGCAACCAGCCCAGTGCTTTCTCGAAGTCCAGGTCGATCGTAGCAGGATTCGTGTTGGGGTTGTAGGTACCCAGCTTCTCGATAAATCTACCATCACGTGGCGCCCTGCTATCTGCGGCAACGATGTGATAGAAGGCGTAACCCTTCTTACCATGACGTGCCAGACGAATTTTAACAGCCATTTTGCTATAAAATTTTGTTGTAATTAATAAAAAACGCTCACCCACTTTGGGCTTTTAAGCCTGCAAATGTAGGCAAAATATTCCGCCCGGCAAAATAAATTGCGGAAAAATGCGCGCGGAAGGCTGTTTTATGGCGTTTTCGATACGGATGAAAAAATGCCGGGCCGCATTTGCGGCCCGGCGTCGAGTGATCCCGGCGGGATTCGAACCCACGACCGACAGCTTAGAAGGCTGTTGCTCTATCCAACTGAGCTACGAGACCATGTCGATTTTCGGGTGCAAAAGTACGAAATTCCGAAGTATCTACAAATTTATTTCGTGTTTTCTTGTTTTATCTGCATCGGACGGCCGGCGTTTTATTCCGGACCGGGCGTCTGCGGAAGCGCCGCTGAGCCTTGTAAAAACAAGCCGGACGGTCTGTCCGGCTTGTTTTGAGTCTTGTGCGGAGCGCCGGTTTTCGGGCGCCGGCCCGCTGGAGACGGTGTGGGTGTGAGGCGGATTTGCGACGGCTGTTCCCGGACCTTCTCTGCTTATTTGTTCAGGTATTTGTCCAGATACATTTTCAGTTCGCGCGGCATGACGGGTTTGGTGATGAATCCGTTGCATCCGGCTTCCTCGGCAGTGCGGCGGTCGGTGTCGAAGGCATAGGCCGTTTGCATGATCACGGGCAGTTCGGCCGTGTAGCGGCGAATCTCCTTCAGCGCCTCGATGCCGTCCATGACGGGCATTTTGATGTCCATCAGTATTGCGTCGGGCTTGTGCTCCATGGCAAAATCGACAGCCTCCCTGCCATTCTTGGCCCATAGCAGATCGTACTCTTTTTTGAGTATTATTTCCAGAAGCTTGTAGTTGCTCTCGACATCTTCCGCTATCAGAATCAAGGGTTTCCGTACGTCGGGATTGTTGTCTGTCATTGTGTTTGTTGTTGGGATGTGTGCAAATATAGAAAATAATTCCTGAATTTAAGAGTTTACCGCCAAAATGTTCCCTCCCAGCGGGCTGTATTGCCGCATCTGTCCGTCACCGTGAGCTGCACGCTGCGGCGTCTTTTTGCGGCGGGTAGGTCGAACGCATGTACGAGCGTACCCTGCATCGGGAAACGGTCGCAGGGCCCCCAGCGGCCGTCGATGAGCAGCGTGCAGGAGGCGATGCCTGAGAAATTGTCGCTCACGCGGAAACGGATGCTGCGGGCGCCGCCGAGGTCGGCCCCTTCGCTGAAGAGCGGCCGGATGCGCGGCGGTATGGTGTCGGCGGCGACGAAGATGTCGCCCGTGGTGCGGGTCGTCGCCGTCACGGCGCCGTCGGCGTATCTGCCTCCGATGCAGGCGATGCGTCCTTTGGCCGTACGGGTCGCGAGAACCGTACGGGACTGCATGTCGTCGGGCACGAAGGCGTGTACGGAGACCGTCATCGGGCGGCGCAGGGGCGTTTCGGCGCCGAGGATGCGGTAGGCGGGCGAGAGGATCGCCGCCGTGGAGTCGGATGCGGGGGCTTGACGCTGTTCCGGGCGGCAGAAAATGGGTTCGTAGACCGCTCCTGCGGGGATGCGGGCCGTCAGATCGCGGCCCGCACGGACCAAAGCCGCCTTTTCGGGCCGCAGGACGACGGCCGTGCTGTCGGCTTCGGCGCGGAGCGTTTCCGTGCGGCCGAGAATGTCGAATTCGAGCTGCGAGCGGTTGCCGCAGTCGTCTTCGGCTTCGATGCGGATGCGCCGTTTCTCGCCCTCGGCGGTGCGGACGAGGCCGCGCTCCCGCATGACGGGATAGAAGCAGTCGGGCGATTCGGCCAGCTGCGCCAGCCGGATCACCTCGTTGCGCGAGGTGAGCTGCATGGGGTAGTGGCTCACGGCGTCGCAGCAGCGCGAAAGGTCGTGCGTGAAGCCGTTCATGCGGTATTCGAACCGGGGATCGCCGTCCACGGACATGCTCGCCCTCCATAGTCCGAAGGTGTTGTGCACCCCGTTGCGGCGGTCGCTGGCTTCGAGGACGAAATAGCCTTTGCGTCCCGTGCCGACAGGCTCTTCGCGCGTCAGCCGGTAGCGGCCTTCCGCTTCGCGGACGACGGCGTAGCTCTCCGGACTGCCGTGGACGGGAACGCCCTGCACGCTGTCCACCTCGATGTAGTGGATGCGCATGATGCGGGGCGGCAGGTCGTCGTCGGGGCGGACGACGCCTTCGCGCACGACGTTGTAGAGCCGCTGGGTCGGGGTGTCGCGCAGTTCGAAATGCAGATGGGGACCCAGCGACGAACCGCTGTTGCCCGAAAATCCGATCGTGTCGCCCTGTGCGACGGGCCATGCGCCGGGGCCGAACCAGAGATCGACGCTGTTCGCGCGGCGGCGGAAGCGTTCGTCGCGGACGTGTTTTTCGATGTCGCCGCGGAACCGTTGCAGGTGGCCGTATACGGCCGTCGTGCCGTTGCCGAGCGTGAGGTATATCGCCCGTCCGTAGCCCGACGGGCTGACGCTCACGCGCGAGACGTAACCGTCGGCCACGGCCACGAGGGGTTTGCCCTCGCCGCCGTCGGTCTTGATGTCTATGCCGCCGTGGAAGTGTCCGGGACGCATTTCGCCGAAGTTGGCCGAGTAAAGCCCCGCGACGCCGCGGATCGGATATATGTAATCTCCGGGGTTGAGCCGCTGGCCCTGCGCCCCGGAGCAGATCGTCGTGAAAAGCAGTAATGTCAGAATTCGTCGCATGTCTCCGTGTCCGTCACGAGCGCGGCGGCGCTGTCGAGCACCGTCTCGTAGTCGTATCCCAGCGAAAGCCCGTAACGTATCAGTTTGGTTTTGAGTTCGTATTGTGTCGTATGTCTGGTCGTCCGCATCTTGCGTTCCAGCTGCTGCCGCAGCCGGCCGGCCATATCCTGACGGTCGGCCTGCGCCAGCGCCGCGTCGATCAGCTCCCTGTCGATACGCTTGCGCTGCAGGGCCGTGCGGATCTTGTATTCGCCCCAGCCGCTCAGCCGCAGTTTGTCGCGCACGAAAGCTTCGGCGTAACGGCCGTCGTCGATGAAGCGGTCGCGGACGAGCCGCGCCAGCACCTGCTCGCCCTCGCGCTCAGCAAGCCCCCAGCCGCGCATCAGCCGCCGGGCGTCGTCCTGCGACTTCTCGGCGCGTGCGCAGAGCCGCATGAGTGCGGCGAGGGCCTGTTCGGGCGTTTTGGCGCGTTTCCCGGTCTTTTTTACTTCAGGCGGCTGCATGTCATGCGGGGTTTGCCGTTGAGGTCTTCGCGGACCTCGGTGTCCGTATATCCCTCTTCGCCGAGCATGCGGCGCATGGCCTCGGCGAAGCGTTCGTAAATTTCGAAGTAGAGCCTGCCGCCGGGGCGGAGCGTCCGCCGTCCGGCGCGGGCGATGGCGCGGTAGAAGCGCAGCGGGTCGTCGTCGGGGACCAGCAGCGCTTCGTGCGGCTCGTATTCCCGCACATTGACGTGCATCGCAGGCAGGTCGCTCTGCGGCACGTAGGGCGGGTTGGAGACGATGACGTCGAACGGTCCCGGAAAGACATCGGCCAGATCGCTCAGGGCGTCGGCCTTGCGCAGGATGACCCCGGCGCCGAGCGCCCGGCAATTGCGGGCAGCGGTTTCCAGCGCCGTGTCGGAGATGTCCGCCGCATATACCTGCGCGCCGGGCAGCACCAGCGCGAGGGTGGCCGCGATGCAGCCGCTTCCGGTGCCCACGTCGAGCAGCGCGGCGGCTTCGGTTTCGGCCTGCGCGATCCATGCCGCCAGCTCTTCGGTTTCGGGCCGGGGAATCAGCACCCCTTCGCGCACGGCGAACGTGCGGCCGCAGAACTCCGTGCGCCCCACGACATACTGCACCGGACGGCCTGCGGCCAGCTGGCCGAGGATGTCGTCCAGTTCCGCGATTTCGAGCGGCGCGCCGGGATCGGTCAGCAGGGCCGACGCGCTCAGCCCAGACAGCTCCGAGACGGCGACGAGGGCGATGCTCCGTGCTTCACGCGCCCCGTAGAGGGGCGCGAGACGTGCCGAAATGCGGCCGAGTATGTCGCGGCGCGTGGTCATCAGCGGATGAAGTTGGCCAGCGCGATTGCCACGGCGGCTTCGACGACCACCGCGCCCCGCAGGGCGACGCAGATGTCGTGGCGGCCGCGGATCATCAGCGGCTCGACCTTGTTCGTGGCCAGATTGTAGGTCATCTGTTCGCGGCCGATGCTCGGCGTGGGCTTGACGGCGGCGCGGACGACGAGTTCGTTGCCGTTGGTCAGTCCGCCGTTGATGCCGCCCGCGTTGTTGGTCGCTGTCGTGCCTTCGACGTCGAGGAACGGGTCGTTGTTCTCGGAGCCGCGCATGCGCGCCCCGGCGAAGCCGCTGCCGAATTCCACGCCCTTGACGGCGGGAACCGAGAAGAGCAGGTGGGCGATCATGCTTTCGGCCGAGTCGAAGAAGGGTTGTCCCAGCCCCAGCGGGACGCCCTGTACGCGGCATTCGATGATGCCGCCTACGGAGTCCTGCTCGGCGGCCGCGGCGCGCAGCACCTCGTCGAAACCCTCCGGGTCGGTGCAGCCTCCGATCTCCGCGACGCGGGTGTCGAAGGTCACGCCCGGCGGCAGTATCTTCTTGGCGACCACGCCTGCGGCCGTGAGCGCCACGGTCAGGCGGGCCGAGAAGTGGCCGCCGCCGCGCGGGTCGTTGAAGCCGTTGAATTTGTGGTAGGCCACCATGTCGGCGTGCGAGGGCCGGTAGTGGCGCATCACGTTGGCGTAGTCCTGCGAGTGGGTGTCGCGGTTGGCGAACTCGATGGTCAGCGGGGCGCCCGTGGTCATGCCGTTGTAGAGTCCCGACACGATCTGCGGGATGTCGGGTTCGCGGCGCGGCGTGGTGCCGCGCGCGCCGCTGCGCCGGCGTGCGAGGTCGGTTTCGAAATCCTCCGCCGAAAGCGGAACGCCTGCCGGAATGCCGTCGATCGAGATGCCGATCTGCTGGCCGTGCGACTCGCCCCAGATGGCGAGCCTGAAGTTATGACCGAAAATGTTCATGGCTTTAAACTCTGATTTTTTCAAGGTCTTCGAAGAAGCCGGGGTAGCTCTTGGCTACGCACTCGGCGTTTTCGATCGTTATCTGCCCGTCGCAGCGCAGCGCCGAGACCGCCATCGACATGGCCATGCGGTGGTCGTCGTGGCTCGAAACGCGCGCCGGGCGGATTTTGCCGCCGCGGATGCGCATGACGTCCTCTTCCGAGATGTCCACTTCGATACCTACTTTGGCGTATTCTTCGCGGATCGCCTCGGCGCGGTTGCTCTCCTTGTGCAGCAGCCGCGAAGTGCCGCGGATCGTGCTGACGCCGTCGGCCGCCGCGGCGAGGGCCGCAAGGGCGGGGAAGAGGTCGGGGCAGTTGGTGGCGTCGAATTCGAAGCCGTGTAGCGGGCGGCTGATCGTCGTCACCGAATCGGCTTCGTTGATGACGGCGGCGCCGGCCCGGACCAGCGCCGTGCAGACGGCCGTGTCGGCCTGCTTCGAGAGCATCGAGATATTCCGTACCGTAACCTCTCCGGCGACGGCGCCGGCCACCAGCAGCATGGCCGCCGCGCTCCAGTCGCCCTCGATGCTCAGGCAGGCCGGGCTGTAACGCTGGCCGCCTTCGATGTAGAACTCTTCGTAATCGTTATGGCAGATTTCCACGCCGAAACGGGCCGCGGTGTCTATGGTCATGTCCAGATAAGGGGTCGAAACCGCGCTCCGCACATGGATCGTGGTGTCGTGTCGGGCCAGCGGCAGCGCCAGCATGAGTCCCGTGATGAACTGCGACGAAACCGAGCCGTCCACGTCGACCTCGCCGCCGCGGATCGGTCCGCGGACTTCGAAGGGCAGGAATCCGCCGTTGTCGCGCACCCGGACGCCCAGCGTGCGCAGCGGTCCTATCATCATCTCCATCGGGCGGCGGAGCAGCGTGCCCTCGCCTTCGATGGTGATCGGCGTGCCGCAGAGCGAAGCGATGGGGGTGAAAAGGCGTGTCGAAAGACCCGACTCGCCGACGCGGAGCGTGTGCCCCTGCGGGCGCAGCCCGCCTTCGATCGAAAGCGTCTCTTCGCCGATCCGGGTCACGCGGGCGCCGAGCGTCTCGATGCACTGCAACGCCGAGCGCGTGTCGCTGCAGAACTCGATGTTGCGCAGCACGGAGGTCTCTTCGCAGAGAAGCGATGCCGCCAAGGCGCGCTGTGCGTAGCTTTTCGAGCAGGGCGGCGTCAGCGTGCCTTTGACGCGGCCCGATGGAACCGTCTTATCCATTATGGGTGATATATGATTGAGCGGGGATGCCGGTGCAAAAGCCCCGCATCCCTGATTTCGTGTTTCGGCCGTTATTCCTGCGGAGTTTTGCGGTTTTTCATCTCCTGCGTCAGTTGGTGGCTCTTTTTCAGCTCGAAGTGCTGGCCCAGATAGACCTTGCGGACCATCGGGTCGGCGGCCAGCTCCTCGGCGGTGCCGGTTTTGAGGATCTTGCCTTCGTAGAGCAGGTAGGTGCGGTCGGTGATGGCCAGCGTCTCGTCGACGTTGTGGTCGGTGATGATCACACCGATGTTCTTGTGCTTGAGCGTCGCCACGATCGACTGGATGTCCTCGACGGCGATCGGGTCCACGCCCGCGAAGGGTTCGTCGAGCAGGATGAACGCCGGGTTGATGGCCACGGCGCGCGCGATCTCCGTGCGGCGGCGTTCACCGCCCGAAAGCTGGATGCCGAGGCTCTTGCGGACCTTCTGCAGGCGGAACTCCTCGATCAGCGATTCGACGCGCTCGGCCTGATACTCCTTCGAATATTCGGTCATTTCGAGCACGGCGCGGAGGTTGTCCTCTACCGACAGGCGGCGGAAAACCGACGCTTCCTGCGCCAGATAACCCACGCCCATCTGCGCGCGCTTGTAGACCGGTTCGTTGGTCAGCTCGGCGACCTGTCCCTCGTCGTTTTCCAGAAAAATGCGTCCTTCGTTGGGCTTGATGAGTCCCACGATCATATAGAAGGTCGTGGTCTTGCCCGCTCCGTTGGGGCCGAGCAGTCCGACGATCTCGCCCTGATTGACGTCGATCGAGACGTGATCGACGACCGTGCGGGCTTTATATTTCTTGACAAGTTCGCTTGTGTATAGGCGCATGTTGCTGCATGGTTAGGTTTGCAGCCCCTTCATCCCGAAGCGGTTCCGTATTCGGGCGGATGAGCCGGAACGGGAAGGCTGCGGGCCGGGGCCGTCGCAACAAAGGTATATAAAGTAGGTAAAAACTCCAAACCGCGGGGCCATAATTCTCTCCGGAAAGGGGACGAAGTCCTGAAATTGTCCGCAGCGGCGGCAAAAAGGTTCCGAACGGCCGCGGAAATGTTCCCCGGCGGCCGGGCGTGCGGGCCGGAGCGTGCGGCGATGTTGTCCCGGCAACTGCGGGGACAATCGGGCCGGGCGTCAGAAGAATCCGATCAGCGCCACTTCGAAGCCGTTGCCGTTCTTGGCTCCCGCCGCCGAGTATTTCGAAAGCGTCCATGCGGCCTGCGCCTTCAGCCGCGGAATGGGCATGTAGAGGAAGCCCACCAGAAAGTCCTGCTGCTTGCCGACCGAGCCGGGCAGGTAGGTGTTGCGTTTGCCGTTGAAGACGTCGTAGCGGATTACGGGCATGTATTTGCCCTTGAATTTGTAGCCTGCGATGAGGTAGTACATCTGTTCGTCTACCTTGCCGCGTGTCTTTTCCCCCGTCGTCTTGTCTGTGTAGGCCGCGGAGGAGCCGGTGTGCGCGTATTCGGCCCGGACGAGGATGTGTTCGCTGTCGTACCAGAAGCCGGCGGCGTAGCGCGTCATGGGGATATAGTCCTTCGAAACCGTGTTGTTGGTGTATTCGCCCCAGTTCACCGAGCCTGAAATGCGCAGCTCCCTGAGAGGGAAGAACGTGAGGCGCGCCACGATGTCTTTCGACTTGTTGTCGTCCGGGCGGTTCATCTGCGAGCCGTTGAAGAGGGCGAGGTTGTAGGTGAACATGTCCCAGCCGTCGCGGTGCAGGAACGCGCCCGTGGCTTGCAGGCCGCAGTCGCGGCCGTAGGTGTTGTAGCCCGACACGGCGTTGCGGCAGACCATTTTGAGAATGGCGTGCGAGAAGTTGGGGACTTCGAGCGTGCCGGGCGAGATGTCGTAATTCTCGATGGTCAGCGGAACGGGGAACTGACCGGCCCAGATGTGTATCTGGGGGCGGATTTTGGCCCGCAGGTACATGTCCTGCACGGTGATGAGCGCCTTGCCTTGCTGGTCGGCCGAGCTGGAGAAGCCCTCGAACTGCATCTTGTAGTCGAACGTGCGGGAGATGTCGCCCGTGAGGATCAGACGCATGCGCTTGACGTTGAACGACGACGAATTTTTGCCGTCCGTTCCCCCGACGTTGGTCTGGGAGGTGTAGCCGATCTGTGCATAGCCCGAAAATTTGGGCAGCGCGGCGAGAATCTTCTCGAACCGGGTGATCTTCTTCGAGACTTCTTCCGGCGAAGCGGCGTTGTTGGCGTCGTCGATCTCGGCGGCGCTTGTTCGGGGTGCCGGTCGTGTGTCGGAGCCTTCCGGGGCGGGTCGTGCGGGGAGCGTCTGCGCGGTGGCGGGGAGGCTCAGTGCGGCGGTGAACAGCAGTGCGGATAGTAAGCGTTTTTTCATGGCTGACTGGTTATGTCGGTTAATAAGTGTCGGACGGTAAACTGTTTGCAGGGAATCGGAGGACTCTTTTGCATAGAATATGCCATTTTTCCGGGCCGCCCGTTCATGTGTCCGTATCGGAAAGAAACGAAACCATTTCGTTGAGCCGGGCGCGACCGGACTTGCTCCAATCGCCGGGACGCTGAATTTTTATCGGAAGATGGTGCGGAATTCCGAATTTTTTGCTAACTTTACCTAAGAATTTGTGAATAAAGAGTAGAATCGGCGAAATGAAACAAAATGAATCGTCCCTGCTGCACGACAAGCTGAAGGAGTACTTCGGCTTTTCGTCGTTCAAAGGGAATCAGGAGGCTGTGATCCGCAATGTGCTGGAGGGAAACGATACGTTCGTGCTTATGCCGACGGGCGGCGGAAAGTCCCTGTGCTACCAACTGCCCGCCCTGATCATGGACGGCGTGGCGATCGTCATTTCACCGCTTATCGCGCTGATGAAGAATCAGGTGGACGCCATGCGCACCTTCTCGGCCGATTCGGGGATCGCCCATTTCCTCAACTCGTCGCTCAACAAGACCGCCGTGGCGCAGGTGCGCGCCGATGTGCTGTCGGGAAAGACCAAGCTGCTCTATTTCGCCCCTGAGTCGCTGACCAAGGAGGACAACGTGGCCTTCCTGCATAAAATAAAGGTGTCGTTCTACGCCATCGACGAGGCGCACTGCATCTCGGAGTGGGGGCACGACTTCCGGCCTGAGTACCGCCGCATACGCCCGATCATCAACGAAATCGGTCCTGCGCCGCTGATCGCCCTGACGGCTACTGCCACGCCCAAGGTGCAGCTGGACATTCAGAAGAATCTAGGCATGTCCGACGCTTCGGTCTTCAAGTCGTCGTTCAATCGCCCGAACCTCTATTACGAAATCCGGCCCAAGCACAACGTGGACCGCGACATCATCCGCTTCATCAAGCAGAACGAGGGCAAGAGCGGCATCATCTACTGCCTGAGCCGCAAGAAGGTCGAGGAGCTGACCGAACTGCTCGTGGCCAACGGCATCAAGGCGCTGGCCTACCACGCCGGCATGGACGCCGCGACGCGCGCCGCCAATCAGGACCATTTCCTGATGGAGCGCGCCGACGTGATCGTCGCCACGATCGCATTCGGCATGGGCATCGACAAGCCCGACGTGCGTTATGTGATCCATTACGACATACCCAAGTCGCTCGAAGGCTATTATCAGGAGACGGGCCGCGCCGGCCGTGACGGCGGCGAAGGCTACTGCCTGACTTTCTACAGTTACAAGGACATTCAGAAACTCGAAAAGTTCATGCAGGGCAAGCCCATCGCCGAACAGGAGATCGGCAAACTGCTGCTGCAGGAGACGGTGTCCTACGCCGAGAGTTCGATGTGCCGCCGCAAGACGCTGCTGCACTACTTCGGCGAGGAGTATACGGAGGAGAACTGCGGCAACTGCGACAACTGCCGCAATCCGCGTCCAAAGATCGACGCCAAGGCCGCGCTGAAGATGCTGCTGGAGGCTTTGCGCGACATCGGCGACAAGTTCAAGGGCGACTATCTGGTGAATGTGCTGACGGGCAAGACCACGGCGCTGATAAAGAGTTACGGTCACAACAAGAGCAAGTGGTTCGGCGCAGGCGCCGAGCACGACGCCACCTTCTGGGGTGCCGTACTGCGTCAGGCGCTCATCCTCGGACTGGTGGACAAGAATATCGAGAATTACGGACTGATCTCGGTGAACCGCAAGGGCGAGAATTTCATCGCCATGCCGTTCCCCGTGACGGTGACGCTCGACCACAATTACGACGAGGAGGAGCGGGAGGCCGAGGCCGTGGCTCCGATGGGCAAGGGCGGCGCTGCGGACGAGGAGCTGTTCTCGATGCTCAAGGACCTGCGCAAGAAGGTCGCCAAGCAGCACGGACTGCCGCCGTTCGTCATCTTTCAGGACCCGTCGCTCGAAGATATGGCCGTGCAGTACCCCATCACCCTCGAAGAGATGCAGAACATTACCGGCGTCGGCGTGGGCAAGGCCCGCAAGTTCGGCGAGGAGTTCATCAAGCTGATCAAGGCCTATGTCGAGGAGAAGGAGATCATCCGCCCGCAGGACATGATCGTCAAGTCGGTCGGCAACAAGTCGGGCAACAAGATCTTCATCATCCAGTCGATCGACCGGAAGATGGATTTCGAGGACATCGCCCGCGCCAAGGATCTCGACTTCGACGAACTGCTGACCGAGATCGAGGGAATCGTCAATTCGGGCACGAAGCTCGACATCTCCTATTACCTCCGGGAGTTTATGGACGAGGACAAGATCGAGGACATATACCTCTATTTCAAGGAGGACGCCGAGAGCGACTCGCTCGATGCGGCCATCGACGAACTGGGGGCCGACTATACCGAGGAGGAGATACGTCTGGTGCGTATCAAATTCATGTGTGAGCAGGGTAACTGACGCCCTGTACCGACCTGCTGTCCCGCGGCTGTTGCGTCACTGTTCCGAGGAATGGACTAACTTAACAAATACGCCTATGAACAAAAAGACTTTTACTGTTGCCGTGATTTTCCTGATTGTGACGCTCGTGTGGCTCGGTGTCAATATATTCTGGGCTTTGTCGAACAAAAACTGTATTTTCGACCTGATCGTGGCGGTGCTGTTCGCACTGGCCGGCGCGGGTATGGTGTACAACGAATGCCATAAGCGCAAGTGCAGGCACCTCGACGAGGTGAACCGGCACCAGATTCCCTGACGGAAGGGGGCTTTGCAGCGGTTTCGGAGTGTCGATGCCGTGTTTCTTCCGGCAGGGCGCCGCAGCTGTTTTGTGGCGTATGGCGCGCGGGGAAGAGGACGATCGGTACGCGCGGGTCCGTGCAGCGGTTTGTGCAGCGGTTTGTGCAGCGGTTTTGCGTGCCGGTCCGTGCGGCGCGGCGGTTGCGGCGGCCGGCGCCCGGAGTCGGAAACGTGTAAAATAAGGAGTGATATGAGGAAAACGAATGTTATGCAGATCGTCCGTCTCGTGATGATGATCGCGGCGGTCGCGGGCGTGATTTACGCGCTGGAGTATATGGAACGGGGCATTGCCGTCTGGTTCTGGATTACGCTGCTGGGTGTGGGTTTCGTGGGCCTGCTCTACACGTTCCGCCTGACGCAGCGCCGCGTGCGGCTCGAACGCCGGGCCAAGGAGCGGCAGGAGAAGAAGAAATCGCGCAGACAGAAGCGCTGAGAGTTATCCGCCGGACATTGCGCCCGGCGGATTTTTTTGGAGAGGGCTGAGGCGGAGGGCCGGGAACTTCGGAAAATTTTCCGGAAGATCGATGCGGTTGTCTTGGCCGGGAATTTTCGGAAGCTGCAGGGTCCCTATTCGCCGGGCGATGCGCACGCCTTCATTACGCAGCCCCCCCCCGCCGGAGGATTTCGCCGTAGTGATCGGCGGCAAAGCCGTGGGCGGCATCGGGTTGGCGCCGGGGACGGATGTCGGGCGGTTCAACGCCGGAATCGGCTGTCGGATCGGGGCTTCGTACCGGGGTCTCGTACCGGGGACGGGGTGTTATGACCGCCGCCGTGGCGCGGGCCGCGGAGCGGGTTTTCGCAAATACCCCGATAATTCGTATCTTTGCCGCCGCATACGTCTCGAATCCCGCTTCGCAGCGGGTGCTGGACAAAGCCGGATTCCGTTTCGTGGGGACGATGCACTGCGCTTTTGTCGGGAACGGAGCGTTCGTGGACGGCTGTTATTATGAATTGCTGAAATAGAATGAGTGAAGTAAGGGCTAAAAAAGCGCTGGGCCAGCATTTTCTGGTCGATCTGAATATCGCGCGCAAAATCTGCGACTCGCTTTCGGGCGGAGAGATCCGGCTGCGGACAGCTCCTGCTGTTGCCGCTCTTCCCGGAGCGGACGGGCAGGCTGCGGCTGGGAGAGGACCGGAGGAGCCGGAGACGGTCGTAATCGTCGCAGCGAAAAGAGGGACCGGAAACGCTGCCGAGAGGTGCGCAGCGGCCGGAACCGGGGAGGTCGCAGGCGATGGACGGACAGCGGAAATTGCAGCCGGGCTGGATGTCGCTGCGGGTGCCGGGCGGGATGTTGTTCAGAGGACGGAACCGGATGCCGGGCGGGATGTTGCGCAGGAGGCAGGGCCGGAGGGTGTGTCGGGTATAGAGCCGGATGTTACGCCGGATGCCGGGCAGGGGGCGAAAGCCGCCGGGCGGTGCGACGTGCTGGAAGTGGGGTGTGGCATGGGCGTGCTGACGCAGTTTCTGCTCAGGCGCGACGACATCGTCACCTACGGGGCCGAGATCGACCCGGAAAGCGTCGAATACCTGCATGCGCATTATCCCGAATTCACGCCGCGTCTGATGGAAGGCGACTTCCTGAAGATGAACCTGCGCGAACTGTTTCCCGGAGGGCTGAAGATCATCGGCAATTTTCCCTACAATATCTCTTCGCAGATATTCTTCAAGGTGCTGGAGAACCGCGATCTGGTGCCTGAATGCGTCGGCATGATCCAGAAGGAGGTCGCCGTGCGGCTGGCCGAACCTCCCGGCTCGAAGGAGTACGGCATCCTTTCGGTGCTTTTGCAGGCGTGGTACGACATCGAGTATCTTTTTACGGTCAATGAGACGGTTTTCAATCCGCCGCCCAAGGTCAAGAGCGCGGTGATCCGCCTGCGCCGCAACGGCGTCGAGCGGCTCGCCTGCGACGAAACGTTGTTCGTGAAAGTCGTGAAAGCCTCCTTCGGACAGCGGCGCAAGATGATCCGCAACTCGCTGCGGTCGGTATTCGGCAATTTCGGCGGCGCGGAGCATCCTTTCTTCACGCAGCGCGCCGAGCAGCTTTCGGTCGCCGACTTCGTGGAGCTGACCGACTGGGTTGCGGCGAACAGAACGTAGCCGTTCGGAGTCCGTGCGCCGTGCATCATGCGCCGTGCATTATGCGCCGTGCATGATGCGTCTGCGGTCATACGTTGTGCGATCATAAGCCTGCGGCCATGCGTCATATGCCTGCATTGAAATAAAAAGCATCCCGTTGAGGGATGCTTTTTTGTTGCCGGTTCCGTATGGTCGGGGCTTCCGCTTACTGTTCTGTCTGTGCGCTGCTGCGGCCGCCGGGGTGAAATTCGGCTGCGCGTCACTGGCGATCCGCCTTTTCTTCCGGGGCCTGCCGCTCCTCCGGGATGGGGTCGCCTGCGATGACGGTCACCAGATCCTCGCGCGCGAGGTATTTCTGCGCCAGACGCTGTATGTCGGCGGGCGTCATGGCCTGTATGCGGCGGATGTTCTCGCCGATGACGGTGTGGTCCCGGCCGCAGAGGATGTTTTCGATCGTGACGTCGGCGATGCCGAACGGACCGTCGAGAATGCGCATCATTTCGCCGATCATGATGTTCTTGACCAGCGAAAGTTCCTCGTCGGGCATCGGCTCCGTGCGCAGCCGTTCGATTTCGGCGTAGATCTCCCGCAGGGCGTCGCGCGTGACGTCGGTGCCGACCTGCGTTGCGACGGCGAAGTAGCCCGCCTGTTCGAAATTGACCATGGCGGCCACCACGCCGTAGGTGTAGCCGCGCTCTTCGCGCAGGTTCTGCATCAGGCGCGATCCGAAGTAGCCGCCCAGCGCCGATGCCACGACCTGCATGCCCAAGAAGTCGGGATGCTGGCGCGGAAAGAGCATGCGTCCGATGCGGACCGAAGACTGCACGGCGCCGGGGTGTTCGACGAAGGCTTCGTGCCGGGTTACGGGCGCCGGAAACGGCGTCCCGGTTTCGGACTCCGACCGCGGCAGCCGTTCCGCGAGGGCGGCCACGGCTTCCCGTTCCTGCTCGCCGATGCGTCCGCTGCACACTACGAAGCCGTTGGCGGCCGTGTAATGGCGGGCGTAGAATTCCGCGACGTCGGCCCGCGTCAGGCGGTCGTAATCGTTTTCGTCGGCCGAAATGCCGTAGGGGTGTTCGGGACCGAACATCGTCCGGGCGAACGCTTCGCGGGCTTCGACGTCCACTTTCGTGCGCTCGATGGCCAGCCGCTGTTTGCGCTTGGCGCAGTAGGTGCGCAGCTCCTCCTCCGGAAATGTCGGATGCAGGAGCACCTGCTCGGCCACGGCCAGCGTCTGTCCGAAGAATTTGGAGAGCGTGCAGAAGCTGATATAGGCGTAGTCCCGGTCGATGTTGACGTCGAAATAGGAGCCGTAATAGTCGAGCTGTTCGGCGATCTGCTGCGCCGTCATGTCGCGCGTGCCTTCTGCGAGCATGTTCGCCGCGGCCGATGCCGAGAAGGGAACCCGCTGCACGGCCGATCCGGCGCGGAACACGAAGGTGATGCGCAGCACTTCGAAGTCGTCCGAGGCGAGTGTGTAGAGCGTGGCGCCGTTGGAGAGCGTCGTCTTTTCGGCCTGCGGGACCTCGACGGTCGCGGGTATTACGAGAGGCGGTTGTGTCATTTGCTTGCTTTGTAAATGAGGGTGGAACAGTTTTCGGGCCGGAACGTGCGGCGGCTGAAGTCGATGATGTCGTCGGTAGTGACGGCCCGGTAGGCCGCAACCTCGCGGTTGACGAGCGGCAGGTCGCCCAGCATCTCGTAGAAGCCGAGGTTCATCGCCTTGTTCATTACGTTCAGTTCGCCGAAGAGCGTGTTGGCTTCGAACTTGTTTTTGACCTTCTCGACCTCGTAATCCGTCGCAGGGCGGGTCCGGAGCGCTTCGATTTCGGCGCGGAAGGCCGCTTCGGCCTGTTCGGGTGTCGTCTCCGGCAGAAGCTGGCCCGTGAAGACGAAGAGTCCGGGATCGACGTCGCCCGAAATGTAGGCGTTCACCGACGAGAACAGCCGCTGCTCCTTGACCAGATGCGTGTAGAGCCGCGCCGAGTCGCCGCCGGCCAGCAGGTCCGACACGAGGTCGGCGATGTAGAAGTCGGGCGAGGTGCGTCCGCCCATGTGGAAGGCCAGCGAAACCGTCGTGGCGGGGACGTCGCGCTCGGCGACCTCGCGGCGCGGTGCGGTCTGGACCGGTTCCTGACGGATGTGGTCCGGGGCCGCAGGCCGGTTGGCGAGCGGCTCGAACCACTTTTCGGCCAGATCGAGCATCTTCTCTTCGTCGATGTCGGCCGAGATCGAAAGAATGGCGTTCGAAGGGCGGTAGTGGGCGCGGTAGAAGGCCTGCACCTCGTCGAGCGTCGCTTGGGCGATATGTTCGGGCGTCAGCCCGATGGTGGCCCAGCGGTAGGGGTGGACCTTGTAGGCCAGCGCCCGCAGCAGCATCGGTTGGTCGCCGTAGGGCTGGTTGAGGTAGCGCTGGCGGAACTCCTCGATCACCACGCGCTTCTCGGTTTCGAGTTTTTCGGGCGTGATGTCAAGCCCCTCCATGCGGTCGCTTTCGAGCCACAGGGCCGTCTCGACGTTGTCTTTCGGCAGGGTGATGTAGAAATCGGTATAGTCGTTGTTGGTGAAGGCGTTGTTGTCGCCGCAGGCCATCTGCACCGGCAGGTCGAAGTTGGGTATGCGGCGCGTGCCGCGGAACATGAGGTGTTCGAACAGATGCGCGAACCCCGTGCGTTCGGGATTTTCGTTGCGTGCGCCTACTTTATAGAGGATGTTTACCGCGGCGAGCTTCGAGACCGGGTCGCGGTTGACGACGACCGTGAGTCCGTTCGCCAGTATTTTCTTTTTGTATTCGATCATATGGCTGCAAAGATAGTAAAAAAGCGGCGGCAGGAATAGTAGTGACGCCTCATTTGTTTGATGGATTCTGTGACTATGAAGTTTGGGGATTGTGAATCCATAAATCCTGCCGCCGCATATGGCCCGGTGTGCTGCGGCAGGAAAACGGGAAGAGTGCTGCCGAATCTGTGGACCCTACGGCTCTGGTAAGCCTTCAATCCCACAAATTACAGCACGCACCCTTCGGGGTACGACGGATATTGCGGGATTGCAAAAAATTTACCAGATTTTAGGGTCCCAATACATCGTTGACATATGACGATATGTAAAGAACGAATTCGGGGAACAAAAGTAGAAAAATTTTCCCGATCTGCAATTGCACTGCCCGAACAACCCATCCGTTAAACCCGAATTTGCTCAATGCAGGCTGTTTTGCGTTATTTTGGCACGGCATGGAATGTGCGTCTGTTCTGGAGCCGGGAGACGCTCCCCGGAGGAGGCGCGGCGGAGCGCCGGAAAGTGTGCCGCCGTGGTAACGCGCTATGGGTAAACCGGTTTTGCAACTCCGTGATTTCCGCAGGTTTGTGTTAAAAAATTAACAACCTTGAGTGTTATTCCGCTAACACCCCGAATGGTAAAAATTCCTGATTTTTTGTTCTGAAATCGGACTGTTTTTTCCGCCGGATTTGCTATCTTTGCAACGCATTCTGTCCTGAATTCAGAAAACACACACAATATCATCTAAAATTTTAACAAAATGGCAGAAAAGAAATTTATCACGTGTGACGGTAATTACGCTGCGGCGCATGTTGCATACATGTTCTCGGAAGTTGCGGCGATTTACCCCATCACGCCCTCCTCGACCATGGCCGAGCTCGTGGACGAGTGGGCCGCACAAGGTCGTAAAAATATTTTCGGCGAAACGGTGAAAGTCGTGGAGATGCAGTCCGAGGCGGGCGCCGCAGGCGCCGTGCACGGTTCGCTCCAGAGCGGCGCCCTCACTTCGACGTTTACCGCGTCGCAGGGCCTGCTGCTGATGATTCCGAATATGTACAAGATCTCCGGCGAGCTGCTTCCCGGCGTGTTCCACGTGTCGGCCCGCGCGCTGGCCGCGCAGTCGCTGTCTATTTTCGGCGACCATCAGGACGTCATGGCGACCCGCCAGACCGGATTCGCGATGATCGCCACCTCGTCCGTACAGGAGGTGATGGACCTCGCGGGCGTGGCGCACATCGTGGCGCTCAAGTCGCGCGTGCCGTTCCTGCACTTCTTCGACGGTTTCCGTACCTCGCATGAGATCCAGAAGATCGAGCTGATCGACGAAGCCGCCCTGACGGCGATGCTCGACCGCGACGCGCTGAAGGCCTTCCGCCAGCGTGCGCTCAACCCCGAACACCCCGTGACGCGCGGTACGGCCCAGAACCCCGACATCTATTTCCAGACCCGCGAAGCCGCCAACACCTTCTACGACGCCGTGCCCGACATGGTCGCAGACGCGATGCGCGAGATTTCGAAGATCACCGGCCGCGAGTACAAGCCCTTCGTATACTACGGAGCCGCAGACGCCGAGAACATCGTGATCGCGATGGGTTCGGTGACCGAGACCCTCAAGGAGACGGTCGATTACCTGAACGCCAAAGGCGGGAAGGTGGGTGTCGTGACCGTTCACCTCTACCGTCCCTTCTCGGTGAAATACATGATGGAGGTGCTGCCCGAAAGCGTGAAGCGCATCTGCGTGCTGGACCGCACCAAGGAGCCGGGAGCCAACGGCGATCCGCTCTACCTCGACGTGGTGGAGGCTTTCGCCACCTGCCCGTGCAAGAACAAGCCGCTCATCATCGGCGGCCGTTACGGTCTTTCGTCGAAGGACACCACGCCGGCGCAGATGCTGGCCGTGTTCACGAACCTCGCGGCCAACGAACCCAAGAACCAGTTCACGGTGGGTATCGTGGACGACGTGACGTTCCGTTCGCTGCCCGTGGGCGAGGAGATCTCGCTGGCCAAGCCCGGCACGTTCGAAGCGCTCTTCTTCGGTCTGGGCGCCGACGGTACGGTGGGCGCCAACAAGAACTCGATCAAGATCATCGGCGGCACGACGAACAAATACTGTCAGGCATACTTCTCCTACGACTCGAAGAAATCGGGCGGCTACACCTCGTCGCACCTGCGTTTCGGCGACCTGCCGATCACTTCGCCCTATCTGGTCACCACGCCCGACTTCGTGGCCTGCCACGTGCCTTCGTATGTGGACAAGTACGACGTGCTCAAGGGCCTGAAGGCCGGCGGCTCGTTCCTGCTCAACTCGGTGCACGACGCCGCTACGACCTGCGAGACGCTGCCCGCGCACATGAAGGCTTACCTCGCCAAGAACAAGATCAACTTCTATATCATCAACGCCACGAAGATCGCCGCCGAGCTGGGACTGGGTTCGCGCACCAACACGATCATGCAGTCGGCGTTCTTCAAGATCGCCAACGTCATTCCGTTCGACAAGGCCGTCGAGCAGATGAAGAAGGCGATCCAGAAGTCCTACGGCAAGAAGGGCGAGGATATCGTCAACATGAACTATGCGGCCGTGGACGCCGGCGGCGATGCCGTCGTTAAGGTCGAGATTCCTGCCGAGTGGGCTTCGATCGAGGACAAGGGCTTCGTGCATGTTTCGGACGCTTCGTGTCCCGAATTCGTGCGCAAGATCGTCGAGCCGATCAACGGCCTGAAGGGCGACGACCTGCCCGTATCGGCCTTTACGGGCCGTGAGGACGGTACGTGGGAGAACGGTACGGCCGCCTACGAGAAGCGCGGCATCGCCGTGAACGTGCCCGAATGGAAGATCGAGAACTGTATCCAGTGCAACCAGTGCGCCTATGTCTGCCCGCACGCCGTGATCCGTCCGTTCCTCGCAACGGAGACCGAAGCAGCCGCTTCGGGCGTAGAGTGGAAGCAGGGGCTGGGCGAGACGAAGGACTACAAGTTCCGCATCCAGATTTCGCCGCTCGACTGTACGGGCTGCAGCAACTGCGTGGACGTCTGCCCCGCCAAGGAGAAGGCGCTGGTGATGAAACCGCTCGAATCGCAGCTGCCCCAGCAGAAGAATTGGGATTATATCGTAAAGAATATCGGCTACAAGCAGGTCGTGGACAAGACCAAGAGCGTCAAGAACCTGCAGTTCGCACAACCGCTCTTCGAGTTCTCAGGCGCCTGCGCAGGCTGCGGCGAGACTCCCTATATCAAGGCTATTTCGCAGCTGTTCGGCGAGAAGATGATGGTGGCCAACGCCACGGGCTGTACCTCGATTTATTCGGGTTCGGCTCCTTCGACGCCGTACTGCACCAACGACAAGGGGCAGGGCCCCGCATGGGCCAATTCGCTCTTCGAGGACAACGCCGAGTTCGGTCTGGGTATGCACGTGGGCGTCGAGAAACTCCGCGACCGTATTCAGGAGTCGATGGAGCAGGCGATCGCAGGCTGTACGAAGTGCTCGGACGAGCTGAAGGGCGTCATGCAGGAGTGGATCGCCGCGCGCGGTTCGTCGGCCAAGTCGGCCGAGGTTTCGGCCCGCCTGATCCCGATGATGGAGGCCTGCGGCTGCGACTACTGCAAGGACATTCTCGAAATGAAGGACTGGCTGGTGAAGAAGTCGCAGTGGATCATCGGCGGCGACGGCTGGGGTTACGACATCGGCTTCGGCGGCGTGGACCACGTGCTGGCTTCGGGGCTGGATGTGAATATTCTGGTCGTGGATACCGAGGTTTACTCGAATACCGGCGGTCAGTCGTCGAAATCGACGCCCGTGGGCGCCGTCGCCAAGTTCGCGTCGGCCGGTAAGCGTATCCGCAAGAAGGACCTCGGCGCTATTGCCATGACCTACGGTTACGTATACGTGGCGCAGGTTTCGATCGGCGCGTCGCAGATGCAGCTCTTCAACGTGCTGAAGGAGGCCGAGGCTTATCCCGGACCGTCGCTCGTGATCGCTTACGCGCCGTGTATCAACCACGGCATCAAGGGCGGCATGACGCGCACGCAGACCGTGGGCAAGGAGGCCGTGGCCTGCGGCTACTGGCACCTGTGGCACTATAATCCGCAGCTCGAAGAGCAGGGCAAGAATCCGTTCGTGATGGACTCGAAGGAACCCGACTGGTCGAAGTTCCGCGACTTCCTGATGAAGGAGGTGCGTTACACTTCGCTCAAGAAGTCGTTCCCGGCCGAGGCCGAGGAGCTGTTCGCTGCCGCTGAGGAGAACGCCAAGTGGCGTTACAACAGCTACCAGCGTCTTGCCAAGATGGAGTACTGATCTGTATGACAGCTATGTGAAAGGCCGCGGCATTGTGCCGCGGCTTTTTTTATTGTCGGGCCGGATCGCGTCCGGCGTCGTATCGCTTGCATGGATAGGATAAAGCATGAAAAGAAATGATTGTAATTGCTTTTTATTGCTTATTTAACATCTATTCTTTATATTTGTTTCGAAATCACCTTAAAACTAATTCGAAATGAAAAAACTATCCGTATGTCTGCTGACGGCCGTGCTCAGCTGTTGGTGCGCGACGGCGTTCGGCTGGGGGAAAATCGGCCACGATGCGATCGCCTACATCGCCGAATGCAACCTGACGCCCAAAGCCAAGAAAAACATCGAAAAGTATCTCGGCAGCCGTTCGATCGTCTATTATGCCTCGTGGATGGATCAGGTCCGCCACACGCCGGCCTACAGGCACACCAATACGTGGCACACCAACAAGGTCGATGCCGGGGGAAACTACGTGCCCGATCCCGAAGGCGACGCGATGACTTTTCTGGACGACTGCATTGCGAAAGTGGAAGATTACCGCAATCAAAACGATTCGACGGTGACGGTCTCGATCCGCTTTATCGTACATCTCGTCGGCGACATGCACTGTCCGGGGCACGTGAAATATCCGTGGTACAAGAGTTTCAAATTCACGCTCAGCGGCAAGGAGTACGGCCTGCATAATTATTGGGACGAGTGGGCGCTTACGCTGAGCAACAAGTGGCATTATCTGGAATACGGGCACCAGCTCGACCGCTGTTCGAAGCGGGAAAAACGCGATATCGCCGAAGGCACGCCCCGCGACTGGCTGGCCGACAGCGCCCGCGAGTGCCGCGTGATCTACGACTGGACCAAGGCCGGTCAGACGCTTTCGTACGAGGAGTCGCGCGACTTCATCATTTTCTCGTACGAGTTCGCCGAGGCGCAGGTGCTGAAAGCCGGATACAGGTTGGCGGCGCTGCTGAACCGCTTGTTCGGATAAGGCGGTTGCGGCCGCACGTTGCGCCGCCGGGAATGCCGCCCGCTTTTCGGTGCGATTTCCGGGGCGGCGGTGCGTCCGAGTTGTGGTTCGTACGGATGGCGGTTCGGAATCCGTCCGGCGACCTGAAATCTGTCCGGGATGACGACCTGAAATTCCTCCGGGAAGCGGTCCGGGATTTGTCCGGACGGTGGGGCGGAATCCCCTCCGAATGGCAGTCTGAAACTCCTTCGGGAAGGCGCCCGAAATAGGTTCGGACGACAGTCCGGAATCTGTCCGAGCGGATGGTTCGAAAACCGTTCGGTCGGCGGGCTGTCAGGAGGTTCGTTCGAAATCCGTTCGGAGATTCGTTCGAAAACCGTTCGGGGAGTCGTTCGAGATCCGTCCGGGCGGCGAAACGGCTTCGGCCGCGGCATCAGTGCCGCGGCCTTTTTTGTGTTCCGGCGATTCGGTTCGTGATGAAAAATTTGCTGTCCGTTTGAAAAATCCCCCCCCCGAATGAATTTATTTGTTCATAATAGCCCCCGGAGATAACTTTGCCGCACATTTGAATTAACACTATCTAATCTCGCTTATGAAAAATCTCTTGCACAAAATTGCGTCCGTGTTTGTCGTGTGCGCTGCCTTGGTCGCCTTTACGGCTTGTAACGATGACGACGGAAAGGTGAAGAAACCGCAGGTATCGTCCGAATTGGTCGGCAGCTATACGCCGCACTACTTTAAAGAAGTGCCCGACGAGTGGGGCGGTGAGCCTTCGAGGCTTTATCTGGAAGTAGCCGCTGCATGGACGGATCCGGATAATATTCCCGGTATCGATCTCTCGGAGAGCAGGGGGATGCCTGCCGGTTCGTTCGTAATGCCGTTCAATACCATCTTGGATTTGGTGTCGGCCATCGGTTCGCAATTCGTGTCGAGCGGTCTGGTTCAGCTCGATCTGCATAGCGACGGTTTGTTTGCCGCCAAATACCATGACGTGGTGGTCGAGGAGGGGGCCGACATCATGACGACGATCTTCTCGCCGACGTTCGCCGAGGCCGTATCGGTATTTCCGAGTGCCGAGACCTCCGCTGTCCTGCCCGAAGGCGCGCTGAGTTTCTATACGGAGTCGAACCTGTTCTTCGCTGCCGTCAGCAAGGATTTCATCCGGGCGATCGAGAAGCAGGAGGGGATGGAGATTCTTTCCGAGATCGACAAGATGCTCGGCGCTTATAAGGGGCTGAGTGTCGTTTCGACCGACAGCCATTACGCCATTCCGTTCAAGTACACCTTTGAGGGCGGTGTGTTCCGCCTGTATGTGGACCGCGCCATGATGCTGCCCTATGTCAAGCTGCTCAAGGACGTGCTCGGCGGGCTGGGACTCGATCCGTCGCAGATGATGGGACTCGATCCCGCTGTCATTCTCGACGATCTGTTCAACGCAACGACGGAACTGCAGATCGCGGTTTATCTGAAAAAAATGTAATTCCTGAAAAATGTAATTCGGGGCTTTGCCCGATTTGCGGCCATCCGGAGCGATTTGTTCCGGATGGCTTTTTTTGCGGGGGCTGCCCAAAAACTGCCTATGTGAGAACCTGCCTGTGTTTTTTGTCGCCGGGGTTGCGTATCCGGCCGGGAATTGCTAACTTTGGGGCGCGTAAGAGTCGACGCCGTCAGGTTTTGTGCGGTTTTTGCACGCGGCGTTCTGTTATTAACTTATATGTATTTATGATGAAAAAGTATTTTGCAGCCGCAGCGCTGCTCGTTACGATGGCTGCGTGCGGAAGCGCCGCGCAGGACAAGACGCTCGAAGGTACGACTTGGAAACTCGCCCAAATGGGGTCGATTCCGGCGACGGCGATCAATCAGGAGGCGGATTTCTTCACGCTGGAGTTCAATGCTGCCGACACGATGGTCGCCGGACGCACCAACTGCAACCGTTTCTTCGGCCGCTATGAGCTGAAGGGCAAGAAACTCGAATTCGAGAATATGGGCATGACCCGGATGGCCTGCCCCGACATGCAGTACGAAGATGCGTTCGTCAAGATGCTCGACGACGTGGACCGTTTCGAAATCAAGGGGTCGGAGCTGACCTTCTTCGACGACGACAAGTCGCTGGCCGTATTCAAGGCCGTTGAAAAAGAGCCTGCGAAGAAGTAGTTTCGCCGACGCGGAATATTTGCGGCAGTCTTTCTCTGAGGGGCTACCGTTTTTTTTGTGTCATGCGGCGGAGCTGCTCGGTCGGCCGGATGTGCGGAATATGTTGCGGACGGAGAAAGTAAAAAAGAACGGCGGCAGGAAAAAAGTGACGCAACTCTCTTTTGTATGAAGAATCCGATTATCGGAAAGTATCCTGCCGCCGCATATGATTCGATTGCATCGGCAGGAGTGCGGACAAATGGACTCATTTGTGCCAAAGAAGAAGAGTGCCGCTGAATCTGTAACTCCTGAGGTTCTGGTAAACCCGTAAATCCAACAAAACAGCGCGCACCCTTTGTGCCAAAGAAGAAAGGGCTGCGCCGAATCCCGACTGCTCTGGGTTCTGGTAAACCTGCGACACCGAAAAACAACGCACACCCTTCCGGGGGCGGTTGTATAGGGTGTCTTCAAAAAATTTACCAGATTCAGAGCAGACAAATACAATCGTTTATATACTCGATATGTCAAGAACGCATGCAATACGCTGTACCGCATAACAAAGGTAATCAATTTTCCGCAATCTTCAACTAACTGTCTGTATTGGGGCCGGGCCGCGGAGTCGATTGCCGAAAAACGGCTTTGGGGCGTGTGGTCGCCGTATGATCTTTGGTGTGTGTGCCCTATGATCTTCGGACCGTGTGTCTTGCGCTTCCGGGGTTCACAAAATAAGCGGCCTCCCGTCGGGGAAGCCGCTTGTCTTGTGTTGCCTATGGAACGCTTACTCGCTCAGGGGAGTTACGCTCACGTACGATTTGCCTGCGCCTTTCTTGCAGAATTCGACGGTGCCGTCTACAAGGGCGAAGAGCGTGTGATCTTTACCGATACCCACGTTTTCACCGGGGTTGTGAACCGTGCCGCGCTGACGAACGATAATGTTGCCCGCCTTTGCGAACTGGCCACCGAACAGTTTGACGCCGAGTCGCTTGCTTTCCGACTCACGTCCGTTCTTCGAACTACCTACACCTTTCTTGTGTGCCATTTCTCTTCCGTTTTAAAGGGTTATGCAACAATTTCCTCTACAAGGACCTGTGTCAGATACTGACGGTGGCCGTTGCATTTCTGATATCCTGTGCGGCGCTTTTTCTTGAACACCAGAACCTTGTCGTCCTTGAGGTGTTTCAGGATCTTGCACTTCACCGAGGCGCCTTTTACTACAGGTGCACCTACTTTGACCTGACCGTCGTTGTCTGTGAGCAGGACTTTGTCGAAACTTACGGACGAATTTTCTTCGCCCTGAAGACGGTGAACATAAAGTTTCCGACCTTTTTCAGCTTTAAATTGCTGACCTGCAATCTCTACTATAACGTACATTTATTCGATGGTTATGTATTTGAACATAATTCGGAGTGCAAATATACGCATATTTATCTTATAAACAACATATCCGGCAAATTTTTTTGGCCCCGTGCGGCTCTGGCATGGTTTTGGGCCGGGGCAGGGCACCGGCACACGCCGGACGGGGTTTTATGAACAGGATACTGATTGTTTCGGACGATATTTTTCTGCGCGACATGGTGCGTCTGTCGCTGATCGACATGCACACCGAGGTGCGTTGTGCGGCCGATGCGGACGAGATGGAAGGGCTTTGCCGCCGCGTATTGTTCGATCTGGTGATCGTGCTGCATGTGGCCCCTTTCTTGTGCGGCCGCGACGTTGTGCGCAGCGTGCGTCCCGCGGGACTGAGACGGCCGCTGTTTTACGTGGTTTCGTGGCTCCAGTCCGAACAGGCCGTCCTGAGCCTGCTGGAGTGCGGCGTGGACCAGTATATGGCTTTTCCGCTGAGCCTGCAGCGGCTGCGGGGCAAGGTGTCCAACGATTTGAACCGGCTTTTATGACCGAAACGCTTTTCATGATATATTCCGCGGCGGCCGCCGCCGTGACGCTCTGGCTGCTCGGCGGGATGGCGGTCGGGCGGCTGCGCCGCAGACGCAGGCGCGGCCGTGATGCCGTGCTGCAGCGCAAATACCTGCATATCGTCATGCTCGCCCTGTTTTCTGGCGGCGAAGAGGTGCCGCGCTTTCCGCTCCTGCGCCGTGCGGGCGCCCGCCGTCTGCTGATCGAAACCGTCGGCAGGCTGGTGGCGGCGACCTACGGGCTCGACCCGGCGCCGCTGCGCCGCATCGTCGTGCAATACGGGCTGGACGGATGGCTGCTGCGCCGGATACGCTTCGCGCAGGGGTACCGCCGTGCGCGCTACCTGATGCTGCTCTCCCGGCTGCCCGCCGGGGACGGAGTCGGCGTCGAAGCCGCCCGCTATATGCGCAGCCGCAACCGTTACGTGCGCTTCTACGCCCTGATGACGCAGCTGGCGGCCGAACCTGCGACCTCGCTGCGCCGGATGGCGGAGTACGACTATCCCTTTTCGGCCTGCGAAGTGTCGGAGATCATGGCCATGCTGCGCCGCGGTCTGCTGCCGATCGCCTACGAACCGCTCGTCGGCTCCCCGAACCGCAACCTGCGGATGGTGGGGCTGGGCATCGTGCGGCAGTTCGGCATCGAGGAGGCGGAGAGGCTTCTGCTGGCGATGGTGGCCCGCGAAAGGGTGCCGGAGCTGGGCCGCGAAGCGCTCTACACGCTCTGCTCGATGCGCTGTTCGCTCAGGCGACGCGAGGTGGCGGGCCGCATCGCCTCGATGAGCCGCGCCGAACGCAAGGCGCTGATGCGCTACATGGCGCGGGAGGGCTATGCGCCTGCCGTGCTGCGGCGGTTGTTCGGCGACCGGGAGCGTCCCTACTACGAATCGCTTATACATTCCTATAAACGGAGTCTGGTATGCTGATCGTGCTGTTACTGCTGCTTGCCGCTGTCGCCGCTGCGGCCCTCGCGCTGCTCTGGCTGGTCGTGCGGGGACATAACAAACGGCTGCTGCTGGCAGGTTCGCACGCCGTGGCGAGCGACACGCCCGGCGGCATCGGGATATCGGTGTTGTGCAGCGGCGTCCATGCGCAGGAGCAGGTCGAAAACCTGCTTTCGGCCGAATATGCACACTATGAGGTGATCGTGGTGCTCGATTCCCTGCGTTATCCCGTCGAGTTTGCGGCCTTTACGGCCCGCTACCGCATGATCCGCGTCGAATACGCGCTGTCGGAGGAGCTGCCCGTGACGGGCGTGCGTGCGCTGGGACGTTCGCGCAAACGCCGTTTCCGCAGGCTGGTGCTGGTGGACCGTGCGCAGGATACTCCCGCCGGCGATTTCGATGCGGCGGCCGAAGTGGCGGCCTACGATTACGTGCTGCCGGTGCGGGAGGGACAGTTTCTGCTGCCGGACGCTGTCGTGCGGCTGGTGGCTGAAGTGGGGGCGCGGGGCGTCGGAGGGTGCGATTGCGTGCGTGCGCGGATCGGAGAGCCGGCCGTGTTGCTGAGCCGCGAAGCCGTCGTTGCGGCCGGCGGTTTTGCGCGCCGTCCGGGCAAAGCCGTTCCGTGGCGCCGGCGGCGGAGCCTTTGGGAGCCGGTTTTCTATACGCCCCAGTCTGCGCGCAGGCAGCGTATTGGTTTGCAGGCAGTTCTGCGTGTCGTGCCGGCTGCGGCGCTGGCCGCTGCGATCGTCGCCGCCGTATGGACGGGCCGGTGGCCGGCGGCTGCCGTGCTGCTCACCGCAGCCCTCGTGTGGTGCGTCGCCGGATGTGTTTCGTTGGCCCTTAGCGATATTGCCTGCGGGCGTACGGGCGGCGACGAGAAGGGGCTGCTGCGCCGCTGTAAAATAGGAGTGAAAAATTTTACCATATCATAAATTCTTGTTACCTTTACCATGGCAATCGAAATTACCGAACTCAAAAAACGAGCTACGATGATAAACGACAAGGTGAGGATGTATCTGCTGCCGCCGCTGTTCAATGCGGCAGTCAGGGCCGGAGCCTCGATAATGAATATTTACAAGAATTTAGACGATTACGATATAAGCCTCAAAGACGACAAGACGCCGATCACCCTCGCCGACCGCCTAGCACACAAAACCATCCGCGAATATCTGGGCCGCACGCGCATCCCGATCCTGAGTGAGGAGGGCCGCGAGATGCGCTACGACGAACGCCGCAACTGGGAGTTGTACTGGCTGGTCGATCCGCTCGACGGAACGGTCGAGTTCATCAAGGGAAACAACGAATTTACCGTGAATATCGCCCTGATGGAGAACAACGTCTGCATGGGGGCGGTCATTTATGTCCCCTATTTCGAAAAGATGTACGTCGCCGGGCGGGATTCGGGTTCCTACGTCAAGGAGCATATTGCGCCGGATGCCGCCGCCGAATACACCTACGACCAGATCGTCACGGGCTGGCGGCAGCTGCCGCTCGAAGAGGGGGCGGAGCACCCCCGCCTGCGGGTGGCCGTGTCGCGGTCGCACCAGACGCCCGAAACGGCGGAGCATATCGCCCGCCTGCGCGAAGCGCATCCCGATCTGGAGATCATCGAGCAGGGGAGTTCCTACAAATTCTGCCTGCTGGCCGAGGGAAAGGTCGATTATTATGTCCGCACGACGCATACGTACGAGTGGGACACTGCCGCGGGCGAGCTGATCCTCGCCGAAGCGGGCGGCCGCACCCGCACGCTGCCCGATGACCGGGAACTGCTCTACAACGAGGAGGACCTGCGCAATCCGTGGTTCGTCTGCCGGTCGAAACACTGCAAGATTTGACGGAAGCGGTTCCGAACCGTTTCCGAGATATACGAAGAGAAAGTCGTCCGATGCACGGACGACTTTTTTATTGGTCAGTCAGTTGCGGGCCGCCCCGATTAGTCTCGGTCAGCCCCGGTTAGTCTCGGTCCGACCCCGGCCAATTCCGGTCAGTCTCGGTCAGTCTCGGCCTGCACCAGCCTGCACCGCCCAATTTCGGCCTGCCCTCGCCAGCTCGGCATCCTCCGGCCAGCTCCGGTCGGCATCCTCCGGCCAGCTCCGGTCGGCATCAGCCGATCCCGGCCGGGCGTCAACCTGCTAGCCTGCCTGTTGCGACCGAATTACTCCACCTGCGCCGCGCCGAGGAATCCCATGACGCTGAACAGCACGATTACGGCCACCAGTACGATGGAGAGCGTTGTGACGTATCTTTTTCCGGATTTGTGCCAGAAGGCGAGGATGCCCGCGAAGAGCGCGGTGTATAAAACGGCTTCGGGGATTCCGCCCAGATGATACTGCACGGGCAGGATCGTGTAGATGTAGCCGTCGAACGAGCCGGGCGTGGGACCTATGGTCGAGATGAAACTCAGGCCCAGAACCAGCCACGCCAGCTTGAGGAATCCGTTTTTGCCGTACAGGAATCCGCGTACGGGCAGCAGCGCCAGCGCGATCAGCACTCCGCGGAAAATCTGCAGTCCGGGGCCGAGCGCGACCCACGGTGAGCTTACGGGCCGCATCAGCAGAGCCAGCGACTCGGACGAGAAGTGGGTTCTGTAATCGAGGAAGAGCAGGGCGAAAACGCCGGCGGTGAAGTAGGCGATCACATGCGCCGAGCATATGCGCCAGACGAATGTCTTCGGGGATTCGGGTTGTCGGATCATGTTCGGCGGGTTTGCAGGGGTTTCAGTCCGTTCGCTCCGGGACTATTTCTTGTGCCCGGCCTCTTCGATGTCGCAGGCCGAGCAGTTGCCCGAACACCCCGCGGCCGTATGCGTGTCGGAGCAGCCGGCGCTGCCGTCCGCTTCGCGCGTTTCGTGTACGGCGCACTTGATGCCCAGCCGCTGCATGTTCTTGTTGGTCGAGATCTCGGAGTCGATGTTATGTCCCTTGATCATCAGCGTCAGCGACATGCCCACGACGAAAAGGGCCACGGCCCCCAGCGCGAACAGAAAAACGATTAACCATGTCGGCATATCAATAAGGTATTTTTACGTCCCGAAATTTTGGCTTTCGGTCACAAATGTATACATTTGTAAGATAAATTGCAAAAACGCTGCCCTCTCTTCGGCGGCGGATGCAAAAAGACAACGACGCAATACTATGAAAATCGTAATAGCGGGAGCGGGAGAGATGGGGAGCCATCTGGCGAAGATGCTGAGCGGCAACGGCCACGACATCACCATTATCGACAGCGACCAGAAACTGCTTTCCGACGTGGGGAGTCTGGCCGACGTGATTACCGTCGAGGGGGATTCGACGACCTTCGCCGTGCTCCGCAAGGCTTCGGTGCGCAAGTGCGACCTTTTCATCGCCGTGAACCACGAGGAGAACGACAACGTCGTGGCGGCGATGCTGGCTAAGAAGCTGGGCGCCCGGAAGTCCATCGCCCGCATCGACAACAACGAGTACCTCGAACCCAACAACAAGGAGATGTTCATCGACATGGGCATCGACTACCTGTTCTATCCCGAAAAGGTGGCGGCCCGCGAGGTCATCAACCTGCTGGGGCACACCTCGACTACGGAGTATGTCGATTTTTCGAGCGGCAAACTCTCGCTGGTGGTGTTCCGTCTGGAACCGGCCTCGCCGCTGGTGGGACGGCAGATCGAGGGCTTCGACGACGACGAGACGCCGCTGAGCTACCGCACGGTGGCCATCACGCGGGGCGGCGAGACGATCATCCCCCGGCAGGGCGAGATCTTCACCGAGGGCGACGTGATCTACGTCATCGCGCGTCAGGACGCCGTGAAGCAGGTCATGGAGTTCTCCGGGCAGTCCAATATCGAGATCAAGAACATGATGATCCTCGGCGGTTCGCGCATCGGCATCCGCATCGCCACCGAATTGCAGGAGGAGGTGAATATCAAGCTGGTCGATTACAACGCAGAGAAGGCCTATCGGCTGGCGGAGTTGCTGGATAAGACGCTGATAATCAACGAGGACGGCCGCAACACCGAGGCCATGATGGAGGAGGGGCTTTCCAATATGGACGCCTTCGTGGCCGTGACGGGCCGCAGCGAGACCAACATCCTCGCGGCGATGCTCGCCAAGCGCATGGGGGTCAAGAAGGTGATCGCCGAGGTCGAGAACCTCAATTACATCAACCTCGCCGAGTCGATCGGCATCGACACGATCATCAACAAGAAACTGGTGACGGCGTCGAACATATTCCGCTTCACGATGTCCACCGACGTGCAGGCCATCAAGTGCCTGACGGGCAGCGACGCCGAGGTGCTGGAGTTCATCGTCAAGCCCAACGCTCCGGCCGTCAAGACCCGGATCAAGGACATGGGACTTCCCGAAGATACGATCATCGGCGGCATCGTGCGCGGCGACAAGGTGTTCATCGCCGTGGACAATATGGAAATCAACCCCTACGACCGCGTGGTGGTCTTCGCCATGCCTGCGTCCGTGGGCAAAGTAGGATACTTTTTTAACTGACGGCGCGTGCCGCGCTGCCGGCAACGAAACCGAACAGACACGTGTCATTCAGAAGCATATTACTCAAAGCATGGTTTTCGCAGCGCGAGCGGGCCATCGACCGTTTCCGGCGCCGGCCGGCCGAGACGCAGGAACGCGTCTTCAGGCAGCTGCTGCGCCGCGGACGGCGGACCGAATTCGGCTGGCGTTACGACTTGGGGCATGTCCGCACGGTCGAACAGTTCCAGACGATGGTCGAAACGTTCGATTACGAGACGTTCAAGCCCTACATCGAGAAGATGCTGGCCGGCGAGAAAAACGTCGCCTCGCCGGGCCGCGTGAAGCTCTTCGCCCGTTCGTCGGGCACCACGTCGGACCGGAGCAAATACATCCCGGTCACGGAGGAGTCGCTCTGGTGGAACCATACGCTGGGCATGCGCGACGTGGCGACGGTCTTTTCGGGCAACAATCCGAAGACCGGGGTTTTCGAAGGCAAGACGCTGACGCTGGGCGGGTCGTGCAGCCGCGAAGGGCGCAATCTGGTGGGCGACCTGTCGGCCATACTGATACACGAGACGACGTTCTGGAGCGGCTGGTTCCGTGCGCCGCGTATGGCCACGGCGCTCATTCCCGACTTCGACCGCAAGGTCGAGGCGATCTGCCGCGAGTGCGTCGGCGAAAACATCACGGCCTTTGCGGGCGTGCCGTCGTGGAATTTGGCGATGATGCGTCGCGTGCTGGAATATACGGGGCGGCAGAACCTGCTCGAAGTGTGGCCCAACCTCTGCATGTTCGCCCACGGGGGCGTGGAATTCGGCCCTTACCGCCGCTCGTTCGAGGCGCTGATACCCTCGGAGCGGATGCAGTACATGGAGACCTACAACGCTTCGGAGGGCTTCTTCGCGCTGGCCGACGATCCGTCGCGCGACGACATGCTGCTGATGCTCGATTACGGCAACTTCTTCGAGTTCCGCAGCGGCGGGACGATCGTCCCGCTGGAGGGCGTGGAGTGCGGCCGTGTGTACGCCATGCTGATCACCTCGAACAACGGTTTGTGGCGTTACGAAATCGGCGATACGGTGGAGTTCACCTCGACGAATCCCTACCGGATCCGGTTCGCGGGCCGCACGCGGCAGTATATCAACGTCTTCGGCGAGGAGCTGATCGTCGATAACGCCGACCGTGCCCTGATCGCCGCCAGCAACGAGACCGGGGCCGTCGTCGGGGAGTATACCGTGGCGCCGTGCTACATGTCGCTCCGGGAGCGGGGCGCCCACGAGTGGATCGTGGAGTTCGAGCGTGAGCCCGACAGCCGCGAGCATTTCGCCGAGGCGCTCGACCGGGAGCTGCGGGCCGTGAATTCGGATTACGACGCCAAGCGCCGGACCACGCTCGAACGGCAGCGGCTGACGGTCGTGGACCGCGGGCTTTTCCTCGCATGGCTGCGCGCCCGCGGCAAGAACAAGGTGCCGCGGCTGGTCAACGACCGCCATGTGGCCGAGGAGATACTGGCGTTCGGCGGGGAGAAGAAGTGACGGCGGACGTTTTTGCGGCGCGACGCCATGATGACAGGGCGCCGGAATGCTCCGGCAGGACAAAAATGTAAAACAAATATCGTATAATATGTATATAGCAATTGCAGGCAACATCGGAAGCGGAAAGACGACGCTGACCCAGATTCTGACCAAGCGCTACAATGCCAAGTCGTATCTCGAAGAGTGCAACAACCCCTATATCGGCGACTTCTATGAAGATATGAACCGCTGGTCGTTCAATCTGCAGATGTACTTTCTGGGAAGCCGCATCCAGCAGACGATGGACATGCTTTCCGACGGCGGTTCGGGCGTGATTTTTCAGGACCGCACGGTTTACGAGGATGCGCATATCTTTGCCGGCAACCTCCATGAAATGGGGCTGATGCCTACGCGCGACATCGAAACCTACATGAAGATTTTCAGGCTGGTGACCGAGCTGATTCCCAAGCCCGACCTGCTGATTTATCTCAAGGCGAGCGTTCCGACGCTGATTTCGCAGATCCGCAAGCGCGGCCGCGAGTACGAGATGAATATCGACGAGCTGTACCTCAAGCGGCTGAACGACAAGTACAACAACTGGATAGACAACATATACGAAGGCGACGTGCTCGTGGTGGACAAGGACCATGAGGATTTCATTTCGGACCCTGCCGTGCTGGATAAAATCTGCGCGCGGCTGGATGCGCTTAATACCCGGAAGTAACGCATGACGCTGCCTGCGAAGTTTGCCGAGCGCGTTTTGCGCGATCTGGGCGATAGCGAGGGCGCGGCGCTCTGCGCGGCGCTCGACACCGAGCCGCCCGTGTCGGTGCGCCTGAACCCGGCCAAGTGCGGCGGTCCGGAGAACGGCGGAGCCGGGCGGGAGGAGGACGCGGACAAGGCGGCCGGCCGTTCGGACGGAGTGCAGCCTGCCGTGCTGGCCGACGCCGACGGCCGGGTGCCGTGGTGCGGCGACGGATATTACCTCGCGGCGCGGCCGCAGTTCACCTTCGACAGCGATTTTCATGCGGGGGCCTACTATGTGCAGGAGGCCGCGTCGCAGTTCGTGGGACATTTGTTGCAGGGTGTCGAAGTCGCCGGCAGGCGGATTCTCGACCTTTGCGCCGCTCCGGGCGGCAAGACGACGCTCTATGCGTCGCTCGCGGGGCCTGACGGGCTGGTCGTCGCCAACGAGATCGACCGCCGCCGCGCTCAGGTGCTGGCGGACAACGTCCGCAAGTGGGGCACGGGCAACGTTGCGGTGACGACGTGCGAAGCCCGGCAATTGGGCGGTTTCGAAGCGTGGTTCGACGTGGTGGCGGTGGATGCTCCCTGCTCCGGCGAGGGGATGTTCCGCAAGGACCGCGACGCCCGCGGCGAATGGAGCGAAGGCAATGTAAAGCTTTGTGCCGCAAGGCAGGACGAGTTGTTGCGTGAAGCGTGGCGTGCGCTCAAACCCGGCGGAGTGCTGATATACAGCACCTGTACGTTTAACCGCGACGAGGACGAAGGCGCGCTCGAACGGATGCTCGGCTGGGCGGAGGACGAAGCGGCGCAGGCCGGGGAGGTCGCCGTCGATGCGTCGTGGGGGATTGTCTGCGGACGCGTGGGCGCGTTCCGGACCTTCCGGTTTTATCCCCACCGGGCGCGCGGCGAGGGATTTTTTGCCGCCGTGGTCCGCAAGGCTTTCGATGCGGGCGGCCGCTGCCGCACGCCCAAGGCGCGGCGCACGGTCTTCGCTTCGGTGGACAGAGCTGCGGCAGCCGAGTTGCGCCGCTGGGTGAACAGCCCCGAACGGATGTGCTTCGCGACGGTCGCCGACACCTGTTACGGCTATTACGTCGCGCAGGCGGAAGCCGTGAAGGTTTTGGCCGAAGCGCTTCCGGTGATATATTCGGGCGTGGCGATGGGGCAGCTCTTCAAGGGGCGTCTGCGTCCCGATCCCGCGCTGGCGTTCTTCTGCGGACTGAACCGGGATGCGGTTCCCGCCGCGGAGCTGGACGAAGAGCAGACGCTCCGCTTCCTGCGCAGGCAGGAGATCGGGGCCGGACCTTTTGCCGAAGGGATCAATCTGGTGTGCGCGCGGGGCCGTGCGCTCGGATTCGCGAAGCGCATAGGAAACCGGGTAAACAACATGTACCCCAATTCATTGCGAATTATTAAACAATAGATATGGCCGAGAAACTTTTTTATTCGATGGGCGAAGTGGCCGAGATGTTCGATGTCAATGCGTCGCTGATCCGTCACTGGGAGTCGCAGTTCAGCGTCATCCGCCCCAAGCGCAACAAGAAAGGAAACCGTCTCTTCTCGCCGCGGGATGTCGAGAATCTCAAACTGATCTATCATCTGGTCAAGGAGCGGGGAATGACCCTCGAAGGGGCGAAGAAAGCACTCCGGCAGCAGCCTGCCGAGGGCGGAATGGAACGCGATGCGGAGCTGATGGAGCGTCTGCAGCGTATCCGCGCGCTGCTGGTCGAGGTGCGTGAGGACCTGAAGGCCGGCGAGGGGGAAATCCTTGCCGACGCTGACGCCGACGCCGATACTGACGCCGGTGCCGTGCCGGATGCGCCGGACGCCGAAGCCGCCGCACCCCGCCGCAGGGGCAAACCCGTGGTGAAGATCGCTGCGGAAGGTGAGGAAGCCGCCGATGCGGGACACTCGGTGGCGAAGCGTATCCGCAAACCCCGCCGCAAGAAGGAGGAGGTCGAAAACAAGGAGCTGTTCGCCTTTTACGAGCAGTCGCTGTTTTAGGCGGGGCCTCTATTAATACAGTTAACGATATAAATTATGCTTATCCGGGAAATAACCGACGTCATCGAGCGTTTTGCGCCGCTGGCGTGGCAGGAGTCGTACGACAACGCCGGGCTGATCGTGGGCCGGCCCGACGACGAGGTGCGCAAGGCGCTGTTGGCCGTGGACGTCACCGACGAGGTGATGGCCGAAGCCGAGCGCGAGGGGTGCGATCTGATCATCACGCACCATCCGATCGTTTTCCATGCCCTCAAGCGGTTCAATTCGGCCGATCAGGTGCAGCGCTGCGTCGAGCGGGCCATCCGCAGCGGCATTGCGCTCTATGCCTGTCACACCAATCTCGACAGCGCGCCGGAGGGGATGAGCTGGCGGCTGGCCGAGATGCTGGGCGTGGCGGACCTGCGTGTGCTGCAGCCCTCCGCGGCCGACGCGAAGGTCGGGTTCGGCGTGGTGGGCGAACTGCCGGGAGCCGTGGCGACCGTGGAGTTCATGCGCCATATCCAGCGAACGCTCGGCGTGCGCGTCGTGCGTCATAGCGACATCGCTTCGCCGGAGGTGCGCCGCGTGGCGGTCTGCACGGGGGCCGGGGCTTCGATGATCGGCGAAGCCCGCCGCGCAGGGGCCGACATCTACATCACGGCGGACATGAAGTACAACGACTTCATGACGCCCGATAAAGCCCTCACCGTAGCAGATATAGGCCATTTTGAAAGCGAATATTGCGCAATTCAGATTTTATTTGATATTTTATCGAAAAATTTGATTACCTTTGCGGTTCGCAAGAGTGAGGACTCGCGCAATCCGGTGAACTATTTGGTTTAAGTCTAAACTATAGAAGACATTATATGGCAACACAAAAGAAAACTGCCGAAGTTGATTATTCGATGCAGGAGAAGATCATGGCGCTTTACGAGCTGCAGAAGATCGACAGCAAAATCGATGAAATCAACAAGGTAAAAGGTGAACTGCCTCTTGAGGTACAGGACCTCGAAGATGAGATGACCGGCCTGAGAACCCGTATCGACAACATCAATGCCGAAATCGAGGAGCTGAATACGCTCACCAAACAGCGCAAGCGCGAGGTGGATCAGGCCAAGATTCTTATCGGAAACTACAAGGAACAACAGAACAACGTGCGCAACAACCGCGAGTTCGACGCCATCACCAAGGAGATCGAGTATCAGGAGCTGGAGATCGAGCTGGCCGAGAAGCGTCTCAAGGAGTACAGCGCCGGCGTGAAGGCCAAGAAGCTCCAGCTGGAGGAGGCCGAAGCCGTAGCCGACGGACGCGCCGCAGACCTTGCCGCCAAGAAGAGCGAGCTGGAGGGCATCGAGGCCGAGACCGCACCGCTGGTCGCCGAGTTCGAAGTGCAGGCCGACCGCGCCAAAGCCAAGATCGACGAGCGCCTGCTGGCGGCCTACAGCCGTATCCGCCAGAACGTCCGCAACGGACTGGCCGTGGTGACCGTCAAGCGCGACGCCTGCGGCGGCTGCTTCAACCGCATTCCCCCGCAGCGTCAGGTGGAAATCCGTCAGGGCAAGAAGATCATTATCTGCGAGTACTGCGGACGTATTCTCGTGACCGATCCCGAAGAGGTTCAGGAGTAGCGGATCATTCAGTAAACAAGAGGGCCGGAGTCATTCAACTCCGGCCCTCTTCGTTTTCGCGGGCGGCTACCACACGACCCCGACGTCGAGAATCACCCCGTCGTCGGCGTCGGACGATGCGAACGAATCGGCTTTGTACTGGACGCAGATCATAATCATCGGCTCCGCGCCGGTGTTGCGCAGCGCGCGTCGGCCGTCGGGGGAGACCCGGATTACGCTGCCCTCGCCGACGGCGAAGATTTTGCCGTCCACCTGAAACTCTCCGTCGCCCCGGATGATGATGTAGAGCTCCTCGTGCGTCTTGTGGGTGTGGAGGAACCCGACGCCTGCGCCCGGCTCGATGCGCTGGAACGACAACTCCGCGCCCGTGGCGCCGAGGGCGCTGCCCGCAAATACTTTTCCGGGGATCTCGACGCCCGGAGCCAAGATCAGCGTGTGCTGGTTCAACTCGTCCATCTTTCCTACTGTCACGGCAGCGAAATTCGCGCCGCCGGCTGTTTTTTCGACTTTTTTCATCTTTGCTGTACGTTTGGTTTGCTGATACGTTTGTATTCGGTCAGGGCAAAGATAAGGAGAACGTCCGTCGGATGCAAGACGGTACGTGCGCGTATGTTACTTACATTGAGGAAACTAATGCTGGGCGTCAGGCGGAACGGAACGTGAAAAAACGGAACTTTTTTTTCGCGCCGTGCGGAATCTCCGGCTGCCGGCGGCGGTGCGGCGAGTGTTAATTTATTAACATCAAAATCCTTCCGACTTTTATAAATATTCCTTAACTTTGCAAAGTCGTAATTTTCGGACTAAAATTACTAACAAATGAAGATAGCTATTGCCCAGTTGAACTACACGATCGGGGATATCGACGGCAACGCCTCGAAAATCATCGATTCCATCAACAAAGCGAAAGCGCAGCGCGCCGACCTTGTCATCTTTGCCGAACAGGCCGTGAGCGGGACACCGGCTTTCGATCTGCTGCGTAAGACGACCTTCCTCGAATTGTGCGAGGACGCGCTGGTCGAAATAGCTTCGTGCTGCGACGGCATCGCCGCGATCGTGGGACTGCCGATCCTCACGCGCGAGGGAACCATCAGCGCCGCGGCGCTGATTCAGGACCGCAAGGTGCTGCGCTACGTGGGCAAGAAATATATCACGGCCCGCCGCGAAATGGGCTTTCTCGTCCCCTCGAAAGGGTTCGAATATGCGACGATCAAAGGTCACAAGTGCGCCATCATCGTGGGCGACGACCTGAGCCGCGAGCACGATTTCGACAAGTCGGTCGAAACCGTCATCTCGATCAACGCCCGCAAATACGGCAAGGGCACCATGACCTACCGTTACGATATGATGCGTCATCTGTCGTTCGTCGAAGCCAAGAATCTGGTGCTGGTCAATCAGGTCGGAGGCGCGACGGACATCGTCTACGACGGCACGTCGGGCGCGTTCAACAACCGCGGCGAGCTGGTGCTGATGATGAAGCAGTTCGAGGAGGATTTCCAGATTTTCGACACCAAGGCCCAGAATCCTCCCGTCGGGGTTCCTTCGACCTACAACGACCGCACGCGGATGGTCTATCAGGCGGCCCGCTGCGGACTCCGCGACTTCTTCCTCAAGAACGGTTACAAGAAGGCCTGCATCGGCCTTTCGGGCGGTATCGACTCGGCCGTGGTGGCCTGTCTGGCCGCCGACGCGCTGGGCGCCGGGAATGTCCGCGCCCTGCTGCTGCCTTCGCAGTTCTCGTCGGACCATTCGGTCGAAGACGCCAAGAAGCTGGCCGAGAACCTCGGCATCGAATACAACGTAATTCCCATTACCGAAATATATACCAGTGTGGTGAATACCCTCAAGCCGGTCATCGGCGGGCGGGAGTTCGACGCCACGGAGGAGAATATCCAGACCCGTATCCGCACGGTGCTGCTGATGGCCGTGCAGAACAAGACGGATTACATTCTGCTCAACTCGTCGAACAAGAGCGAGAATGCGCTGGGCCTTTGTACGCTTTACGGCGATACGGCGGGTGCGTTCAGCCCCACGGGCGACCTCTACAAGAGCGAGATGTACGACGTGGCGCGTTATATCAACCGCACGTTTGGCAATGTGATTCCCGAAAACATTCTGGACAAGGAGCCGTCGTCGGAGTTGCATCCGGGACAGAAAGACAGCGATATTCTGCCGCCCTACGAGGTGGTGGACGCCATTCTGCTGCGCATGATTGAGGAGGGCCAGCACCGCGAGGAGATCGTCAATGCGGGGTTCGACTCGGAAGTCGTGGAGAAGATCCACTGCATGATCATGCGCAACGAGAAGAAGCGTTACCAGTTCCCGCCCGTGCTGCGCCTGTCGATGTGCTCGTTCGGGCACGAACGGCTGATGCCCCTGACCAATAAATACGGCGACTGAGGCGTGGCATCCGGAATCATCGAACACGAAGGGATCGTGTCGCGCGTCGAAGGCGACCGGGTCTATGTGAAGATTACCTCACAGAGCGCCTGCGGTGCCTGCAAGGCGCGCGAGGCCTGCGGCTTGGCCGAAGCGCAGGAAAAGATCGTCGAGGTGACGACCCCCGGAGCGCAGCAACACTACACCGCAGGCGAAAGCGTTACGGTCGGCGTCCGCCGCAGTGCGGGCGCTGTCGCCGTTATATTGGCCTATGTGGGCGCGCTGGCGGTGCTGCTGGGGGCGCTGGCCGCGGCGGTCGCCGCGCTGGGCTGGAGCGAAGGCCGCAGCGCCTTGGCGGCATTGGCCGCCGTAGGCGTCTATTACTGCGTGTTATGGCTCTTCAGGCATAAAATCGAACACACAATTCATTTCTCAATAACCAAAAACTACTGATGGAAGTATTACTTTACACAATCCTGACGCTGTGTGCGCTGGGAGTGCTTTCCGCGGTGATCCTCTATTTCGTGGCCCAGAAATTCCGGGTCGAGGAGGATCCCAGAATCGACGAGGTGGAGAAGATGCTGCCGGGCGCGAACTGCGGCGGCTGCGGTTTCGCCGGCTGCCGCGGCATGGCCGATGCGCTCGTGAAGCAGGACGACATTTCGTCGCTCTTCTGTCCCGTGGGCGGCGGCGACTGCATGAAGGCCGTCGCGGCTTACCTCGGCAAGTCCGCTCCCGAAAAGGAACCGCAGGTCGCTACCGTGCGCTGCGGCGGAACCTGCGAGAAGCGTCCCCGCACCAACGATTTCAACGGCGCCAAGTCATGCGCCGTGGCTTCGTCGCTCTATGTGGGCGAAACGGGCTGTGCGTTCGGCTGTCTGGGATTCGGGGACTGCGTCGTCTCCTGTGCTTTCGACGCGATCCGCATGAATCCCGAAACGGGGCTTCCCGAAGTCGATCCCGATAAGTGTACGGCTTGCGGCGCCTGCGTGAAGGCATGTCCCAAAATGATTATCGAGCTGCGCAAGAAGTGGCCCAAGAACCGTGCGGTATACGTGTCGTGCGTGTCGAAGGACAAGGGCGCCGTGGTGATGAAAGCCTGCAAGGCCGGATGTATCGGCTGCGGCAAGTGCCAGAAGGTGTGCGCGTTCGACGCGATTACGATTGCGAACAACCTCGCCTATATCGACCCGCAGAAGTGTAAGCTCTGCCGCAAGTGCGTGAACGAGTGCCCGACGGGTGCGATCCGGCTGGTCGGCATGGAACCGCTGCCCAAGGCGCCGAAGACTCCGGCGGCTCCCGCTGCGCCGAAGGCGGCGCCGGTTGCTGAGAAAACGGCACCGGCCGCAGAGAAGGCTGTTGAATCCGCCAAGCCGGCTGCGGAGAAGGCCGCGCTTGCATCCGGGCAGGCCGCTCCGGCCGAAGTTTCTAAGGCGGCCGCAGTCGAAAAGCCTGCCGGGAGTGCCGCTGCGCCTGAGAAGGCCGCGCCCAACGCTGAGAAGGCCGCTCCGGCGGAAACCGCTTCCAAAGCCGAATAAACGGATTTTTCCGCAGAGCCGGGGCGGGTGTGGACCTGCCGGGGCGGCGGAAGACGAAGGAAAGAATCCAACCGAAAAAACAGAGAAATTAAGATATGAAGACATTTCCAATAGGCGGAGTCCATCCGTCGGAAAATAAACTGAGCGGCGCCAAACCGATCGAGGTGCTTCCGCTGCCCGATGCGGTGGCGATTCCCCTCGCACAGCATATCGGCGCGCCCGCCGCGGCCAAGGTCGCCAAGGGCGACAAGGTGCTGACGGGACAGCTCATCGCAGAGGCGTCAAGCTTTATGTCGGCCAATATCCACTCCCCGATTTCGGGAACGGTGACGGCTGTCGATGCCGTCCCCAACGGTCAGGGGCTGCGTCAGGTGATGATTACGATCAAACGCGAGGGCGACGAGTGGGCCGAAGGCATCGACCGTTCGGAGACGCTCGTCCGCGAGTGCGCGCTTTCGTCCGCGGAGATCATCGCCCGGATCAAGGACGCCGGTATCGTCGGCATGGGCGGTGCGACGTTCCCCACGCATGTGAAACTCTCGGTTCCTCCCGGAAAAAAGGCCGAAGCGTTGATTATCAACGGCGTGGAGTGCGAGCCTTACCTGACCTCCGACCACCGTACGATGCTCGAACACGGCGAGGAGCTGCTCGTGGGCGTGACGATCCTGATGAAGGCGATCGCCGTGGAGAAGGCTTACATCGGCATCGAAAACAACAAACCCGACGCCATAGCTCACCTGCGCAAACTGGCCGAAGGGTATAAGGGGATCGAAGTGGTGCCCCTCAAGGTGAAATATCCGCAGGGCGGTGAGAAACAGCTGATCGCCGCCGTGACGGGGCGCGAGGTGCCGCCTCCGCCCGCGCTTCCGATCGACGTGGGCGCCGTGGTGTGCAACGCTTCGACGACCTATGCCGTCTATCAGGCCGTGCAGAAGAACAAGCCGCTCATTGAGCGCGTGGTGACCGTCACGGGCAAGGGCGTGAAGGAGCCGAAGAACCTGCTGACCCGCATGGGCACGCCGATTTCGGCATTGCTCGAAGCGGCCGGAGGGCTTCCCGCCGATGCGGGCAAGGTGATCAACGGCGGTCCGATGATGGGCCGGGCGATGGTCAACCTCGATTCGCCCGTGACCAAGGGGTGTTCGGGCATTACGGTGATGAGCGGCCGCGACGCCGTGCGCCGCGAGGCTTCGCAGTGCATCAAGTGCGCCAAGTGCGTGGCCGCCTGCCCGATGGGGCTTGAACCCTATTACCTCTCGAAAATGACGCAGAAGAAGGGCTGGGACGCGCTCGAAGAGCAGATGATCACTTCGTGTATCGAGTGCGGCTGCTGTCAGGCTTCGTGTCCCTCGTACCTGCCGCTGCTGGACTGGGTGCGTCTGGGCAAGCAGACCGTTATGGGAATCATCCGTGCGCGTGCCGCGGCTCCCAAGAAGTAAATCTCCGAACGTAAAAAATACCAAATATTTATGGCAAACAAACTTGTAGTTGCTCCCGCACCGCACGTACAGACCTCGCAGTCTACGGCCCGGATCATGCGCGACGTCGTGATCGCGCTGATGCCCGCGCTGGCGGTCTCGGCCGTGGTGTTCGGAGTGGACGTACTGCGTGTCACGGCGCTTTCGGTCGCGGCCTGCGTACTGTTCGAATATCTGATTCAGAAGTTTCTGGTCCGCGGCGCTTCGACCATCGGCAACTGGTCGGCGGTGGTGACCGGCGTGTTGCTGGCCTTCAACCTGCCCGCGTCGATTCCTTGGTGGATCGTGCTGATCGGCGCTTTCGTCGCCATCGCCATCGCTAAGATGACCTTCGGCGGACTGGGCAAGAATCCGTTTAACCCCGCGCTGGTGGGCCGTGTGTTCCTGCTGATCGCCTATCCGGTGCAGATGACCTCGTTCCCCGTACCGGTGAACGGCTCGTTCGACGCGCTGTCGGGCGCGACGCCGCTGGCGGCTGTGAAACACGGCGCTGCCGCCGACGTGCTCGGCGTGCAGGAACTGCTTTTGGGCAACATGCCGGGTTCGCTGGGCGAGGTGGCCGCGCTGGCATTGATCTGCGGCTTCGTCTACCTGCTGTGGCGGCGCGTCATCACGTGGCAGATTCCCGTGACGATCCTCGGCACGATGGCGCTGTTCGCGTTTGTCGTCGCGGCGGCGAAGGGAGGACTCTCGGCCGGTCCGGTGCTGTGGCAGTTCCCGTTGTTCCATGTGCTGGCCGGCGGCGCGCTGCTGGGTGCGATCTTCATGGCGACGGACTATTCGACCTCGCCGATGACTGTCCGGGGCGGCGTGATCTTCGGCGTCGGCATCGGCGCGATTACGATGTGCATCCGTCTTTGGGGCGCCTATCCCGAAGGCATGTCGTTCGCGATCCTGATCATGAACGCCGTGGTGCCGCTGATCAACAAATATGTCAAACCCAAGCGCTTCGGCGTAAAATAGGAGTGACGCAGATATGAAAAGTACACTTTTGAATATGACGGCCGTGCTCTTCGGCATCACCCTCGTCGCTTCGGCCGGGGTGGGCGCCGTGAACATGATCACGGCGGAACCGATCGCTCAGGCCGAGCAGGCGGCGAAAACCGCCGCGCTGAACGGCGTGCTTCCGGCGTTCGATGAGACGGCGGCCGAGACGCTGACCATCGACGAAATGCCGATCACGGTCTACACCGCGACCAAGGGCGGCCAGCTGGCCGGATATGCCGTGGAATCGATGACCAAGAACGGTTTCGGCGGCGCGATCAACATGATGGTGGGCTTCACGCCCGACGGCGAGGTAATCAACGTCAATGTCCTGAAGCAGGCGGAGACGCCCGGACTGGGAACCAAGATGGCCGACGCCGACAACGTGCTGCTGCGCAGCGTCAAGGGGCAGAAACTCGAAGAGAAGAAGCTCGTGAACGGCAAGCTGGCCGTCGCCAAGGACGGCGGCGACGTCGATGCGCTGACGGCGGCGACCATTTCGTCGCGCGCCTATGTGGATGCGATCAACCGTGCATGGATGGCTTACAAGAGCGTTGCGACGGGTGCAACCCCGACCGACGTGTCGTCCGGCGCGACTTCCGCGGCCGGAGATTCGGCGGAGGAACAAACCAGCGGGCCTGAGGCTCAGGAAGGAGGACAAAATGAATAAGCTGAATATCATCGTAAGCGGCATCGTCAAAAACAACCCGACGTTCGTGCTGGTGCTGGGCATGTGCCCCACGCTGGGTACGACGACCTCGGCCGAAAACGGCATGGGCATGGGACTGGCGACGATGGCCGTGCTGATCATGTCTAATCTGGTGATCTCGCTCATCAAGAACATCATTCCGGACAAGGTCCGCATCCCGGCGTTCATCGTCGTGATCGCTTCGTTCGTGACCGTTATCCAGATGCTGATGCAGGCATACGTGCCGGCGTTGTACGCTTCGCTGGGCGTATTTATCCCGCTGATCGTGGTGAACTGCATCATCCTCGGCCGCGCCGAGGCGTTCGCTTCGAAGAACTCGCCGCTGGATTCGATCCTCGACGGCGTGGGCATCGGTCTGGGCTTTACGCTGGCCCTGACGGCCGTGGGCGCCGTGCGCGAAATACTGGGCAGCGGCGCGATTTTCGGCGTCAGCCTCGGTACGGCGGATTTCATGCCGCTGATCTTCGTACTCGCACCGGGCGCGTTCCTCGTGCTGGGATACCTCATGGTTTTGTTTAATAAATTAGCCAAGAAATAGTTATGGAGCTTTCCTATTTTGCAATCATCATCGGCGCCATCTTCGTAAACAACGTCGTGCTGGCGCAGTTCCTCGGCATCTGCCCCTTCTTGGGCGTGTCGTCGAAAGTCGAGACCTCGATGGGCATGGGGGCTGCCGTAACGTTCGTCATGGCGATCGCCGCCGTGGTGGCATGGCTGATCCAGACCTATGTGCTCGTCCCGCTGGACATCGTCTACATGCAGACCATCGTCTTCATTCTCGTGATCGCGGCGTTGGTGCAGATGGTCGAGATCATGCTGAAGAAACTTTCTCCCTCGCTCTATCAGGCGCTGGGTATCTTCCTGCCCCTCATCACGACCAACTGCGCCGTGCTGGGCGTGGCGATCCTGATGATCCAGAAGGAGTTTAACCTGCTGCAGAGCGTCACCTATTCGGTGGCTACGGCGCTGGGCTTCGCCCTCGCGCTGGTGCTCTTCGCCGGTATCCGCGAGCGTCTCGATTTCGAGGACGTTCCCAAAGCCTTCAAGGGGGTGCCCATCGCGCTGATTACGGCCGGTATCCTCGCCATGGCCTTCATGGGATTTTCGGGGCTGGTGTAAGTGCCGAACCGGTAGCGGCTGTCGGGAAGAAAACAGTCGCCGGGAGCATGGCGGGGAAGGTTACGCCGCCGCTCTGGACACGAAAAAGGGAAGTTGCTTCGGCAACTTCCCTTTCTTATTTCGCCTGCAGGCTGTCGGCCTGTTCGGCGGGCGGCACGAACCGCTGGCGGATCGCCTCTTTGGCCGTGCGGGAGATGTAGGCCCAGCGCGTGGCGATCATGACGAGCAGCATCGCCACGACGGCGATCATCATCAGCTCCTGCCCGGACCGGGCTTTGAACCATTCGGAAAGTTTCATGTTTTTGCGATTATTTTCGGTTGAAACGTTCGTTTCTTGCGTGCAATTAATTAATTTTGCAAAAATAACAATAAAAACCCGGATTCGAAATGAAGGATATCATAAAACTTCACGACAGAAAGTTCAAAATCATGATTCCCGCCGAGAAAATCGACGAGGCTGTGTCGGCTGTTGCCCAGCGCATAAACGAGGATTACGGCGACAAGGAGACGCCGCTGTTCGTCGGCGTATTGAACGGTTCGTTCATGTTCATGAGCGATCTGATCAAGAAAATCGAGTTCAACAACGAGCTGTCGTTCGTGAAGCTGGCCTCGTACGAGGGAACCTGTTCGTCGGGCTGCGTCAAGAGCCTGATCGGGCTGAACGGCAGCATCGAAGGCCGCCACGTGATCGTGGTCGAGGATATCGTCGATACGGGCGAGAGCATCGAGTACATGATTTGCGACCTCAAGGCGCAGAAACCCGCGAGTCTCGAAGTCTGCACGCTCTTTTTCAAACCGGGGTCCTACCGCAAGCAGATTCCGATCAAGTACCGCGCGATGGAGATCGGCAATGAATTCATCGTTGGCTACGGACTGGATTACGACCAGCTGGGCCGCAGTCTGAAAGATATTTACGTGGTCACCGAATAATGGCTTTCACCACAGATACCGAACTGCTGGACGGAGGACGCCTGCTGCCCCTCGTCGAGGATTTCTATACCATTCAGGGCGAAGGTTTCCATGCGGGGAAACCCGCCTATTTTATCCGTTTGGGCGGGTGCGACGTGGGGTGCCGCTGGTGCGACGCCAAGTATACGTGGAATCCGAAACTCTATCCGCCGACCGACGTGCGGACGGTCATCGACCGCGCGCTGGCATGTCCGGCGCAGGCGATCGTCATTACGGGCGGCGAGCCGCTGCTCTATCCGTTGGGCGTATTGACCGAAACCCTGCACGAGAAGGGGTTGCAGATTTTTCTGGAGACCTCCGGAACGCACCCTTTCAGCGGTTACTTCGACTGGGTATGTCTGTCGCCCAAACGGCAGCAGCCCCCGCTGGACGAAGCGCTGGAGCGGGCGCACGAGCTGAAGGTGATCGTCGAAAGCGAAAGCGACTTCGAATGGGCCGAGCGGAACGCCGCACGGGTGCGGCCGGAGTGCATGCTCTACCTGCAGCCCGAATGGAGCGTCGCCGAACGGGTGATGCCCGCGATGGTCGAGTACGCCAAGGCGCATCCGAAGTGGAATATCTCCATACAGACGCATAAATACATGCACATACCCTGATGAGTTTCGAGGTGGGCCGGAAGTTCTGGATCGCCGCCACGGCGGTCATTGTCGTCGTCACGCTGTTCGTGGTGGGGCGCAATTCGCTGCATGCCGTGAAAATCAAGCGTCAGATCAATGCGATGACCCGCGAGAAGGAGTATTACCGGACGAAGATCGAGCAGGACAGCACGCTGCTGGAGCGGTTGCAGTATGACGATTATCTGGAGGAGTACGCCCGCGAAAATTACCACATGCAGCGGAGGGGCGAACACGTCTATATTATCAAGGAATAAGTCTTATGCCGGGAGGCGGCTCCCGGAGTCAGTGAAATGCGGCGGCCTTCGGGCCGCTGTTTTTTGTTATGGCTGCCGAGGGGCGATATGGCTGCCGAGGGACGATATGCCTGCCGAGAGGTGATATGCCGGGCGGTGCGATGGGGAGGGGTTTGTTCGGGTGCCGTTTTTTTTGTTGCGGCCTGCTGAGGGACGAAATGTTGTCGAAGGGCGAAACGTTGGCTGAGAGGTGATATGCCGGGCGGTTTGTTTGGCCGGGCGGTCGGTGCGATTCCCGGTCGGTTTGGTTGCCGGTTTGTTCGGTCGCCGATTCTCCGCCGCCGGCTTTTGGTGGCCGGTTCGTACGGTTGCCGATTCGTTCGGGGAGTATTTTTTGTCGGGGCGGTTGGCCGGTTTTTGGGTTTGCTGGTTTTCCGGGGCGATTTTCCCGTCGGCGGTTGCGGAAATGTCAGTAATGCGTGAAGCCGTGCCAGTCGAGGGGGCGGAGCGTTCCGTTTTCGAACCACTCCAGCTCTCTGCCGTCCGTGATCCGGCCGACGGGGTGGAGCGGGGCGCCGAACCGGGCGAGGAAGTCGGCGGCGAGACGTTCCGCGTCTGCGCACTCGGCCGTAAGCAGAAGGACGTAGTCCTCGCCGGCGCAGGCGGCGGTCCGGATGTCCGCATCTGCGGCGGCCGGAATCCGCTCGGTGTCGATGGCGGCGCCGACGCCTGAACGCTCCATGATGTGGCGGATGTCCGACGCCAGCCCGTCCGAAATATCCATCATGGCATGTACTTCGTGCCGCCGGCCGAGCCAGAGGCCTTCGGCGACCTGCGGCCGGGGATTGCGGTGTATGGCAGCGGCGGGGGTGTCGTAACGGCCCGCGAGAATGTCGCGCAGGCCCGCCCCGGAGGCTCCGAGCGCTCCCGCCGTGAAAATCACGTCGCCGGGACGCGCTCCGCTGCGGCGTTTGATATGCGTGTCGGCGGCGCGGCCGATGGCGGTGACGTTGATCGTGATGCCTGCCGCCGAACGGGTGGTGTCGCCCCCGGCGAGCGTTACGCCGAATTCTTGGGACAGCTCCCGGTAACCCTGCATGAACTCTTCGGCCCACGCTCCGGTCGCATCGTCGGGCAGCGAGAGTGACAGCAGGGTGGCGATGGGACGGGCGCCCATCGAGGCCACGTCGCTCAGGTTTACGGCGAGGGATTTGCGCCCCAGCCCCCGTGCGGAGGTGGCGGTGCGCAGGAAATGCACCCCTTCGGCGAGCATGTCCGTAGTGAAGACGAGCGATTCGCCGCCGCCGACGGGCAGCACGGCGCAGTCGTCGCCGATACCTTCGAACCCGTTGTCGGGGAGCGTTGCGAAAAGGTCTTTTATGCGGTCGATGAATCCGAATTCGGTCATGGTTTTCCGGGCGGTTTGACGTATATTGCGCCGTTACGGTCGCTTTATATTGGGTGATATTAAACAAAGATATTAAAAAATTCTTTAAAATCACTATCTTTGTCTGCGAATCGCGGCGGGCGGAGTCCGTGTGCGGCTAACAGTCGGAACTATGAAAATATTGATTCTCAACGGCCCGAACCTCAATCTGCAGGGGCGGCGCGACACCGGAGTTTACGGTACGCAGACCTTCGAAACCTTCTTCGAACGGCTCCGGTCGCTCTATCCCGCCGTCGGATTCGGCTACTTCCAGTCCAATATCGAAGGCGAGTTGATCGACGCCGTACAGCAGGCCGACGGCGTTTACGACGGTGTGGTGCTCAACGCCGGGGGATATACCCATACCTCGGTGGCGCTGCGCGACGCGGTGTCGGCGGTGTCGGTTCCCGTCGTCGAGGTGCATATCTCGTCGATCCTCGCGCGCGAGGAGTTCCGCCACGTCTCGCTGCTGGCCCCCGTGGCCAAAGGCTCGATCATGGGATTCGGGCTGGATTCCTACCGGTTGGGAGTCGAAGCGCTGCTGCTTGGCGGCGAAAAGTAGAAAGCCGCTTCCGGCTGCATGCCGTTTGCATAGGAGCAGGTGCGGGCTGCCGCTTTCGGGGATTCCGGAGCGTTTCCTGTCGGAGCGGGAGAGGCCGGCGCTTCTGCCGCGCAGGCGGCAGCGGGTTTCCTCGGAGAAGGGGAGTCGGGGCGGACCGGAATTACCGAGACGGCTCAAGGCTGCCGCGGAATATGTCGATCACACAATAATGTTCAAATTATAAGCATCATACGTTTATGTACAGAATGAAAAAAACCAAGATCGTTGCGACGATGTCGGACTTCCGCTGCACCGAGGAGTTCGTGAAGAACCTTTACGATGCCGGTATGGACGTCGTGCGCGTCAATTCGGCACACGTGACGGAGGACGGAGCCACGCATATCGTCGAGACCGTACACCGAGTGAATCCGGCCATTCCGATCATGATAGATACCAAAGGGCCTGAAATCCGCGTGACGACGATCGCCGACGAATACGGCAACAGCATCAATTTCCGGGTGGGCGACCGCGTCGCCGTACGGGGTTCGGACGGCAGCGACATGACCACCCGCAAGGTGGTTTATATGAACGTGCCGACCATTGTGCGCGACATTCCGGTCGGGGCGCGCATGCTGATCGCCGACGGCGAGCTGGAAATTCGTGTGGTGGAGAAGACCGACGAGGAGCTGATCTGCGAGTTCGTCGTGGGCGGCGCGATGCGTTCGCGCAAGAGCGTCAACGTGCCTGCGGTGTCGATCGACCTGCCTTCGGTGACGGAGAAGGACCGCCGCTTCATCGAGTGGGCCGTGAAGAACGACGTCGATTTCATCGCACACTCGTTCGTGCGCAGCGCCAAGGACATAAAGGCCGTGCAGGAGATTCTCGATGCCCACGGCAGCAAAATCAAGATCATTTCGAAGATCGAAAATCAGGAGGGACTCGACAACATCGACGAGATCATCGAGGCGTCGTACGGCATTATGGTGGCGCGCGGCGACTTGGGCGTGGAGCTTCCGGCCGAAGCGATTCCCAACACCCAGCGGCGCATCGTCGAGAAGTGCATTTGCGCGAAGCGCCCGGTGATTATCGCCACGCAGATGCTCTATTCGATGGTCAAGAGTCCGCGTCCGACGCGCGCCGAGGTGAGCGACGTGGCGAGCGCCATTTACGAGCGCGTGGACGCCGTGATGCTGAGCGACGAGACCGCCATGGGCGACTATCCCGTGGAGTCGGTCGAGACGATGGCCCGCGTGGCCCGCGAGATCGAGCGCGACGAAACGCATTTCAAGCCGATGATCGACATGGACATGGTCTCGGTGAACCACGAGATCACGGCCCAGCTGGCCCGCTCGGCGGTGCGCGCTTCGACAAACCTGCCGATCAAATACGTGGTCCTCGACACCAAGACCGGCCGTACGGGCCGTTATCTCGCTGCGTTCCGCGGCCGGAAGACCGTGATGGCCGTCTGCTACCAACTTCACGCGCAGCGTATTCTGGCGCTGTCGTACGGCGTGGTGCCTATTCTGCGCAATCAGGAGCTGCACGACAAGTATCATTTCTTGGTCGATGCGCTCGAATTCCTCGATCAGTACCGCAAACTCAAGGGCGAGGATCTGCTGGCCATCGTGGGCGGCAGCTTCGGACCCGACGGAGGTGCGTCGTATGTCGAGATCGCCAATGTGGACAACATCCGCCGGCGCAACGAGGAGATCGTTGCGGCGCAAAAGTGTTAGCCGTTGAAAGGGGAGCTGAAGGATAAGGTCGCCCGCGGCGTGGCGTGGAGCATGGCCGAGAAGATCGGTACGATGCTCCTCCAGATGGCCGTGAGCCTTATTATCCTGCGCCTGCTGACCCGCGACATCCTCGGCGTCATGGCGATTCCGACGGCCGTGGTGGCCGTGGCGCTGGTGCTCGTGGACAGCGGTTTTTCGCAGGCGCTGATCCGCAAGGCGGCCCCTTCGGCGGACGATTACAAATCGGTTTTCGCCTTCAATATCGGGGTTTCGCTGGTGATGTACGCGCTTTTCACGGTGCTGGCGTTTCCGGCGTCGCGGTTCTACGACATGCCTCAGATCGCGCAGATCGCACCCGTGTTTTTCCTGCAGCTGCCCATCGGGGCGCTGTGCGCCATTCAGAATACGATCTGCGTCAGGCAGTTCCGTTTCGCGCTGTTGTCGAAGGTGACTTTCGCCTCGTCGCTCGCGGGCGGACTGGCGGCGATCGGTCTTGCGCTCGCCGGGTTCGGGATCTGGTGTATCGTGGCCCAGCGCGTGCTGCAGGCGGCGGTGCGGACTCTGCTGCTGTGGTGGCTGAGCGACTGGCGGCCCTGCGGGGCGTGCAGCCGCGGGCCGCTGCGCGAAATGGCTCCCTTCAGTTTCAGCCTGATCGCCACGGACCTGATTTCGACGTTCTACAATAAGATTCCGCAGTTTTTCCTCGGACGACTCTATCCGGCCGATACGCTCGGCTCGTTCGATCAGGCGATCAAGCTCAAGGATCAGCCGACGATTTCGGCGATGCAGGCCGTGCAGAGCGTCACTTTCCCTGCGCTGGCCAAGATCAAGGACGACGCTCCGAAGTTTGCCGAGAGCTACCGGCAGGTCGTGATGGTGGTCTCCTACGTTCTTTTCCCGGTCATGCTGGGCATGTCGGCCGTGGCGCACGATATGTTCGCCGTCCTGCTGGGCGAGGAGTGGATGCCTACGGTGCCCTATTTCGAGACGGTATGTCTGGTGGGACTTTTCTATCCGATGTCGATAATCGCCTACAACGTATTGAAAGTCAAGAGCGGCGGTGCATTGATCGTGAAGCTGGAGATCGTCAAGAAGGTGATTATGACGCTGGTGTTCGCCGTGACGATTCCGATCAGCGTGCAGGCCGTGGTATGGGGACTCGTGGTGATCGCATTCTGCGAAATGTCCGTCAATTTCCTCGCCACGACCAAGTTTACGTCGTTGTCGCCGGGGCGTTTCGTGCGGACGCTGCTGCCTCCGCTGCTGGCGGCCGCCGCGATGTACGGCGCGGTGCGGCTGACGGCCCGCGCGATTCCGGAGCATGCCCTGCTGCGGCTGATGGCCGAAGTGACGGCCGGTGCGGTCTCTTATGTCCTGCTGTCGGCCCTGTTCCGGCTCGAAGCCTTCCGCGAGGTAGCGGCTATTGTCCGGAAGCAGTTTTTGCACCGTTGATTCGCGCTGCTTGCGTCGGGGGCCGATTCACGGAGCGTCGGTAAAAATAACCGCCGGTTATACCTTGGGGTGTAACCGGCGGTTTTTTGTCGGGGTGGAAGACCCTCCCCGGCCGTCAGGCGTAGACCTTCGGGGTGATGACGCCCCGCAGGACGACCAGCGCGTTGGTGACGAGCGATTCGAGTTCGTTCTCGCCGGGGTAGACCGCGATGGGGGCGATGAACGAGCAGAATTCCGAAATGTACTCCACGACGGATTTGTTGTGGGCGATGCCGCCTGTCAGGATGACGGCGTCAACCCGTCCGCCGAGGGCGGCGGCCATGGCGCCGATCTGCTTCACGATACCGTAGCACATGGCGTCCTTCACCACGCGGGCTTTTTCGTCGCCCTGACCGATGCGCTCCATGACCTGTATCATGGAGTTGGTCCCCAGATGCGCCACGAGACCGCCTTTGCCGGCCAGCATCTGCTGGATGTCGTGCCGCGTGTAGCGGCCCGAAAAGCAGAGATCGACCAGTTCGCCGGCGGGAAGGGTTCCGGCGCGCTCCGGTGCGAACGGTCCGTCGCCGTCGAGGGCGTTGTTCACATCGACGACGCGGCCCTGCTTGTGCGCCGCGACCGAGATGCCGCCGCCGAGGTGGGCGACTACGAGGTTCGCCTTCTCGTAGACGATGCCGATGCGGTCGCAGTGCAGGCGGGCCGTGGCTTTCTGGTTGAGTGCGTGGAAGATCGAACGCCGCGGGCAGTCGGGATGCCCGCTCAGGCGCGCTATGTCGTCCATTTCGTCCACGACCACGGGGTCGGCGATGTAGGCTTTGATGCCTGCGGTCGCCGCGATTCCGTCGGCCAGCAGACCGCCGAGGTTGGAGGCGTGCTCCATCGTGGCGTGCTGCAGGTCGCGGCGCATGGCGTCGTTCACTTCGTACACGCCGGCGGGAATGGGTTTGATGAGGCCGCCGCGGCCGATTACGGCAGCGAGGGACATGATGTCGAAGCCGTGTTCCTTCAATGCCGTGAGGATCATGTCACGGCGCCAGTCGAGCTGGTCGATGATGTTGGGGTAGTGTGCGATCTGTTCCGCCGAGTGACGCAGGGTCAGATCCAACAAAGGCCGCTCCTCGTCGTAGAGGGCGACCTTCGTTGAAGTAGAGCCGGGATTTATCGCTAGAATTTTGAAGCCCATAAATCGGTTCCGGTTAATTAGGTTGGTGGGTTAGGTTGGTGGGGTGGTTCAGGCTGTCTTACTGCTTCACGGCCAGACAGGCCAGCGCGATCGAGTAGAGCTTGGTCTTGCTGGTGTCGCCGCGCGAGGTCAGCACGCAGGGGACTTTCGTTCCCATGACCATGGCGGCCAGTTCGCCGCCGCAGAGGTGCGTCACCGACTTGAAGAAGACGTTGGCCGATTCGAGGTTGGGGAAGAGCAGGCAGTCGGGATCGCCCGCGACGGACGAGCCTTTGACCTTCTTGTGTTCCGCAACGTCCTTGTAGAGCGCCACGTCGAGAGACAGGGGACCGTCTACGACGACGTCGCCCAGCTGTCCGCGGTCGCCCATTTTGGCCAGTAGCGCGCCTTCGGTCGAGGAGATGACGTTGGGAAGCAGCTGCTCCGACGGAGCGATGCAGGCGATTTTCGGAGTCTTGATGCCCAGCAGGTTGGCCGTGCGCGCGAGGTAGCCGATCTGCACGGTTTTCTGCTTGAAGTCGGGCAGCGGAATCACCGCCACGTCCGAAATGACGAGCAGTTTGTGGTAGCAGGGCATCTCGACGATCGACACGTGGCTCAGCACGCCTTTCGGGGGAAACAGTCCTGCTTCCTTGTTGAGAATGCCGCGCATGTATTTGTCGGTCGAGACCAGTCCCTTCATCAGCACGTCGGCATTGCCGGCAACGACGGCCGCGACGGCCTGCTGCACGCACTTGACGTCGCTGGTTTCATCGACGATGTTGAATGCCTTGATGTCGATGTCGTTCTCGGCGCAGACCTGCTCGATAACGCTTTTTTCGCCGTAAAGCGTAGGCTCTACGAGGCCCTCCTTGTAGGCTTCGTACACCGCCTCCAGCGTATGTGAATCCTGACCGTATGCCACGGCCAGCCGTTTTTTACCTCTTTTTCTCGCCTCCTCGACGATTTCAGTAAGATGTTGGATCATAAGTTGTGGAAATGTGCTTTGAAAATTATTTTACGAGATTGTATGTGTCGGTAGCGATGACCAGCTCCTCGTCGGTGGCGATGACGGCCACTTTGACGCGCGAACCGGGAGTAGAGAGGATTTTGTTTACGCCGCGGGCGCCCTTGTTGGCCTCGCGGTCGAATTCGACGCCCATGAATTCGAGACCCGTGCAGACGCTCTCGCGCATCTCGCACGAATTCTCGCCGACGCCGCCCGTGAAGACGATCATGTCCACGCCGCCCATTTCGGCTGCGTATTCGCCGACGAATTTGCGGATGCGTCCGTAGTGCATGTCGCGGGCCAGAATGGCGCGGGGATTACCCTCGTCGTAGGCGAGGTCGATGTCGCGCATGTCGCTCGAAAGGTCGGTAAGACCCAGCACGCCCGATTTCTTGTTCATCATTTCGTTCAGCTCGGCGTAGGACATGCCCTCCTTTTCGCCGATGAAGGTGACGGCGCTGGGATCGACGTTGCCGCAGCGGGTGCCCATGACCAGTCCGTCCACGGGCGAGAAGCCCATCGACGTGTCGAACGACTTGCCGTTCAGCACGGCCGTCACCGAAGCGCCGTTGCCGATGTGGCAGGTGATGATCTTCGAATTCTCGAAGTCCAGTCCCGCGAGTTTGGCGCCGGTCTGCGCCACGTATTTGTGGCTGGTGCCGTGGAAGCCGTATTTGCGCACGCGATATTTGTCGTAATAGGCGTGGGGCAGCGCGTACATGAAATTGACGGCCGGAATGGTCTGGTGGAACGACGTGTCGAAGACCGTGACCTGCGGCGTTCCCGGCAGCACCTTCTCGATCGAAAGCACGCCTTCGAGGTTGGCGGGATTGTGCAGCGGCGCGATCTCGAACAGCGAGCGGATTTTGCTCTTGACCTCCTCGGTGACGATGCAGCTTTCGGGGAAGAATTCGCCGCCGTGGGCTACGCGGTGGCCGACGGCTTTCACCTCGTCCAGCGAGCGGATGACGCCGTGCTCCGGGTCGGTGAGGGCGTCGAGCACGAGTTTGATGCCCGTCGTGTGGTCGGGAATCGGACGGTGCAGCTCGAAAGGCTGTTTGCCGACGGGTTTATGGATAAGGTCGCCTTCCGGCAGGCCGATACGTTCCACGATGCCTTTTGCGAGCAGTGTGCTCGATGCGGCTTCCATGTCGATCACCTGATACTTGATCGACGAGCTGCCGCAGTTCAATACCAAAATTACCATTATCTTTCTATGTAGTTAATTCCTAAATGTCGTTCCGATCCACATGCCGAGCGCTGCAAAAACGATGCATACCGCGACGCTCAGCGCCACATAAATCGCCGCCGCATTGTAACATCCGGCCCGCAGCAGGCGCACCGTGTCGGCCGAAAAGGCCGAAAAGGTGGTGAAGCCTCCGCAGAATCCCACGATGAGCAGCCAGCCCAGCGTCTCGGAGACGCTGGCTTCCAGCAGGATGCCGATCAGCAGCGAACCCGCGGCGTTGACCGTGAACGTGCCCGCCGGAAATCCCAGCAGCGTCTGTCCGGCCAAGATCCCGCCCGAAAGCAGGTAACGGACGATGCTGCCCGCCGCGCCGCCGAATCCCACGGTCATAAGTTCACGAATCATAAGTTAAATATACATCTAATTTTAAGGATGTGCAAATTTACGGAAAAAATGATTACGAATCGTTATATTTTTTGTTGTTTTTCGGGTGGAATCCGATGCGGAAGGCTTCAGGATTCCCGGATCTGCCCGTCGCCCGTGACGACGTATTTGTAGGTCGTCAGTTCGGGAAGGCCCATCGGACCGCGGGCGTGGAGCTTCTGGGTCGAGATTCCCACCTCGGCGCCGAAGCCGAACTGGCCGCCGTCGGTGAAGGCCGTCGAGACGTTGACGTAGACGCAGGCGGCGTCCACGGCGCGTGTGAACTGCGTGGCGGTCTGTTTGTTCTCGGTGACGATGGCTTCGCTGTGGCGCGACGAGTAGCGGGCGATGTGCGCGAGGGCCTCTTCGGGCGATGCGACGGTCCTGACGGCGAGTTTGTAGTCGAGGAATTCCGTGCCGAAATGCTCTTCGGACGCGTGTTCCAGCAGGTCGGCGGGGTAGTGTCCGCCGAGGGCCGCGAAAGCCTCGGCGTCGGCGTAGACCGTGACGCGGGCGGCGGCCAGCGGGGCACAAAGCTCCGGCAGGTCGGCGAGCCGGTCGCGGTGGACGACGAGGCAGTCGAGGGCGTTGCAGACGCTGACGCGCCGGGTTTTGGCGTTGCAGACCACGGCGCGGCCTTTTGCGAGGTCGCCGTCGCGGTCGAAGTAGGTGTGGACGATGCCGGCGCCGGTTTCGATGACCGGAACGCGGGCGTTTTCGCGCACGAAGCGGATCAGGCCCGCGCCGCCGCGCGGAATGACGACGTCGACGTAACCCACGGCGTTCAGCAGCGCTCCGACGGAGGCGTGGTCCGAAGGAAGCAGGGTGAAGGCGTGTTCGTCGATGCCTTCGCTGCGCAGGGCTTCGTGCAGCAGGGCGGCGATGGCTTCGTTGGAGTGACGGGCGTCGCCGCCGCCCTTCAGCACGCAGGCGTTGCCCGTTTTGATACAGAGCGAGAAGATGTCGGCCGTGACGTTGGGCCGCGCTTCGCAGATCATGCCGACCACGCCGAACGGAACCCGCCGTTTGACGATGGTCATTCCGTTGGGCCGGGTGCGCCGCTCCAGCTCTTCGCCCTGCGGCGAGGGCAGGTGCGCGACGGCTTCCATGTCGTCGGCGATGGCGGCGATGCGCTCCGGAGTCAGCCGCAGACGGTCGCGCAGCGGCGAGTCGGGGGCCATGGCTTCGAGGTCGCGGGCGTTGGCTTCGAGCAGGCGGGGCGTATGCGTGCGCAGCAGTTGTGCGGCGTGCATCAGCGTGCGTCCGAGTCGTTCGGTTTCGGTCTCGGCCAGAAGCGTTCCGGCCTGACGGGCGGCTTTGAACAGGGATTCGTATTCCATAGTCGTCTTATTCGAGGTAGAGGTAATCGCAGTGGACGAGGGGTTTCAGCCCTTTGCGCCCGATGTTGCGGCGTGCGGTTTCGCTGTCGCACGAGATGCGGCCCACGGCCAGCTGCGTTCCGTCGGGCGAGAGGATGCGCACCAAATCGTCGCGTTCGAAATCGCCCTCGACGGCCGTGACGCCCACGGCGAGGATGCTGGCGGCCTTGCTGGCCCGGACGGCCGCTGCGGCGCCTTCGTCGATGCGCAGGACGCCTTTGGCGAAGCCTTCGCTGCTGGCGATCCACATTTTGACGCCCGACGCCGTGTGCGGGGCGGGTTCGAAACGGGTGCAGAGCACCTCCTCGCCGGTCAGCGCCAGAGCGGTCAGGATGTTGTCGCGGCGGCCGTTGGCGATGATGACTTCGATGCCCTCGCCGGCCACGCGCGACGAAATGCGGCTCTTGGTCGCCATGCCGCCCCGGCCCCGCGACGAGCGCGCCGGGTCGATGTACCGCGAGAGGTCTTCGGAGGGTTTCACGCGGCGGATCACCTGCGACGAGGGGTCGGAGGGCGAGCCGTCGTAGATGCCGTCGATGTTGCTCAGGATAATCAGCGCTTCGGCCTGCATCATGGCCGCCACGAGTCCCGAAAGCTCGTCGTTGTCGGTGAACATCAGCTCGGTGACCGAGATGGTGTCGTTCTCGTTGACGATCGGGATCACGCCGTTGGCGAGCATGACCTCCATGCAGTTGCGCTGGTTGAGATACTGCCGCCGCGTGGAGAGGCTCTCCTTGGTGGTGAGCACCTGCCCGCAGACGATGCCGTATTCGTTGAAGAGGTCGTAGTAGCGGTTCAGCAGCTTCACCTGACCTACGGCCGAGAAGAGCTGGCGGGCCGATACGGTGTCGATGCGGCCCGTGCGCTGTTCGAGGACGCTGCGGCCCGAAGCCACGGCGCCCGACGAGACGAGGATCACCTCGATGCCGGCGCGGTGCAGCCGGGCGATCTGGTCCACGAGGGACGAAATGCGCGTGGTGTCGGGGCGTCCGTCGTCGCGGGTCAGCACGTTGCTGCCAGCCTTGATGACGATGCGGCGGTATTTGCTGGTTCTGTCCATGTCTTTGCGGTCCGGGCGTCGCCCGGCGTTACGGTTCGTATTTGTAGCCCACGCCCTTGACGGTGACGATCTTTTCGTCGCCGATCTTCTGGCGCAGCTTGCGGATGTGCACGTCGATGGTGCGGTCGCCCACGACCACCTCCGAACCCCAGATCCGGGCATATATCTCTTCGCGCGAGAAGAGTTTGCCCGGCGACGAGTAGAGCAGGTCCAAGAGGGCGAACTCCTTGCGGGGCAGGCTGATTTCGCGGCCGTCGCGCGTGACGGTGTAGCGCTCGCGGTCCATGGCGACGCCCTCCTCCGCCGGAGCGGGGGCCTTTCCGGCGTCGATGCGCTTGAGGATGGCCTGCACGCGGCTGACCAGCAGTTTCATCTTGATCGGCTTGGTCAGGTAGTCGTCGGCCCCCACGCCGAAGCCGGCCAGCTGCTGCTCCTCTTCGCCCAAGGCCGAGAGGAAGACGACCATCGTGTCGCGCAGCTGCGGGTCCTCGCGGATGGCGCGGCAGGTCTGCGCCCCGTCCATCACGGGCATCATCATGTCCAGCAGGATCAGGTGGGGGCGGTGCTGCGCCGCGGCTTTCAGCGCTTCGGCTCCGTTCTGGGCCGTGAATACCTCGTAACCCTCCTTGACGAGGGTGTATTTCACGAATTCGAGGATGTCGGGTTCGTCGTCGACGAGCAGGATGCGGTGGCTCATAATTTCGGTCAATGCGTTTTCGGCGGCGCACCGGCGGCCGGTTGGCCGTGTGCCGCGCATATCTTGTGCGAAGTTAGCAAATTTCCGGCGAAATCGTTCGGCGGCACGGGAAAAATGGTTATATTTGCGAGATTTATATACTTCCGTATATATGGAACTCAAAAACGTGTATTGAGATGGCTACTGAAAATCCGATTCTTCCTGCTCCTGAGGAGCAAGTCAGCAAGGCTGCTGAAGATGTGCAGAAGGCAACTTCCGAAGTGACTCCCGAAGTCCCTGATTCCGAAACGGCTGCGACTGCAGAACCCGAAACGCCCGCTGCCGCGCAGGGCGAACCCGCAGCGTCCGCCGCCGAGGCGCCCGTAAGCGAAGCGCCGGCCGAAGAGACCGTCGCCGAAACGGCTGCGGAAGCTCCTGCTGCCGGCGAGGCTGCCGCAGAGGCGCCTGCAGACGGGAAGGGTGCGCCTGCGGAGGTGCCTGCGGCTGAAGTCCCCGCCGCAGAGGTCGTTGCCGAGGCTCCTGCCGCCGAAACGGCTGCGGATGCGGCTCCCGCTGAAGAGACGGCGCGTGCGAAGCGCGCCCGGATCAAGCCTGCAGCCGAAGCGGTCGTAACGGAGACGGAAGAGGAGGCTGCGGCGTCCGACGTGCAGGTGGATTTCGCGGACGAGGAGGCCGCGCTGGCGGCGCAGGACGCCGGACTCGAACTGGAGGGCGAGACCGCCGAGGAGGCCGAGGCCGAGCAGATGGCGGGAAGCGCCGCCGATACCGAAGACAAATTCACGGGCCGGGGCAAGGAGGAACTGGTGGCTTTGTTTACGCGCATGCTCGAAGAGCAGCCTGTGCAGTCGATCCGCCGGGATGTGGAGGCGCTGAAGATCGCCTTCTACCGCATCCGCCGCGCCGAGGTCGAAGCCGCACGCCGCAAATTCATCGAGGAAGGCGGCGCCGAAGAGGATTTCGCACCGGCAGTGGACGGCGTCGAGGTGCAGCTCAAGGAGCTGTTCAAGGAGTACCGCCGTCGCCGCGACGAGTTCATCGCCAATCTCGAAGCCGAGAAGGAGAAGAACCTGCAGGTCAAGCTGGGGATTATCGAGGAGCTTAAGGAGCTGGTCAATTCGGACGAGACGCTCAACCATACCTTTACCAAATTCCGCGAGCTGCAGCAGCGCTGGAAGGAGACCGGCATCGTGCCCCTGCAGAACGTCAAGGATTTGTGGGAGACCTATAACCTGCACGTCGAGAATTTCTACAGCTTCATCAAGATCAACAAGGAGCTGCGCGATCTGGACCTGAAGAAGAATTACGAGCAGAAGGTGGCCCTGTGCGAGCAGGCCGAGGCGCTCGTGCTGGAGCCTTCGGTGGTCGAAGCGTTCCACAAACTGCAGAAACTGCACGACGAATGGCGTGAGACGGGTCCCGTGGCCAACGAATACAAGGAGGTGCTTTGGGAGCGTTTCAAGGCGGCGTCGAGTCGGATCAACAAACAGCATCAGGAGCACTTCGAGGCGCTGAAGGGCGAGCAGGTCCGCAACCTCGAACTGAAGACGGAGCTATGCGCCGCTACCGAGGAGCTGGCCGCGCAGCCGCTCACCACCCGCAAGGAGTGGAACCGGGCCAGCGACCGTCTGCTGGAGATTCAGAAGACGTGGAAGACCATCGGCTTCGCGCCCAAGAAGGATAACAACCGCATATACGAACGTTTCCGCACGGCGTGCGACAGGTTCTTCGAGGCCAAGCGTCAGTTCTATTCGGGCGTGAAGGCCGAGATGGAGCATAATCTGCAGCTCAAGACCGAAATATGCGAAGCCGCCGAGTCGCTGATGAACAGCGAGGAGTGGAAGAAGGCGACCGACGAGCTGATCGCCCTGCAGGCCCGCTGGAAGGAGATCGGCGCCGTGTCGCGCCGGCATTCGGATGCTATCTGGCGGCGTTTCCGCGCGGCGTGCGACAAATTCTTCGAGCGCAAGGGCGCGCATTTCGCCAGCGTGGACGGCGAGCACGAGGAGAATCTGAAGAAGAAGCTCGCGCTGCTGGAAGAGATGGCCGCGGCCGATGTCAAGACGGGCGGTTACGACGTGATCCGCGACTTCCAGCGCCGCTGGGGCGAGATCGGGTTCGTACCCATCAAGCAGAAGGACGCCGTGCAGAAGAAGTACAAGGCCGCCGTCGATGCGCTGTTCAACACGCTGCGCGGCACCGAGCGCGACCGTTCGATGAACCGTTTCCGCGAGAAGGTTTCGTCGTTCAAGTCTGCGGGCGGCAGCCGCCTGCGTTCGGAGCGCGAACGGCTTTACGGCAAGGTGCGCCAGCTGGAGCAGGAGATCGGCCTGCTGGAGAACAACATCGGTTTCTTCGCCAAGTCGAAGAACGCCGAGGCGCTGATCGCCGACGTGAAGGCCAAGATCGAGCGCGCCCGCGAGGATATGGCCGCCGCGATCGAGAAAGTGAAGCTGATCGACCGTCAGGCGCAGGAGGAGAATCACGAAAACAACGACAACAAATAGTAATAAACGTAATGAAACTTTCCAAACCCAAGTACATATTTGTTACGGGCGGCGTTGCGTCGTCGCTCGGCAAGGGTATTATTTCGGCCTCGATAGCCCGGCTGCTGCAGGCGCGCGGCTATTCGGTGACCATTCAGAAACTCGACCCCTACATCAACGTCGATCCCGGAACGCTGAATCCCTACGAACACGGCGAATGCTATGTGACGGAGGACGGCGCGGAGACCGACCTCGATCTGGGCCACTACGAACGCTTTACGAACCAGCCCACGTCGAAGGCCAACAACGTCACGACGGGCCGGATTTACAAGAGCGTCATCGAGAAGGAGCGCAAGGGCGAGTATCTGGGCAAGACCGTGCAGGTCATTCCCCATATCACCGACGAGATCAAGCGCCGCATCCAGCTGCTGGCGCAGAAGAAGGTTTACGACGTTATCATCACCGAGATCGGCGGTACGGTGGGCGACATCGAGTCGCTGCCGTTCATCGAGTCGGTGCGCCAGCTGCGCTACTCGCTGGGCTATAAGAATACGGCGCTGGTGCACCTGACGCTGATCCCCTACATGGCGGCTTCGGGCGAGCTGAAGACCAAACCCACCCAGCACTCGGTGAAGGCGCTGCTCGAAAACGGTTTGCAGCCCGACATCCTCGTGCTGCGCACCGAGCATCCGCTTTCGGTGAACCTGCGCCGCAAGGTGGCGCTGTTCTGCAACGTGGACGCCAACGCCGTGATGGAGTCAATCGACGTACCGACGATCTACGAAGTGCCGCAGAAGATGCACGACCAGCATCTGGACGAGGTGGTGCTCCAGAAACTTGACCTGCCCGCTGACAAGGAACCCGATATGACCGCGTGGAACGCGCTGGTCGACAAGATCAAGCACCCTTCGAAGAAGATCGAGATCGCGCTGGTCGGCAAGTACACCGAACTGCCCGACGCCTACAAGTCGATCTGCGAATCGTTCGTGCATGCGGGCGCCGTGAACGACTGCAAGGTGAAACTGCGCTATGTCAATTCAGAGAAGATCACGCCCGAAACCGTGGCCGAGAAGCTGGGCAAGATGTCGGGCATTCTGGTGGCTCCGGGCTTCGGAAACCGCGGCATCGAGGGCAAGATCGTGGCCGTGCGTTATGCCCGCGAAAACAACATTCCGTTCCTCGGCATCTGTCTGGGCATGCAGTGCGCCGTGATCGAGTTCGCCCGCAACGTGCTGGGCATCGCCGACGCCAATTCGAGCGAAATGGAATCGACGCCGCATCCGGTCATCGACCTGATGGAGGAGCAGAAGGGCGTGACGGCCAAGGGCGGCACGATGCGTCTGGGCGCCTATCCGTGTGCGCTGAAGAAGGGTTCGAAAGTCGCCGCGGCGTACGGCAAGCTCAATATTTCGGAGCGTCACCGTCACCGCTACGAGTTCAACAACGACTATCTGGAGCAGTTCGAAGCCGCCGGCATGCAGGCCGTGGGCATCAACCCCGATACGGGGCTGGTCGAGGTGGTCGAAGTGGCGAACCATCCGTGGTTCGTCGGCACGCAGTATCATCCCGAATACAAAAGTACGGTGCTGAAGCCTTCGCCGCTGTTCGTGGCGTTCGTCGGAGCGGCGCTCAAATACGCCGGGGAAAAGAAGTAATAACCGCACAAAGTAAGAAGCAAACACGTTTAGATGGATAAAAAAACAATTTTGGGTATTGTCGTCGTGGCGGTCCTTTTTCTGGGATTCGCCTATGTCAATACCAAACAGCAGGAGAAATATCAGCAGGAAATGGCCGCGTGGCAGGCCTATCAGGATTCGGTAGCCGCCGCTTCGCGTCCCGCGGTTCCCGCGGCGGACAGCGTGGCAGGCGGCGCTGCGGAGAGTGCGGTTGCGGCGTCCGGTGAGACGGCGGCGCCCGAAGCGGAGGCGGATTTGGCCCAGACCGTGCGTCAGCGTCGGATCGCCGCGATGGGCGAGTATCTGACCGCGGCGCAGGAGGCAGAGCCTGAAGAGTTTACGGTGGAGAACGAGGTGATGACGGTGCGTTTCTCGACGCGCGGCGGACAGATCACGGGCGTGACGCTCAAGGACTACACCAAGTACGCACCCCGCGGTCAGCGCGACCAACTGATCGAGCTGATGGACCCTGCGAGCGCCCGGTTCGACATGTCGTTCTATGTGAAGAACGGCCTGAACAACGTCAAGGTCAATACGATGGATTACGTCTTCCGCGCTGAACCCGTGGAGACGGCAGGCGATGCCCGGCGTGTGACGATGCGTCTTGCGGTGGCGGAGAACGCATGGCTCGAATACGAGTACCTTATATATAATAAGCAGGCTCCGGAGCGCGATTACCTCGTGGATTTCAACGTCCGGCTGGTGAACATGGCCCCGCAGATGGCCAACCAGACTTCGATCGGCATCGACTGGTCGAATGTCTCGTACCAGAACGAGAAGGGTTTCCAGAACGAAAACATGTACACGACGCTGGCCTACCGTTTTCCGGGCGAGAGTTCGATCGAGGAGCTGGGCATGAGTGACGGCGCCAAGTCGAAGAGCGTATCGACGGCGGTGAACTGGGTGGCTTTCAAGCAGCAGTTCTTCTCGTCGGTCTTCATCGCGCCGCAAAACGTCTCCAGCGCCAACATGGCCTTCGATACGGCGGCTCCCGGCTCGGAGCTGCTCAAGAGTTTCTCCGTACAGATGGCCGTGCCCTACTCGGCGCAGGTCGAAGGGTATGATTTCGCATTCTACTTCGGTCCCAACAAATATGCGATCCTGAAGAAAGTCACCGACAACAACGGTGCGGACCTCCATATGGAGCGTCTGATTCCGCTGGGATGGGGTATCTTCGGCTGGGTGAACCGCTGGTGCGTGATTCCGGTCTTCGACTTCCTGCGCAACTACATCGGCAGTTTCGGCATCATCATCCTGATTCTGGTGATTCTCGTGAAGCTCGTCATCTCGCCGCTCACCTACAAGAGCTACGTGTCGATGGCCAAGATGCGCCTGATAAAACCGCAGGTGGACGAGCTTAACAAGAAGTATCCCAAGAAGGAGGATGCCATGAAAAAGCAGCAGGCGACGATGGAACTTTACAAAAAGGCCGGCATCAACCCCATGGGCGGCTGTATTCCGATGCTGATCCAGCTGCCGATCCTGATCGCCATGTTCCGTTTCTTCCCGGCGTCGATCGAGCTGCGCGAGCAGCCGTTCCTCTGGGCCGACGACCTCTCGTCGTACGACAGCATCGTGAACCTGCCGTTCTCGATCCCGTTCTACGGTGACCATGTCAGCCTGTTCGCGTTGCTGATGGCCGTGTCGCTGTTCGGCTACTCCTACTTCAACTACCAGCAGACCGCTTCGTCGCAGCCCCAGATGGCCGGCATGAAGTTTATGATGGTCTACATGATGCCGATCATGATGCTGTTGTGGTTCAACAGCTATTCGAGCGGCTTGTGCTACTATTACCTGCTGTCAAACCTCTTCACGATCGGGCAGACGCTCGTCATCCGCCGCATCGTGGACGACGAGAAGATTCATGCCGTGATGCAGGCCAATGCCGCGAGGAAGTCGAAAGGCAAGAAATCGAAATTCCAGCAGCGCTACGAGGAGCTGATGCGTCAGCAGGAGGCCCAGCAGCGGGCCAAACGCAAGTAGTTCCCGGACCGGAAGCCTTCGGGAAGAGACCGGACCCGACTGGAATTGACCGGGAGCGGTCAGAACCGGCCCGAAGCGTTCGGACTGCGGAATGGACTGCAGAGAACAGGCCGGAGACGAAACCTTTGAACCGGGTGTGCGTCTCCGGCCTTGTTTTTGCTCTGGTGCGGATGTGTAAAATCGTACGACTATGATGAAACGAATTTTTTTTGTGCTGGCGCTCATGGCGGCCGGCACGGCGCTCCGGGCGCAGAGTCTCGGCGGGGAGTATCGGCTCAAACGGATCGTTCCGGTCGAAGGACGGCAGGGAATCGCCGCCGACTCGAACTATTATTACGTTTCGGGCAGCACGGCGCTCTACAAGTATGACAAGCAGGGGCGGCTGGTCGCCGAAAACGAACACCCGTTTGAAGGACTGCCGCTCGAAGCCAATCACTTGGGCGATATCGACGTGTGGAACGGCGAGCTGTATGCCGGTATCGAGACTTTCGAAGACGGCAAGGGCGAGAACATTCAGGTCGCCGTTTACGATACGGACAACCTGAAATGGAAGCGTTCGATAGACTGGGACCCCGAATCGGGGCAGGTCGAGGTGAGCGGACTGGCCGTGGACCGGGACAACGACATGGTCTGGATGTCGGACTGGGTGGACGGCCGCTATCTGTACGGCTACGATCTCAAGACGGGGAAGTATGCCCGCAAGGTGCACCTGCGTCCGGTTCCGCAGTGGCAGCAGGGGATCTTCATGGTGGACGGCCGGATGCTGATCTCGGCCGACGACGGCGATGCGGACCTCGACGAGCCGGATACGATCTATGTCGCCGACATGCGCGACGGGAAGAGTTATGCGACGGCGCTGTCGTTTCGCGCGATGACCGATTTCCTGCGTGCGGGTGAAATCGAAGGATTGGCGATAGATCCGCAGACCGACGAATTGCTGGTGCTGGCCAACCGCGGTTCGCGGATCGTGCTGGGGATGGTCAAGGGCTTTTATCCCGGCTACGACAAGGAACTGCATGAGGTTTATGTTTTCGAAAAGGTAAAATAGAAAAAGTCCCGAAAGGGACTTTTTTTCTATTTGGAGCGGACATGGCGCCGCCGGGTGCATTTGCCGGGTGCATTTGCCGGGTGCATTTGTCGGGCGTGTTTGGCGGGGCTGGAACGGAAGTCTGTCAGGGACGGTTGCAGGAACCGATTGCCGTGGCATCTGAGAGGGCGGACGATGGGGCGGGCTGAGTTGCGGGGACCGCGATGGTCCGAAGCCTGCTGCTTGGCGGTTTCGGGTGCGTGATTTATAGATCCGGTCCGGTTGCTTGCAGGGAGTTGCGGTCGCTGACGATCGCGTCGAAATTTTCCAGCGCCCAGCCGATGAGCGAGACAAGATGGGGCATGAGCGATTCGCCGCGGGGCGTGAGGGCGTATTCGACGCGCGGCGGCACTTCGGGGTAGACCGTGCGCGAAAGCAGGCCGTCCTGTTCGAGCCGCCGCAGGGTCGAGGCGAGCATCTTCTGCGAGATGTCGGTCATCCGGCGGTGTATCTCCGAAAAGCGCAGACGCCCGCCCGTGTGCAGGTTGTAGAGCACCAGCAGGGACCATTTGTCGCCAAAGCGGTCCACGATATTGCGGATGGGGCAGGCGGCGTACCCCGGATCGGTTGCGGTTTTCGCCATCTTATTCGACGTAGAGCACGAGTCCTTTGAGGTATTCGCCTTCGGGGTGGTAAATGCTGATCGGGTGGTCGGCGGGCTGCGTCATCTGGTGCAGGATGCGTACGTTGCGGCCTGCGATGGCTGCGGCCGAGAAGACCGTCGTGCGGAACAGTTCCTTCGATACGGCCTGCGAGCAGGAGAACGTGAAGAGGATGCCGCCGGGTTTGATCTGCGAAATGGCGCGGGCGTTGAGCCGCTTGTAGCCTTGCAGGGCGTTGCCCAGCACCTTGTGGTGTTTGGCGAAGGCCGGAGGGTCGAGGATGATCAGGTCGTATTTGTCGCCGATGTCCTTGAGATACTCCACGGCGTCGGCCGCAATCTCGCAGAAATCGGCCTCCCGGCCGAAGTTGAGCACCATGTTTTCGGTGGCGAGTGTCACGGCGCGTTCGGAGGAGTCCACCGAGCAGACCTTTCGGGCGCCGCCCGCCATGGCGTAGACCGAGAATCCGCCCGTGTAACAGAAGGTGTTGAGCACCGTGCGGCCTTTGGCGTAGCGTTTCACCAGTTCGCGGTTTTCGCGCTGGTCGAGGAAAAAGCCCGTCTTCTGGCCTTTCTCCCAGTTTACGAGGAATTTCTCGCCGTTTTCCGTCACGATGTGCGATTCGTGGTCGGAGCTGCCCCACAGATAACCGTCCACGGCGCCCAGCCGGGCGTTGAACGGCACCGTCTGCGAACTTTTGTCGTAGATGGCCGTGATTTTGTCGCCGTAAGTCGCCCGTATCGCCTTGGCGATCTCCATGCGGGCGTGGTACATGCCGACCGAGTGGCACTGGACCACGGCCGCCGTGCCGTAGATGTCCACGACCAGTCCCGGCAGGGCGTCGCCCTCGCCGTGCACCAGCCGGTAGCAGTTCGTGTCGGGATTGTCCGTAAGTCCCAGCGTGCGGCGAACGTCGTGCGCCACGGCGATGCGGCGGTTCCACCACTCCTGATCGATCGTCTCCCGGCAGAACGACAGCACGCGCACGGCGATCGAACCGATCTGGTAGTGTCCCTGCGCGATGAATTCGCCCGAACGGGTGTATACTTCGACCAGAGCGCCTTCGGCGATTTCCGATTCGTCTTCGGCCTTGATGTAGTCGATGGCCCCCGAAAAAATCCACGGGTGGCGGCGCATAAGAGACTCTTCCTTGCCTTTGCGCAGGTAGATTTGAGGTGTCATGCTTTGGGACGTTTTATTTTGGGTGTGTGCAGCAGTTTGTCGTAGATCGCCGTGCAGACCCACGCATCGGTCGCGGCGTAGAGTTTCTGTTTGTCGGTGAGCGTCGCGGCCTCCCAGTTGCTCAGACGCTGGGCTTTGGAGACGCGCTGCCGGAGGACGATGGCCGAGAGTTTACGCAGGCTCTTGTCCTCGATGCCCCATTCGGGGGCGATGGACTGCAGGTCCACGAATCCGCCGTCGCGGAAGTGGCGGATCTGGCGCAGCGAGCGGAGGTCGCCCGCCACGTCGGCGCCGATTTTGAGGATGGAGTCGGTTTCGAGCACCTGAAGGATCGGCTTGGCCAGCGGAATCTTGTTCAGCCGGAACAGAAAGCAGAGTTGCGGAGTCGAGAGCTGAAGCAGCGAAACCCGGTAGCTTATGCCCGGACGGAACGAGGGGCGCGTCTCGGTGTCGAAGCCCACGACGGCCTGTTTCATCAGAAACTTGCAGGCCGGCACGATGTCGCGCTCATGCTCGATGATGCGGATTTCGCCCTTGAATTCGATGGCGGGAAGCGCGGCGGTCTCCTCGTTGCTTATTTTATCGGTAAAATTATTTGTCGTAGTCATGCGATGGAACGTTCCCACAAAATTACGGAATTATTTCCGGAAAACGACATGTTCGCAGACCTTTTTGCGATCAGGCGTCGGGGCGCCGGGTTATTTCAGCCTGATTTTCCCGTCCTTGCCGGTGGCGAGCAGACCCTCGTCGAGCAGTTGCCGGATCACTTCGCCGGTCCGCTGCACGCCGCCCGGAAATCCGTCGGCCAGTTCGCGCGGGTCGGCGGGGCCTTGGGCCAGCCGTTCGAGCACCTCTTTGCGCAGGCTTTCCGCCGCATTGCCGGCGGCGTCCGCGGATTTTTGTTTTGCGGCGCGCCGGCGGGCCAGACAGATGTCGCAGACGCCGCACGGCGCGGGATCGCCCTCGCCGAAGTAGGCTTCCAGCACGGCGCTCCGGCAGCGGGTTTCGTTGGCGGCGTAGTCGAGCATGTGTTCGAAACGTTCGCGCATCAGCTCCTGACGCCGTTTGTAGGTGTCGGGAGAGATGTAGAGGTCGGCGCGGGGAAGCCGCTCCTCGTTCATGAAGAGGATCGGCGAGCGGTTGGAGGGGACGTAGCGGATCACGCGCAGCTGCCAGAGCCGTTTGAGCAGCTCCTTGACCCGCTCGACGGTGTAGCCGCTCCACGTGGCGATCTCGCCCTCGTCGATCTGGCGGAATTCGGTGAAGACGCCGTTGTAAAGGCGCAGCAGCGTGCGGATGAAGTGGTCGAGTTCGTCACGCTGGACACGGATGCGGTAGAGATCGTCGCGGCTTACGCAGAACATGATTCGCGCCGGATTCTCCTGCGCGTCGGTCAGCGTCATGTAGCCGTTCTGCTGCAGGAGCTTGAGCGCGCTCTGCACCGTGCCGGAGTAGAGGTGCTCGCGGGCGCAGAAGTCGTGGATGTTGAACAGAAACGAAGCTTCGGCGCCGTCGCCGATGCCGATCTGCAGGTAGGAGCAGACCTTTTCGTAGATGTCCTTGATCTTTTCGAGCGGCGGAAATTCCTGCTCGAAACGCTTTATGATGCGCCCTCCGTCGTCGGGAGAGGTCAGCAGCAGGGCGTAGCTGCGCACGCCGTCGCGGCCTGCGCGGCCGGCTTCCTGATAGTAGCTTTCGAGCGAATCGCACATGGCGTAGTGGGCGACGAATCGCACGTCGGGTTTGTCGATGCCCATGCCGAAGGCGTTGGTGGCGACCATGACGCGCGTCCTGCCCGCGACCCACTCCTCCTGCCGCAGCGAACGCTCGGCGTGTCCCATCCCGCCGTGGTAGGCCGCAGCCGTCACGCCCTGCCGGCGCAGCATGTCGGCGACCTGCTCGGTGCCTTCGCGCGTGCGGACGTAGACGATGCCCGAACCGGGAACGTTCTGGACCAGCCGGAGCAGCTGCCCGTTTTTGTCGTCGGTGCGGCGGACGCTGTACGAGAGGTTGGGGCGCGCGAAACTGCTGCGCAGGATATGCGGCTCGGCGAAGCGCAGGTGGCGCATGATGTCCTCGGCCACGAGCTTGGTCGCCGAGGCCGTGAGTGCCAGCACGGGAACGCCCGGCAGTTTTTCGCGCAGTTCGGCGATGCGCAGGTACGAAGGGCGGAAGTCGTAGCCCCACTGCGAGATGCAGTGGGCTTCGTCCACGGCCAGCAGCGAGACCTTCATGCGCTCCACGCGCAGACGGAAGGCTTCGGTGGCGAGCCGTTCGGGAGCCACATAGAGGAATTTGACGTCGCCGTAGACGCAGTTGTCCAGTGCGATGTCGATCTGCCGCGGCGAGAGTCCCGAATGGATGGCGACGGCCGGAATGCGCCGCGCCCGCAGGCGGTCCACCTGATCCTTCATCAGGGCGATCAGGGGCGTGACGACGATGCACAGTCCCGGCTGCGCGAGTCCCGGAACCTGATAGGTCAGCGACTTGCCGCCGCCCGTGGGCATGAGGGCCAGCGTATCGCGCCCGGCCATCGCCGAGCGGATGATCCGCTCCTGTACGGGACGGAATTCGGTGAAGCCCCAGTAGCGCTTCAGCACCTCGAAAATCTTGTCTGCGGACCCTTCCATGCACACAAAGGTAGGAAAAATTAGGCGGTTTGAGGAATTTTTCATACTTTTGCATTCGGTTAAACGTTCGACAAAATGAAGATAAGCGAAAAGTTCAAAGTGCGCGAGATGGCGGGGGAGCATGTGATTATCATGCCGGGCCGCGTCGGTGCCGATATGACCCGGATTCTTGCGCTCAACGACTCGTCGCTCTATCTTTGGGAGACGCTCCGCGGCCGCGATTTCACCACCGAAGAGGCCGCCGGCCTGCTTACCGAACGTTACGAGGTGGACGAGGCTACCGCCCTGCGCGATGCGCAGGCATGGGCGGGGAAGCTCGCCGAATGCGGCGTGCTGGAGTAGCCGGAACCTAATATTATTGCATGAAACTGAAAAGACTCATATCGCTGTTACTGCTCTCCGTCTACCTGCTGGCGACGGGCGGACCCGCGTATGTGTCGCTTTCATGCAAGTGCGTCGCGATGAAGGCCCGTGCCGCGCACGTATGCTGTCATCACTGCCAGCACGGTGCGGATACTTCCGACGGAACCGCGTCGCTGAAGGCCACCTGCTGCGGCAATCACCATTCGACGGAGATCAATCTCTATACATTCTCGCAGGACAGCGAAAAATCGACCCGTTGTACGGTTACCGACCTGCCGCCCGCGCTGGTGGCCGAGGCTCCGGAGCCTGCCGACATCTCGCTCGGCGGGGAGAAAACCGTCGGACGCTGCGCCCCCTTCGTCGAACGGGGCCATGTCCGCTGCGCGGGACTCCGCGCCCCTCCCGTATTGGCTTAAAACCCTTTTGGGGCGGATGCTGCGTGCATCCGTCCGGAATCAGTTTTAACCAATAACGGAACGTAATGAAAATCAACAAAATTTTAGTTTTATCTGTTTCAGCCCTCGCTGTGTGCGGCACCCTCAGCGCGCAGGATTTGCGGGGCGTGGTCCGCGACGCCGACAACCAGCCGCTGGTGGGCGCTTCGGTCTATTGGGAGGGTACCACGATCGGCGCCAGCACCGACGCCGAGGGAGCTTTTCTGCTCCACCGCGTGAAAGGTTACGATAACTTGGTGGCTTCGTATCTGGGCTTCGTGAACGACACGCTGCACGTCGCGAACGGCGCGGAGCGGATCGAATTCGCACTTAGGGCGGACGGCGTGGAGCTGGAGGACGTCGTGGTCGAGGGCAACCTCAGCGGCAACTTCGTCAAGCGCGACGGCATCGTCAAGAACGAGATGATTTCGTTCGCGGGTCTCTGCAAGATGGCCTGCTGCAACCTCGCCGAGAGCTTCGAGAATTCGGCTTCGGTGACCGTGGGGTACAGCGACGCCATTTCGGGCGCGCGTCAGATCAAGATGCTGGGCCTTGCGGGCACCTATACGCAGATTCTCGACGAGAACCGTCCGATCATGCGCGGCCTGAGCGCCCCCTACGGCCTGAGCTACACGCCGGGCATGTGGCTTAATTCGATTCAGGTCTCCAAAGGCGTGGCCTCGGTTACGGCCGGCCATGAAGCCATCACGGGCCAGATCAACCTCGAACACCGCAAGCCTACCGACGACGAGCGTCTGTTCGTGAACCTCTACCTCGACGACGAGCTGCGTCCCGAAGCCAATATCTCGACGGCGTTTCCCGTCTCCAAGAACAAGAAACTGTCGAGCGTGATCCTGCTGCACGGTTCGATGGACACCGACGTGCGCAAGATGGACCACAACGACGACGGGTTCCGCGACCTGCCGCTGGCCGACCAGCTCAACATCGCCAACAAGTGGCTCTATGCCGCCGACAACGGCACGCAGATTCGCTGGGGCTGGAAGTTCGTGCAGGAGAACCGGCTGGGCGGCATGCTCGACTATAAGAATTCGATGCGCGACCAGATGCGCGAGAAATGGGACCAGCCGGGTACGCTTTACGGATCGAAGATCCGCAACCGCGGCGCGAACGGCTATTTTAAAATAGGTACGCCCGTCGGACCCTCGGTATACGATCCCGACGAGAAGGACGAGATGCGTTCGAACCTCGCGTTCGTGGCCGACTTCGACCACTTCAACGAAAACGCCTACTTCGGTCTGAACGACTACAAGGGCAACGAGAATGCGCTGGCGATGAACCTGATGTACAATCACTACTTCACCTACCGTTCGTCGCTGATCGTCGGCGCGCAGGCGCAGCTGCAGTATTACCGCGAGAGTCTGGCCAACAATACGCCGTGGATCGAGGCCGCGAAGTCGCGTTTCTACGATTTCGACCGCAGCGAGCAGGAGGTGGGCGCCTATGCCGAGTACACCTATGCCGTCAAGGACAAGTTCTCGATCGTTGCCGGCGTTCGCGGCGATTACAACGCCTTCTACGACAAGTTCTTCGTAACGCCCCGCGGCCATATCCGCTGGAACATCACCCCTTCGACGACCTTGCGCGGCTCGGCCGGACTGGGGTACCGTTCGACCAATGTCATCACCGACAATATCGGTATTTTGGCGACGGGTCGCGCGATCGTTTTCAAAGACAGCGACTTCTCGAAGTTCAACCGGCTGGAAAAGGCCCTGACCGTGGGCGGAAGCCTGACGCAGACCTTCGGGCTGGTGAGCGCCGACGACGCGACGCTGAGCTTCGACTATTTCCGCACGCAGTTCTACAACTCGGTGATTGCGGATCAGGAGTATAACGCCGACCAGATACTTCTCTACAACTCGGACAAACGCTCCTATACGGACACCTACCAGATCGACTTCTCGTGGACGCCGGTCGAGCGGCTCGATATTTTCGCGACGTTCCGCTATACGAACAGCGAAATGACGATCGACCGTCCCGACGGAACGACGGCCCGCGTGGAGCGTCCGCTGGTGAGCAAGTACAAAACGCTGTTCAATATCCAGTACGCCACGAAGTTCCGCCGTTGGGTGTTCGACGCCACGGCGCAGCTGAACGGTCCCGCGCGCATCCCGACGCAGACCGGAAATCTGGCCGACGACAAGTATTCGCCCCGTTACCCGATGTTCTTCGCGCAGGTGAGCCGCAAGATCGGCAAGTTCGATATTTATGTCGGCTGCGAGAATATCGCCGACTACCGTCAGCACGACCCGATTCTGAATGCGGACAATCCCTTTTCGACGGGATTCAACTCGATGAACGTCTGGGGACCGCTCATGGGACGTAAGTTTTACGCGGGTCTGCGCTTCAACCTCTATTGATGCGCTCTGCGGAAAAAAGAGATTCAAACCTTAAAATAACACGAAGATGAAAAAGATTTTAATGCTTTGCCTCGCCCTTGTGATGGGTGTCGGCATGTGCGCGGCCGAGAAGCCTGCCAACAAGAAAACGGTGACGACGGTGTTTACGACCGACATCGACTGCGAGCACTGCGTCAAGAAGATCATGAACAACGTTCCGTCGCTGGGCAAGGGCGTGAAGGACGTGCAGGTCGATCTGCCGAAAAAAGAGGTGACCGTGGTATACGACGGCACGAAGAACAACGACGAGAATATCGTCAAGGGCTTCGCTTCGCTCAAGGTGAAGGCCGAGCCGAAGAAAGCCGACGCGAAGAAATAGCGGCGGCCGGGTTTTGTTATTGAAAAGGGAGGACTTGCGGTCCTCCCTTTTTTGTCAGCCGTTCGTGTGATTGCGCGGCCTATTCCATCGGCCGTATGCGGACTTCGGTGACGCCTTCCAGCTCGCGGGCGAGACGGGCGGTGTCGGTTTTCTCTTCGACCTCGCCGTAGTGGTAGGGATAGAAGACCGCCGGACGGATCGCCTTGACCGCTTCGACGGCCTGATCCACGGTCATCGTGTAGGGCTGATTGACCGGAAGGAACGCGATGTCGATATTCTTGAGGGCTTTCATTTCGGGCGTAGGCTCCGTATCGCCTGCGATGTAGATGCGCGTGCCGCCGACGGTAAGGATATAGCCGCAGTCCTCGCGGTCTTTGGGGTGGAATTGCAGGTGCCCGTCGGTGGTGTTGTAGGCGGCTACGGCCTCGACCTTGAGGTAGTCGCGCGGTGCGGCGACGCTGCCCGGCCGCATCGTGTAGCAGTTCATTTCGAACGCTTCGGCCGAGGTGCGGTCGCAGAGGATTTCGGTTTGCGGCGTCTGGATCGCTTCGACGGCCGCAACGTCCAGATGGTCGTAATGCGAATGGGTGATCAGGATCACGTCGGCCTTCGGCAACGCCGCGTATCGGGCGTAGCCGCTGACGGGATCGACATAGACGTATTTGCCGCCGACCTCGATCGAAAGCGAGGCGTGCCGGAAGAAGGTGATCGTGATTTGCGTGCCGTCGCGTGTGGTCAGCGTGTCGGCGGGGTATTCGGGCGCTGCTTTCTTTCCGCAGCCGAGCAGTGAAAGGAGGGACATAAGTAACAAGAGTTTTGGGTTCATTCCTCAAATATTGTACATAACAAGGGCAATATAGTGAAAAAAAGTGAAATATTCGTACCTTTGGCCTGCATTCGAAAAGGTCGAGGTGTCGTTCGAGGACGACCGGACGCTGCGCGTCAAAGGATCGCTGCTGGGGTTCAGCCGTTCGGTCTATTGGCAAAAAATCGAATAAATGTGCATTTTTTTGCGCCGGGGCGCAGTATTTTTCGAATTTGTACGTTTATATCGCATAATTTAGTATTGAAATTCTTATGATGAAAAAAGTTTTATTTGTAGCGGCCGTGGCTATGTCGCTGGTTTTTAGCGGGTGTATGAAGGAAGACGACACCTACAAGAAATTGAAGCCCGTACAACCGGGGCTTAACATCTACACCGGTGCCATGAACCAGAATATCGTGTCGATGCAGCAGGCCAACTTCGGCTTGCGGCTTGCGATGCTGGTGGCCGAGGCCGACAAACAGCAGAAAACGATCGACGAAGTGACGGTCGGCAGCAGCAATACACTGCTGAAAAGGCAGTTGCTGGGCAATGCCAAAGTCGAGACTACGGCGAACGGTTACAAGATCACGTTCGATGCCGATTATGCCGACCTCGACACTTATGTCCGCAAGGGCACGCTGCTGATCAACACCAACGAGACGGCGCTGCTGAAAGATGCTACGGAAAGCAAGCCGTGGATCGTTACTTTCGAGGATAAACTGACGATGGGCTATTCGGGCGGCGACATGCAGGCCATCACGCTGACGGGCGGTCTGACGAAACTCTATTTCGTCGAGTCGTCGGGCGCATACGGAATCGGGCTGGAGGCTCAGCAGTCCTATGTCGGCAAGACCGAGGAGCTAACCTCCAACTGGAACGGCAAATTTACGGTGAAGCCTGAGAACGTGAATTTCACCTATACGGACTGCGCCGGCAAGAAGTTCATGCTGAACGGCACGGCTACGGGCCGCACGTTCAACACCTATGACGGCATTTCGGCGACGACGATGAGTCTCAGGATGACCAACGGCGAGTATTACTCTTCGTCGGCCCTCTACGGCGGCAAGATCGAAGCGTCGCTGGGCGACGGCTACAATCCGAGTCTCTATCCGTCGAAGGATGTCATCGTGGAGATCACCTTGGAAGGTACGCGGCTTCGTCAGACGATCACCTATGCCGGTCACGTCGTGACGGTTTAGGAAATTTTATCCGAATGAAAAAGAGCGGGGCTTGTCGGCCTCGCTCTTTTTTTGTCGCTCTGTATTTCCGTCGTCAGGAAGATTGTCGGTCGAGCCGCATGACCGAAGGGATGCAGAATGCGACGAGTCCGATGCAGCAGATGACCGTGCCGGCGATGACGAAGGTCGTCGTCAGGCCGACATGCTCGGCGAGGAAGCCCGTGCCGAGCAGTCCGATCGCCGAGGGGAGCAGTCCGAAACTGTAGTACAGCGACATGACGCGCCCCAGCACTCCCGCGTCGATGCGGCTTTGGATGACGGAGACGAACGACGAGTTGAAGACGCTGCTCGTGACGCCTTCGATCAGGGAAAGGGCGGCGAAGAGCGCGAATGCCGTGGGCGGCAGCATGCCCGAAGCGGCGAACAGCAGTCCGATGGTCAGGTACATCAGGTTTATCAGCACGATGCGGTTGACGCGGTAGGTTCGGGCGCCCATGACGGCGCCGCCGATCAGCGCGCCGCCGCCCCACACGATCTCGATCAGGCTCATTTCGTAGGCCCCTCCGCCGAAGTGCTGTAGCGTCATCAGCGGAAACATCACGCCGACGGGCATGATGAAGAACCACACGAGGACGGCCAGCGTGAAAAACCAGCCCATGCCCGGAACGGCGTGCATGGCGCCGAACCCTTCGCGGAACTCGCGCCAGAGACTGGGCTTTTGCGCCGTGCTGCGTTCGGGATTGGGAATGCGGACCAGCAGCAGGGTGGTGCAGGCGATAAAGGCCCCCGCGACGTCCAGCAGCAGGATGTTGCCGATGCCCGTCAGGTTGATCAGCAGGGCGCCGAACGCGGGCCCGATGATGTTCGACAGCGAACTGATGATCTGGTTGATGCCGGCGATGCGCGTCAGCTGCTGCTTGGGCGCGAGCAGCGGCACCGAAGCCTGCATGGCGGGGGTGTGGAAAGCCGACCCGATGGAGCGGCATGCCAGCAGCACGTAGATATGCCACATGCGGGCGACGTCGAGCCAGAAAAGTACGGCGAGGAGCAAGGTGCACAACGCGATGAAGCTGTCCGCCAGAATCATCGTCCATTTACGGTCCCAGCGGTCCACATAGACGCCGACCAGCGGACCCAGCAGCGACTGGGGAAGCATGCCGGCAATGGCGGCCAGCGCCAGCACCTGCGCCGAGCCTGTTTCGAGGCTCACCCAGAAGATGATGGCGAAGGCGACGACCGAACTGCTCAGGATCGAGGCCAGCTGTCCGCTCCAAATGACGGCGAATGTCTTTTTCCAGTTTTCCACGCTGCGTTTTTGCGGTTACATGCCGATCCGCGGGAAGACGAAGCCTACACGCGTTTGATCGGACCAGAACCAATAGTGCTGTTTGTCCGATTTGAGCAGCACGAAATCTTCGATGCTGCCGATGTTGAGTCCCGTGTTGTCGGTGAAGGTGCCGCGGACCTTCTGTCCGTCGGAGGGCATCGACTCCAGCTGGAGACTGACAAATTTCAGGCCCGCGTCGTCCTGAATGCGGAACGTAAGCGTCGTCGGATCGACGAACAACTGCTGCTGCGCCTTGTCGAAGAGCCGCAGCGCTTCTCCGCTGCGGTAGATTCCTACGGCTTGGGTCTCCTGCAGCGCCGTGCGCTGGGCCTTGAGCGTCGGGTCTTCGGTTTTGTCTTTCGAGCAGGCGGCTGCGGCCGCGAGACAGATCAGCAGAAGATATTTGAGGTGTTTCATGGCGGATGCTATTTGACGGTGATGTATTTGACGATATACTGCTGCGACTCCTCTTCGGCGTCGGTGACGACGGCCATGATGGTGTGTTCGCCTGCCGCGAGAGTCGTGTAGGTGTTTTCGGTCTTCCGGTTGTCGATGTACCAGTCGATCCGGCCGATCTTGCCGCGGTAGTCGAGCAGACTCAGCATGACCGGCGTGTCGTGCGTGTATCCCTCATCCGGAACGCAGATGCGTACGCTTTTATAGGTGTAGGTCGGCTCCGTATTGAAGACCATGTCTTTGCTGCTGTCCACCGTGTCGGATACCTGTGCGATGGAGAGTGCGTATTCGGTGGCGGGCGACAGACCCGTTATGTGGAAGGCGTTGCATCCCGTTACGGTCTCTGAACGCTGTGTGCCTGCCGATTTCCATGTGATCTCCCACTCGGCGGCCGGATCGCCCTCCCATGTCAGCAGGGCGTCGTACTGCTTGGCGCTGACCTCGGCCTTGAGATTGGCCTTGGTCTTGACCGACAGCCGGACCTGCGAACCGTCGAGTTTTATATCGCTGAACGAAACGGAAGGTTTACCGCTGTTCCATGAGATATAGTCCGCGTTGGTTTCGGGCGAGAGCGACGTGATGTTGTTCGCGCCGGGGAAGAACGTCTTCTGGGGAACGTCGTAGGACGACCGGCCCGGAACCGACCGCACGAGTTTCATACATTCGTGGGCCGGATTGTTGTTGAGCGTATTGTAGGACCACTGCGGGGCGTATCTGCTGGTGTAATCGACATGATATACCAGCAGGCCGCGGCACGCTGCTGCGCTGTTGAGGGGCTGATCCCACTTGTTGTTCCGGGTGTCGCGGTTCTCCAGCAGGAAATAGTCGTTCGTCGTCGGCGTCTGCACCAGATAGCCTTTGTTCTCCGAGACCGGAGCAAGCGTGTAAAGCCCGTTTTCCGTGACCTCTTCGGGTTCGGCCCAGCCGACCATCCAGCGTTCCAGTATGTTGACCGACGGCGGCGTGCGGCTGTTGTTGTTATAGCTGCCCGAACACATCAGCGAGAAACTCTCCAGCGCCGGGGCGGTGCCGCCCGATGCCGAGTAGTCGGTGTCGTAGAAGTCGGGCCAGCCCAGCACATGGCCGAATTCGTGGCAGAACGTGCCGATGGCGGTCATCTGGTAACCGCCGTTCAGCTCTGCGCCGCAGGCGTATCCCTGCAGTTGTACACCGTCGAATCGGACATCTAGATACTTCGAATTAACCCGTACGTCCCACCGGTGCGGCCAGATGCTTTGCGTATCGCCTGAGTCTGCCTGTCCGCGCCCGGCGTAGAATACGAAGACGTCGCGTATGACTCCGTTGTCGGCGAAATCTGTGAAGTTGACGTCGTTATCGGCCAGCCGGCATGCTTCGACGATCAGTTCCGGTACATTGTCCGAACCCTCGCTCCCGGCGTAATATGCCGATGTTTTCGAGGCTTTGTAGGGACCCACCACGACGAATTCGGGATCGAACAGTCTGTTGGAGTTGTCCTGATAGTAATTCCATGCGCTGCCCGTCGCGCCGTTGACGCTGTAGCCGTCCTGCATGAGCAGGTTGCGGAAATCCTGCTGCGCCGATGCCGAGGCGAATTTCTTGTCGGAGGACTCCACCAAGATAATCAGCGATTTGAGCCGGCCTGTGGTTTGGGCCGAGGTGATGCGCCGCGGAGGGGCGGGCTTTCCGGCTGCGGGAAGCACGGGGGCCTGCGTTTGCTGCGGCGCCGGCATGACCATCGGTTTGACGTAGGTCGGTTTGAGCTCCTTCCCCAGTCGTGAGACGACGGCTTTCTCATCGGCGGTGAGTGCGTTTACCGGACGGGCCTTGACTTTTGTCGGGATCAGTTTTCCCGAAGCCGAAAGCTCGGCGTAGTAGAGGTCGCCGTCGGGACCTCCGGTCAGCGTATAGCCGTCCGAGGAGAGCATGTAGTGGCGGCGCTCGTCTCCGACGAGACGGACGGTGAGTTGCGTGCCGTCGCTCTGGGTTACTTGGATGAGACCCGGTTTGGCGGGAACGGCGTGCGCAGTTCCGATACCGCAGAGCAGCGCTGCGGACGCGGCGGCAAGCGAAAGGAAAAAGTGTCGCATATGGTTTGTTTTAGATATAAGTGTATAAATGTACGATAAAATCCGGAAATTACTGCCGGTTTTATCGAAAACCGCATCGTCCGGTTATATATCGGAATTAAAAAAGGCGGATACCGAGGTATCCGCCGCTATAAACCTTTCCGCAGAGAGGTTATTTAACTGCTTTAACTATTGCCTCGAATGCTTTCGGCTCGTTCATCGCCAGATCGGCCATAACCTTGCGGTTGAGGGCGATGCCCTTGGCGTTGACTTTGCCGATAAATTGCGAATAGGTCATTCCCTGCGCGCGGACTGCGGCGTTGATACGCGTGATCCACAGCGAACGGAACGTCCGCTTCTTGAGTTGACGGTGTGCATAAGCATAGCACAGACCTTTTTCGACCGTGTTTTTCGCAACGGTCCAAACGTTTCCCCTTGAACCAAAGTTACCTTTGGCAAGTTTCAAAACTTTCTTTCTTCTTGCGCGTGACGCAACAACGTTGACTGAACGTGGCATACTGTAAAGTTTTTGAAGAGCTGTCAGCGATGCGGTTCTCCCGCATTCTTTGGGGCTGTTTCGCTCCGATTAATAAAATGTCCGCCCGGAAATTACTTGACGAGCAGGTTCTTGATTTTGGCTTCGTCAGCCGCAGAAACGGTACCCGAATAGCAGAGGTTGCGTTTCTGTTTCGTCGTCTTTTTGGTCAGGATGTGACTGTGATAAGCGTGTTTGCGCTTGATCTTTCCTGTGCCGGTGAAGGTAAAACGCTTCTTCGCAGCGGCATTGGTTTTCATTTTCGGCATTGTCGTAAATAGTTAATTAGTTAAACATAGCCTGCAAAGATACGAAAATTTCGGCACTCTGCAACCTTGAGACGGAAAATTCTCCTCTTTTTCACCGGAAAACGTTGTCCGGCGCAAGGGGTGTCCGCCCCGTGCGGAAGGCTTCTTCGTGTCGGCCTGTCGTTCCGTCCGCCTGTTCCGGCATATACGCACGCCGGCATCCGGTTTGCCCGTCCCGATAATTTGTACTATATTTGATAGGGAATAAAACCGCGGAACTATGGAGATGGAGTGGGATTTGATATTGAGATTGTGTGTGGCGGGCCTTTGCGGTACGGTGATCGGTCTTGACCGCGAGTACCGGGTCAAGGATGCGGGATTCCGCACCCATTTTCTGGTCGCGCTGGGCAGCGCCCTGATGATGATCGTGTCGCAGTATGGGTTCGAGGGCTTTCTGGCCACGCACGACGGACTGCGGCTCGATCCCAGCCGTATCGCGGCGCAGGTGGTGAGCGGCATCGGCTTCATCGGTGCCGGTACGATCATCATTCACCGGCAGCTGGTGCGGGGACTTACGACGGCGGCCAGTTTGTGGGCCACGGCGGGAATCGGACTTGCGGCCGGAGGACATATGTATGTCGTGGCCGGAGCCGCCACGCTGCTTACGCTCTTTGCGCTGGAGGTGCTGACGCTCTTTTTCGGCAGGCTGGGGCGCCGTCGGATCATGGTCGTCTTTTCGGCCGCCGACCGCAAGGCGATCGACGCCATGTTCAACGAGCTGCAAAGCGGGGAATACGCCGTGATCTCCTATGAGGTCGAGGCGCAGCGCAGTCCCGACGGCGTCGTATACCGTGCGACGCTGGTTATCCGGGCAAAGGGGAATGCCGACGAAGAACGCTATGTCGATCTGCTGCGCGAGAATCCCGATGTGACCGTCGAGCGGATCGTTTAGAACCAGCGGTATACTTCGCGGAGCGTTCTCTCCTGCGACATGTCGTTAGGGTTGGTGCCCGGAACGCCTTCCGGGACGGACTCACCCCGGCGGGCGAAAAGCTCGGTCCAGAATTGCGGCAGCGTGCCGTCTTCCGCCCGGAAGTTCATCGGACGGGCCGTGAAGATCGGCGAACCGTCGTTTGTCCGGTAACATTCCCAGACCAGTTCGCTGCAATAGAATTTCCCGTTGTCGGGCCGGAAAGAGTAGTCGTAGGGGAGTCCGAGGTAATTTCGCGCCCGCCTGACTGCTTCTGAGACTCCCGCAGTGTCCTTCAATCGCATGGCGACGACCGTCGGACGTCCGCCGATTTTTGCCGACCGGGCGAGGAATTCCGGCAGTGCCGTAAGCCGGACCCCGCCGTTCGTCGTAGCTTCGAGTACCGAATCCGCTCCGTTTTTCACCACGGCGATTCCCACGTGCGAGAAATTCAACCGTCCGTTTTCACCCGTCGCCGCGGTGATCGCTCCGGTCATATCCGAATTTTCTCCGGCCTGAAAGAGCAGGTCGCCCGATTGCAGTGCATGGTCGTTCCGGCCGCACGAAACAGCCGAAAAAAGTATACCTATATATAATAAGCTTCGTTTCATTCTGTCCGCTCTCTTGTGGGGACAAATATATTAAAAATTTTTCACAACTAACTCGCTGACGCATAGCAGGGTGTGAAAATGGCTCCGAAAATGTTGAAAAAAAGTCTCCGAAATATTTGGAAATAGCGATTAAATGCCCTTATCTTTGCACCCGCTTCGAGAGAGAAACACTACTCCGAAACACAAAAACAGGTTCTGAAAAATTTTGAAAAAGTTCCGAAATCTTTTGGAGATTCAGAAAAATGACTTACCTTTGCACCCGCTTCGAATAAGAAATACGGTTCGAAACGATAAAAGAAAAGGTTCTGAAAATTTCTGAAAAAAAATCTTTCAAAAAGATTTGGTGGTTCAAAAAATATGACTTATCTTTGCACCACTTTCCGCTGAAAAATCGCGGTCAGGACAATGGGGAAAGCCGAAAGGCGGAATCCGGCAAAAAGAAAGAAATTGTTCTTTATAGCAATATAATCGAACAGCGTTCTTTGAAGTATTTGAGCAGCTAAAAGTTTTTTCCACTCTCACAAGAGAGTGATTTCAAACAATACCTTTGAGATTAGAGCGAAAGATTTAAAACAAAACATTATTTATACAATGGAGAGTTTGATCCTGGCTCAGGATGAACGCTAGCGGCAGGCTTAACACATGCAAGTCGAGGGGCAG
>NZ_CAXUDY010000008.1:0-107086 GCF_964250025.1 Alistipes sp. DJF_B185
TAAATCATTACCTCATAAAAAAGCAATGCCGTAACTCATTCAGTTACAGCATTGCTTTGTAAATCCCCGGAAACCGCCGGAGATTCGGGATTTGTAATGAAACAGGGGAGGGGTACTCCGTGCTATTCGTTGCGTGCGATCAGCGAACTGATGTTCTGAATCAGCATCGCTACGGCCACCGAGTTGAAGCCGCCTTCGGGAATGATGACGTCGGCGTATTTCTTCGAAGGTTCGACGAACTCCTCGTGCATCGGCTTCACGGTCGAGGTGTACTGCGTGATGACCGACTGCATCGTACGTCCGCGCTCGCAGACGTCGCGCAGGATGCGCCGCGCAAGGCGGATATCGGCATCCGTATCGACGTATACCTTGATGTCCATCAGATCGCGCAGCTCCTTGTTCTCGAAGATCAGGATGCCGTCCACGATGATTACCTTCGAAGGCTTTACGCTCACGGTCTCCGTCATGCGGTTGTGCTCGACAAACGAATAGACCGGATGTTCGATCGGAACGTTCTCCTTGAGCGCCTTGATGTGGTCCACCAGCATCTGGGTGTCGAATGCCTGCGGGTGGTCGTAGTTGAGCTTCGTGCGCTCCTCGTAAGTCAGTTCCGGATGCGCCTTGTAGTAGTAATCGTGGCAGAGCGTTACGACGTCGTCGCCCTCGAAAGCCTCCTGCAGACGCTTGACGAGGGTCGATTTTCCTGAGCCGGTTCCTCCGGCGACTCCGATAACGGTAACTTTCATAGTGTCGGCCAATTAGTGCGGTTATATAAAGAAAAGGATCGCACCTTTCGCAAGGGCAATCCTCTTCCTGATTTCGATTATGCGTCGATGTTCGCGTAATGCGCGTTCTTCTCGATGAACTCGCGGCGGGGCGGCACTTCGTCGCCCATCAGCATCGAGAAGATACGGTCCGCTTCGGCGGCGTTCTCGATATTGACCTGACGCAGAATGCGCGTGTCGGGGTTCATCGTCGTGTCCCACAACTGATGGGCGTTCATCTCGCCGAGACCTTTGTAGCGCTGTATGTGCACGCCCTTGCCGAATTCGGCCGAGATGGTATCGCGCTCCTTCTCGGTCCAGCAGTAGCGCTCCTGCTTGCCCTTTTTCACCAGATAGAGGGGCGGGGTGGCGATGTAGACGTGGCCGTTCTCGATCAGCTCCTTCATCTTGCGGAAAAAGAACGTCAGCATCAGCGTTGCGATGTGGCTTCCGTCGACGTCGGCATCGGTCATGATGATGATTTTGTCGTAGCGGAGTTTCTCCAGATTGAGCGCCTTGCTGTCCTCTTCGGTGCCGATCGTCACGCCCAGCGCCGTGAACATGTTCTTGATCTCCTCGTTCTCCCACATGCGATGCTCCTGCGCCTTCTCGATGTTCAGGATCTTACCGCGCAGCGGCATGATGGCTTGGAAGTTGCGGTCGCGGCCCGATTTGGCCGTGCCGCCTGCCGAGTCTCCCTCGACGAAGAAGATTTCGGCGATCGAACGGTCGCGGCTCGTACAGTCGGCCAGTTTGCCGGGAAGTCCCGCGCCCGAAAGCACGGTCTTGCGCTGTACCATTTCGCGGGCGTGGCGTGCCGCATGGCGTGCCGTGGCGGCCAGAATGACCTTCTGCACGATGGCCTTGGCATCCTTGGGATTCTCCTCCAGATAGTGGCCCAGCGCCGAGGACATCGCCTGATCGACGGCGGCCGAAACCTCGTCGTTGCCCAGCTTGGTCTTGGTCTGGCCCTCGAACTGCGGCTCCTGCACCTTCACCGAAACCACGGCCGTGAGACCCTCGCGGAAGTCGTCGCCGTTGATGTCGAACTTCAGCTTCGAGAGCATGCCCGAATCCTCGGCGTACTTCTTGAGCGTACGGGTCAGCGCACGGCGGAAGCCCGTCAGGTGCGTACCGCCTTCGATGGTGTTGATGTTATTTACATAGGAGTGTACGTTCTCCGAGAAGGAATCGTTGTACTGCATGGCCACCTCCACCGGGACGCCGTTCTTCTCGGTGTCGAGGTAGATGATCTGGTCGATGATCGGCGTGCCGCGCGTGGCGTCGAGATACTGCACGAACTCCTTGAGACCCTCTTCCGAGTAGAAGTTGTCGTGGACGTATTCGCCGTTCTCGTCCTTGCTGCGCTTGTCCGTCAGGTTCAGGTGGATTCCCTTGTTCAGGAACGCCAGCTCGCGCAGACGGTTGGCCAGAATTTCGTATTTGTATTCGGTCGTGAGCGTGAAGATGCTGCCGTCGGGCTTGAAGGTGATGGTGGTGCCCCGGTCGGTGCACTCGCCGACCACCTCGACCTGCGAGGTGGGCGCGCCCTTGCTGTAGCTCTGGCGGTAAATCTTGCCGTCGCGGCTGTGAATCTCCGCGATGAGCAGGGTCGAAAGCGCGTTCACGCACGATACGCCCACGCCGTGCAGACCGCCCGAAACCTTGTAGCTGCCCTTGTCGAACTTGCCGCCGGCATGGAGCACGGTCAGCACCACTTCGAGCGCCGATTTGCCCTCCTTTTTGTGGTAGTCGGTCGGGATGCCGCGGCCGTTGTCGCGTACGGTGATGGAATTATCTTCGTTGATCGTCACGTCGATGTCGGTACAGTAGCCGGCCAGCGCCTCGTCGATCGAGTTGTCGACTACCTCATAGACCAGATGGTGCAGACCCTTCTCACCAATGTCGCCGATATACATGGCGGGGCGCTTGCGCACCGCTTCGAGGCCCTCAAGGACCTGAATATTCGACGCGGAATATTCTTCTTCTTGCTTTTTTACGTTTTCTAATTCGGTACTCATCTGTTGTCTTTAAAATATCGTACAAATATACGAAATATTTCCGGATAATCCAATAGCCCAAATTCCCAAGATCAGCCCAATTCCGCCTTGAGGTCCACTTCGCGGATTTTGCCCTGCGAGAAGAGGATGGCGCGGGCCGGATGGTTCTCTATGAGGGCGGTGTTGTGCGTGGACATCACCACGGCGCAGCCGCGGCAGGCGATCTCCTCGAAAAGCTGCATGATGCCCTCGGCCGTCACGGGGTCGAGGTTGCCGGTAGGCTCGTCGGCCAGCAGCACCTGCGGGTCGTTGAGCAGGGCGCGGGCGATCACCAGACGCTGCTGCTCCCCGCCCGAAAGCTCGAAGGGCATTTTGTAGCTTTTGGCCCCCAGATCGACCAGATTCAGCACCTGATCGATCCGCTCGCGGATTTCGCTCTCGTGTTTCCAGCCCGTGGCCTTCATCACGTAATAGAGGTTCATGAAGACGTTGCGGTCGGTCAGCAGCTGGTAATCCTGAAACACGATGCCGATTCTGCGGCGCAGGTAGGGGATGTCGCGCCGTTTGAGCCTTCGCAGGTCGAAGCCGGCCACGCGGCCTTCGCCCGTGAGCAGCTGCACTTCGGCGTACAGCGTTTTGAGCAGGGTGCTTTTCCCGCTCCCGACGCGGCCGAGCAGATAAACGAATTCGCCCGGCGCGACGCACAAATTCACATCGGAGAGTACCATCTCGCCCCGCTGGAGCAATTTGGATTCGGACGTGCTGCCGAACGGGTTGTCCGCATGATAAATAGCCGCGTTTTTCAGTCTTACAACGTATTTTTCACTCATAGAGCCGCTCTCTGGAATTATTTTCCAAAGATAGTCAAAATATTCGTTCCGGAAAGTTCCCGAAGCGAAAAAAAATACCTCCGCTGGGCCTCGGTCCGGTTTCGGAGAGGCGTTTGCGGATGTTTTTGTTTAATGAATCAGCCGTTTGTTTTCATAAAATAACCGCAATAATTTGCATATCCGCCCCGGCATGCCTACTTTTGTATAGACGTGCCGGGAGATTCCGGCCTGACAGTGACGCTAAAATTTATCGAATGAAAGAATACGAAATCCTGCAGGAGATCATGCGGGATGCCAAGATAGGTTGGTGGCAGGCCGACCGCAAACGTCGTATGTTCCACATATCGGAAGGGCTTCGCGATCTGCTGGGCCTTGCCACGTGCCAAGTGAGCTACGAGGAGTTCCGGGATATGATAAGCCCCGCCTACAGGGACTACGCCTTCGCTTCGGTGGGGGTGCGCGGGGGCGATTTCAACGAGGAGCGCCTTTACCCGCTTCGGGGACGGAACGGCGAGATCTGGTGCTACTGGAAACTGCTGCGCGAGGAGACCACCGAGGACGGAGGGATGCTGCTGACGGGTTATTTCCGCGTGGGCGATCCGCCGCTCGAAAAGGTCAACTCGCCCGAACGGCAGCAGATCAACGACCTGCTGTACCGGCTCAACAGCATTTCGCATACGCTGCTCTCGCTGCTGAAAACCAACGATCTGGATGTCGTCATCGACAAGATACTCACCGACGTGCAGACCATGTTCCACGGCGGCCGGGCCTATATCATCGAGTTCGACCGCGAGCGCAGGACGCACGACTGCACATACGAGGTTACGGCCGAGAACGTCACGGCCGAGCAGGATTTGGTAAACAGCCTGTCGATGGACGAGGTGCCGTGGTGGACCCGGCGTATCGAGAACGGCAATCCCATCATCATCTCCTCGCTCGACGAACTGCCCGACGAAGCGTTCCGCGAAAAGGAGGTGCTCGCCGTGCAGGACATCAAATCGCTGATCGCCGTGCCGTTGGCCTCGCGCGACAAGGTGTGGGGATACGCCGGCATCGACATCGTGAACGAACCCCGGACGTGGAGCGGGGAGGATTACCAGTGGTTCGCGTCGCTGATGAACATTATCAGCCTTTGTATCGAACTCCAGCGCTCCGAACGGGAGGCGCAGTCCGAGCGGACCTATCTCGAAGGCCTTTACCGCCACATGCCGCTGGGTTACGCCCGGCTGCAGATGCTGCGCGACGACGCCGGCGAGCCGGTCGATTTCAGGATTCTGGATGCGAATTATGCCGCCGACAAGATTTCGGGCGTGTTCCGGGAGCAGTATATAGGCAAACGCGCCTCCGAGCTGGGACTCGACACGCGCTTCTACATGCCGATTTTCCTGCAGGTGTTCGACAGCGGCGATTACATCGAACATGACAGTTTCGACGAGAAATCGAAACACTGGATACATTCGATTCTCTATACGACCCACGAGAACGAGGTGATCTGTCTCTTTTCCGACACGACGGACGTGCACAACGCCCACGAAGCGCTTTTCAACAGCGAAAAGCTGCTGCGCAACATCTTCGACAACGTGCAGGTCGGCGTCGAGCTGTACGACCGGGAGGGGTATCTGGTGGACCTCAATAACAAGGACCTCGAAATCTTCGGACTCAAAACGAAGGAGGCGGTGCTGGGCGTCAATTTCTTCCGCAACCCGCTTGTCCCCGGCGAGATCCGCGAGAACGTGCGCAACGGGCAGGAGCAGGCGTTCAAACTCGATTACCATTTCAACAGGCTGGACGGCTACTATTCGTCGGGCAAGAACGGAAACGTGCAGATATATACGACGGTCACCATGCTCTACGACATGTACGGCGAGCTGATCAATTTCGTGGTCATCAATATCGACAACACCGAGATCAACGAAGCTTACAGCCGTCTTGCCGAGTTCGAAAGTTCGTTTTCGCTGGTGAGCCGCTTCGGCAAGGTGGGCTATGCGCGTTTCGACCTGATGACGCGCGACGGTTATGCCGTGCCGCAGTGGTTTCATAATCTGGGAGAGGAAAGCGATACGCCGATGCCGCAGGTGATCGGGGTTTACAACTACGTGGACCCGGAGGACCGCGACGCCATATTCCGGGAAATCAGGCGCGTCAAGGCGGGCGAATCCAACGGATTCACGCTTGACCTGCGGGTTACGCCCAAAGGCGAACCGACGGGATGGACCCGCGTCAATGTGGTGCGCAATCCGCTGAACACCGACCCGTCGAAGATCGAGATGGTATGCGTCAATTTCGACGTCACGGAGCTGAAGCAGACCGAGAAGAACCTGATCGAGGCCAAGAACAAGGCCGAGGTCAGCGACCGGCTCAAATCGGCTTTTCTGGCCAACATGAGCCACGAAATCCGCACGCCCCTGAACGCCATCGTGGGATTTTCGAACCTGCTGGCCGAGACGGACGACATCGGGGAGCGGCGTGAGTACATGCGTGTCGTCGAGGAGAACAACGAGCTGCTGCTCAAACTCATATCCGACATTCTGGACCTTTCGAAGATCGAAGCAGGCACCTTCGAATTCAATTACGGCCGGGTGGACGTCAACCGCATGTGCGAGGAGACGGTGCGCTCGCTCAGTCTCAAGGTCAAGGACAAACCCGTCGAGCTGATCTTCGGGGAGCACGACGCGCAGTGCTGCGTGGTCGGCGACAAGAACCGGCTGATTCAGGTCATCACCAACTTCATCAACAATGCGGTGAAGTTCACTGACGAAGGCTCCATTACGCTGGGGTACCGTACGGAGGGCGGCGAGTTGCTTTTCCATGTCGAAGACACCGGATCGGGCATCTCCGAAGAGCATAGGCAGAGCATCTTCGACCGCTTCGTCAAACTCAACAGCTTCGCGCAGGGCACCGGACTGGGGCTTTCGATCTCGAAGAGCATCGTCGAGCAGATGGGCGGCCGTATCGGCGTCGAATCGGAGGTGGGGCGCGGCTCCCGGTTCTGGTTCACGATTCCGGTCGTGACGTGCGACGCGCCCGAAAAAAAGGGCGCCGCTCCCGCACCGCGTCCGGCGGCGGTGCATGGCGACGGACGGCTGCCGCGCCTGCTCGTGGCCGAGGATACCGACAGCAATTACCTGCTGGTGTCGCTGATGCTCCGCAAGGAGTTCGACATCGTGCGCGCTTCCGACGGCGAAGAGGCCGTGAAGATATGCCGGGAACTCAAACCCGCCGCGATTCTCATGGATGTCAAAATGCCCGGCATGGACGGTCTCGAAGCCACGCGACAGATCCGCACCTTCGATCCGTCGGTGCCGATCGTCGCCGTCACGGCGTTCGCCTACGACCGCGACCGGCAAAAGGCGCTCGACGCCGGGGCCAGCGAATATCTGTCTAAACCCCTTAACGGCGAACGGCTGCGGCAGACGCTCCGCGAGCTGCTTTCGGAAGAATAGGACAGCTCCGGAAACAGTGGCCCTGCGGTATGCCGTCCGGCGGGATTCGGGCTGTCATGGGTGTCGTTGCCGCCCTCATACGCCAATCATGCAGGCGCGCCCGGCCCGAAATGGCAAGCGGGCCGTTGTCCGACCGGCTCATAAGCGCATCGCGGAGTTTTCCGCAAACAGCGACCTGTCTGCACCCGGTTCAGCCACCCTTCCCGGCGGCGATCGCTTCTCTATTTGTCGCGGTGCAAGGAGACGCTCATGCAGTTGCGCGCAGTTTTTCCTGCCGGGCCGGACAAGTGCGTGAACCGGGACCGGATTCCCCGGCGCAACGCCCTTGGGCGGAGCCGAACAGACGATTTCTCCCGGTGCGGCTGCATTATTCCGAAAATTTGTACTATCTTTGCAATGTTTTCATGAGACTTTGTTTCGCAAAACGGGGGTGCCCGGTTTTGACAGCAGGCAGAGTTTGATTGTAAGCACGCCGAGCGCTGTGTGGCGGCTCGTTAATCCCGATGCTCGATTTACAAATGGCAATAACAGCTATGCACTCGCTGCCTAATTTTCAGAGAAAGTTAGCTTAATCGCTGGGTCCAAGGAGGCTTGGCGACGAGTATCCCGGAGAGTGGTTCCGCTCTTTAACCGCTTTCCATACGGGGTATCATCGATTTAGAGATAGTGCGCCGGACCGTCCCGGCCGGCGTGCGAAATTCAGGGACTGGGACCTCGGTTAGGCGGCCGCCTGCCGGACCGGGGTAGAAGGATCAAGTGGCGGCTAAGCGTGTAGAAAGCTTTCGGGTTCCCTGTTTGGACGCGGGTTCGACTCCCGCCACCTCCACACCGCAACAAAAAATACGACCTGCCGTCACTGCGGCAGGTCGTATTTGTCTGAAAAGCGGAGTATTATTTCTTGTACCAGTCTTTATTCTTTTCGCCGTTCGTAGCGGCCCATTCCGCATAAGCGGGGTAGATCTGATCGATCGGGGACTTTTCATTTGTCTGGTCGAGCAGTTTGGCCACGTCCCCGTCGTTCGCACCCGAAAGGAAGAAGGCGAACGGATAATTCTCGGCGCGTACGTAGTAGATGCCTTTTTCGGGAATCGACTTGTCGTCGTTCGTGCCGAAGAACGACATTTCGGCCCGTGCCGTCGGCGCTTCGTAGGGGATATGCACCTCCCAGCGTTTGCCGGCGGTCAGCCCGTCGCGGTCGGTGCGGTAGATGAACGGCTTGATCGTTCCGGCCTGCGTCTCGGCACCGGGCTTGCGGACGCTGAATTCGAGTTTTGCGTCCGCCGCCGCTCCCGTAAGGGTCACGGCGAGTCCGTTGGCGTTGCCTGCGAAGTTGGCGAAGGTCTTCAGCATGAACGACTCCTCGAAAACGCCCTTTTCGTTGAATACCTTCTCGTAATCGCTGCGGACCATCACGTCGTTCATGTCGTAGTCGCCGCGGCTGGGCCAGAGGTCCTCGAAGGCATAGATGCCGCGCAGTACGTTGGCCGTCTTCTTGCCGTCGTTGACATCGACCGACGGAATGTCCGTCACGGCGTCCACGGGGTTGGAGGTCATCGTGAATACCACGTCGCTGAAGTTCTCGTCGTTGGTGTGGTCCTCGAACGAGAAGAGCACCGAATTGATGCCGCTTTTCTTGTCCGTATAGCGGAATACGGCCGTGCGCGGCGTCTGATAGGCGACGCCGTTGTTATTGACGCTCAGACCGTCGGAAGTCGCGGCGCGGTACTTTTTGTCTCCGGCTCTCAGCCGGTTGGTCCATGCGTTGGTGGCCAGTACGAAGCCGATGCGGTAATCGGCCGGGAATACGGTCGTAGCTCCGGCCTTGCTGCCGTCGGCGATTTCGGGATAATAGATCAGCTGTACGGCGGTGCCGCGCTCCACGCCCTGATAGAGCCGTGATTCCCACGGCGAGTTGCTCCACCGGCCGTCCTGCGTGTTGGGGAAGATCATCACCACATTGGCGTCGGCGAGCGACTTGGGCTTGTTGCCGGTCTTGTAGTAATAATAACCCATCGAGCTGTTCCAGCAGGTGTTGCTGCCCAGCAGGGTGATGACTACTTCGGCCGATTTTTCGAGATAGAGGTCGCGCGAGGAGCGGTACTCCTTCGGACACTTTTTGGTCGTGTCGAACACGCTTGCGTGCGCCTTGAGGAGCGCTCCGTAATTCTTGACCTTCAGATCGCCGTCGTATTCGTAGCCGATGCTGCCGTAGGTCGTGTCGTAGCTGCCCAGCCATGTCTTCCAACCGTCCCGCTCGACAGCCGTCGAATGATACTCCTTGGCGCGCGTCGATGCGGGGGCTGCGTTGGCAGGTGCTCCCGATTCGGCCGATGCGGTCAGCATATCGCCGCTGCGGGTCGCTTCGAGCAGGGTGCGCGCATAGAAGGCGGGGGTCAATACATAAGCCTTCCGGATATACGCGGGCAGTTCGATCGTCCCTTCGAAACGTCCCTGCCCGTCGGTATAGCCGGCATAGAGCGGCTCGACACCTGCGATTTTGGCATAGGCCGTTTCGGTCTCTTCGACGGGACAGGTGTCGTAGACCTCGAAATAGACGTTGGCCGGCATCCCGGCCATGTCGCCGTAATCGACGGAGAGCGTGACCGGAGCGGTTGTCGTGAAGCCGAATTCATTGAATTCCCCGCCCTTTACGGGCGGTTCGGGCGACGGGGTGGGGTTGTCGTGGGAGCAACCCGTCGCAGCGGCCATCGCCATGGCCGCAATCGTTAGGATAGTGACGCTTTTCATTATCGTTGTTAATCACACTCGCTCTGTTTTGTGTATATTTTGGGCGGAAGTGTATATTGTACCGCAAAAGTATGCAAAAAAAGCGTACGTTGTTCTCCGACGCGCGAAAAATTGCCGGAAATTATTAAAAATAAGATTTGTAGGCCCGTTTATGGTATCCGGAAGACCTTGCCTTCGGCGAAGGTCGTCCACAGGGAGCCGTCGGGAGCCTGCGCGAAATCATTTCCGCCCGAATTGCAGCATTTGACGCTCCACAGCAGCGTGCCGTCTTCGCCTACTGCGGCAACGGTGCCGTGACGGCCCGCGACATAGACCACGCCGTCGCGCACGAATGCCGGGCAGGAGTTGTACTCATACCCCCAGCCGAGGTCCGTGCACCATAGTTCGCGGTACCGCTCCGCCGAGGTGTCTATGGCCGCCAGCTCGCCGTCCATCGTCTTGTAGTAGAACCTCCGTCCGTCGCCGCTCAGTCCGGTCGTTTCGCGCGATTTGCGGCTGTTGTCGCGCCATAGCTGCTTCCCGGTGGCGAGATCCAGACAGGTCACGACGCGGTCCGGGGCGACGATGAAGACCTTGCCGCCGGCGATGCGGGGTACGACATGCCCCGGCGAGAAGAAGAGGCTGCCGCTGCCGTTGTTCCACTTCCAGAGCAGTTCGCCGGTGCCTGCATCGAGACAATAGAGATGGCGGTCCCATGCGCCGAATACGAGCCGTCCGTCGGCCAGCGCCGGACGCCCCTGCGCCTGCCCGCAGCCGTAATCGTGCCGCCACAACAGCCTGCCGCTGCGCAGGTCGATCTTGCCTATGGAACCGGTTCCCAGCCCTATATATAATGCCCCGCCGTCCGTAAGTCCGTCGCCCACGACGGCGCTCTGCGTCGGAAGGTGCCATTTCTCGCGCCCCGTCCGGGCGTCGAAGGCCCATATGCCGCCCGATGCGGCTCCCGCGATCACGAGTCCGTCGGTGCAGAGCGGGGTGGTGTAAAGCCCGTCCGGAAAGACGTGCCGCCACAATTCGCGTCCCTTGCGCGTGTCGTAGGCGCGCAGTACGCCCTGCGAATTGCCGTAACAGAGCACCTCGCCGCAGAATGCCGCTCCCGTCAGCACCATGGCGCTGTCCTGCACGACCAGCCGCATGCGGCCTTCGGCGTCGGGCGCCGGCGGCAGCGGGTCGCAGGGGAGGGCCAATATCTGCGGATCGTCTTTCAGGCAGACCGTATACCGAGTGACCGGGGGCATGCCGAGCGGCTTCTCGCGTATGCGCACCGAGTCGGCGAAAAAGTCGAGCAGCGTATACCCCGGCGCTTCGCCCCTTTTGCCCGCGAGCGCGCGGCCCGGAATCCCCGCAATCCCGTCGAAGTTGCGTAGCTGCAGTTGGTGGTAATGGCCGTACAGCGATGCCGTGACGCCCACGCTTTTCAGCGTCTCGGTCACCTCCTGCCGGTTCGTCAGATCCCCGTTGAGCGGGTAGTGGCAGAGGCTTACGATCCGCTCGCCGGGCCGTGCGGCGGCCGCTTGGTGTTCGAGCCATGCGAGGTCTTCGCCCCGTATCATTCCGTCGGCCATTTTCATATAAGGCCCGCTGGCATAGCCCAGAAAGAGATAACCCTTGGCGCGGGTGGCGACGCATCCCGCATGTCCGAACAGACGGCGGAATGTCGTGCAGCCGCTTTCGGACCACGTCGTTTCGTGGTTGCCCGGCACCGTGAACCACGGCTTGCGGAGCTGCGACATGAGTCCGTGCACATGCGCCAGCTCGCGGTCGCTCCCCATGTTCGTCAGGTCGCCCCCGAAGATGACCAGATCGGCGTCCGAAGCGTTCGCCTCCGCGACGGCGATCCGGAAGAGCGAATCCTGCGCGTTGCCCGGCGTGACGTGTATGTCGGTGAAGAAGACGGTGCGGAGCGTATCGGCGGGCGGGACCTCCCCGGCCGTTTTCGCCGCGGCAGGCTGCGGCGCCAGCAGGGTCAGGCACATGCAGCCGCATAATTCGATGAACGGGTTTTTCATGGTTTCGGAGCAGTTTTATCATTACAAGGTACGAATTTAGGCCGAAAAAACATATCTTTGCGTCACTAAAAAAACAGAAGTCCATGAAAAAAATAATGCTGCTCGGTTCGGGTGAGCTGGGCAAGGAATTCGTGATCGCGGCGCAGCGGCTGGGACAGACCGTCGTCGCCTGCGACTCTTATGCGGGCGCCCCCGCCATGCAGGTCGCCGACGCATGCGAAGTGTTTCACATGCTCGACGGCGACGCGCTGGCCGCCGCCGTCGGGAAACACCGTCCCGACATCATCGTGCCCGAAATCGAGGCGATCCGCACCGAACGGCTCTACGAGTTCGAAAAGGCGGGCGTGCAGGTCGTGCCGAGCGCCCGCGCCGTCAATTTCACGATGAACCGCAAAGCCATCCGCGACCTTGCGGCCAAGGAGCTGGGGCTGAAGACCGCCCGCTATTTCTACGCGACGTCGTACGACGAGCTGAAGCAAGCCGCCGCGAAGATCGGTTATCCGTGCGTGGTGAAACCCCTGATGTCGTCGTCGGGCAAAGGCCAGTCGCTCGTCAAAGGACCCGAAGAGCTGGAGCACGCTTGGCGCTATGGCTGCGAAGGGTCGCGCGGAGACATCCGCGAGCTGATTATCGAGGAGTTCATCCGCTTCGACAGCGAGATCACGCTGCTCACCGTAACCCAGAAGAACGGCCCGACGCTCTTCTGCCCGCCGATCGGCCATGTGCAGAAGGGCGGGGACTACCGCGAAAGCTTCCAGTCGCCGCACATCGCGCCCGAACATCTGGCCGAAGCGCAGCGCATGGCGGCCGCCGTCACCGAAGCGCTGACCGGCGCCGGGCTGTGGGGCGTGGAGTTCTTCCTGAGCCACGAAAACGGGGTCTACTTCTCCGAACTCTCGCCGCGGCCCCACGATACGGGCATGGTGACGCTGGCCGGCACGCAGAACCTCAATGAATTCGAACTGCACCTGCGGGCCGTGCTGGGGCTGCCGATTCCGGCCGTCACGTTCGAGCGTTTGGGCGCCTCGGCCGTCGTCCTCTCGCCGGTCGCCTGCACCTCGGCGCCGCGTTACGAGGGCATCGACCGCGCACTGGCCGCCGATCCCCGCACCGACGTGCGCATCTTCGGCAAACCCTCGGCCCGCGTGAACCGCCGCATGGGCGTGGTCACGGGCTACGCCCCGCTCGACGGCGATCTGGAGGCCCTGCGCGAACGGGTCAAGGCTGCCGCCGCGGAAATCAAAGTTCTGGAACCTTAATTTTATCGAACGATATGGCACAATACGCAATTATTTCGACCGAGAAAGGCGACATGAAAGCCGAACTCTATACCGACGAGACGCCGGGCACGGTGGCGAACTTCGTAAAACTGGCGGAGAGCCGTTTCTACGACGGACTGACTTTCCACCGGGTGATTCCGGGATTCGTCATTCAGGGCGGCTGCCCCAAAGGCGACGGCACGGGCGGTCCGGGTTACACGATCAAATGCGAAACCTCGGCTCCGCGCCAGTACCACGACCGGGGCGTGCTTTCGATGGCCCATGCGGGACGCGACACGGGCGGCTCGCAGTTCTTCATCTGTCACACCCGCGAAACGACGCAGCATCTCGACGGTCGTCACACCTGCTTCGGCCGCGTCGTCGAAGGGCTGGACGTCATCGACGACATCCGTCCCGGCGACCTGATCCTCTCGGTCCGTATCGTGAACGAGTAGCGCGCCGCTGCAATCGCAGATTATCCCTGAGGTCGCAGAATTCGCCAAAGGCTCTCCGTGCGGAGAGCCTTTTTTCATCGCGGGAAGATCCGTTGCCCGCATGAGGACGCCGCACGGCGGCCTGTCCTCCTCTTTTCCGCATCGTCGGCATCAGCGTGGAGCGGCACGAAGAAAGGCCGCCGCCGGTCTGATGCGGGAACCGGCGATGCGCTGCCGCCGCGTCATATCTTCCGGATCATTTCGAACTGCTTTCCCTGCGGCACGATGTTTTTCGCTTGCAGGAATCCGGTTATCGAGCCGCACGAGACGTCGGTATTTATGATTTTGAGGGAGTCGTTTCTGTTTAGCCGGAGCATCTCCCGCAGCAGCAGGCCGGCGATTCCCTTTCTGCGGTACTGCCGCTTCACCGCGATCTGCGCGACGTCGCCCGACGCGGGTTCGAAAACGCAGTAGCCGGCGAGTTCCTCTTCGGTGAATACGCCCAGACTGACGAAATCTCCGGCGGCTCTTCCTATGGATTCGAAACTGTTCTGCCACGAGGGCGTGAAATCCCAAAAGGAGGAGATCGAAGCGAATTTTTCGGGATCTATCCGTCTCACCGAGTGGGGCAGGCGGGGCGTATCGCCCCGGTCGACGATTTCCGTGTTCGCCCGGCAGAAATAGTTGAACTCCCGAACCGTCTCGAACCCCAGATTCCGGTAAACGGACACGGCTCCGGTGTTGTGCTGCAACACCTCCAGCAGATACTGTCCGACGCCCGCCCGCCGTAGGTGCGGCATCGAGTGTCTGAAAATCTCCGTGGCCAGTCCCGTGCCCCGGTACTCCTTGAGGGTCCCGGTTCCCGTGTCGTAAGCCGTCGGCACGCCGTTGAAATTGCCGATGCCGTTCAGTGTGAAAGCCGCGATCTGCGCACCGTCGAATGCGGCGAACGAAAGGGCGGGATCGAAACCGCGCCGTGTCAGCATGGCCCGCAGCTGTTCCGCGTTCAGCTGCACCTCGTAGTCGGCGAACGCCCGGCCGAAAGCCCTGAACAGCGTGTTGAAGTCTGTCTTTTCCAGTGATTTTATCTCCATATGCGTCGGTTTCGGCGGAAAAATGGCCGCCCGGCAAGGCTATGCCCGCTCTGTTTCAAAGATAGTGATTTTTACCGATCTCCGCTTCCCGAATTCCGCTTTTTCACCGCAGCTCCGGTCCGTGCGACGGCCGGGAAACCCGCAGCAAAAAAAAGAGACCGTCTCAAAACGCTGAGACAGTCTCTTTGTCATTCGGTTCTTGGACCGTATCGCCTCCGGATTATTTTCCGAACTTGGCCTTGATGTTTTCCGTCGCCTTCTTCAGCAGCTCCTCTGGGCAGCAGAGCGTGATGCGGATGTAACGCTTGCCCTCCGAGCCGAAGATGCCGCCCGGAGTCAGGAACACGTCGCACTTGTCCATCACCTCGTCCGAGAATGCGAAACTGTCACCCTCGTACGACTCCGGCAGTTCGGCCCATACGAACAGTCCCGCCTGATGCTCGCGGTATTTGCATCCCAGCGCGTCGAGCAGCGCGTACGCCTGCTTCTCACGGCCGTAGTAGATGTCGTTCAGCTCCTTGAACCACTCCTCGCCCAGCGCCAGCGCCGTGTCGGCCGCAGCCTGAATGGGGTAGAACATACCCGAATCCATGTTCGACTTGAACGTGAGGATCGAGTCGATCCACTCCTTCTTGCCTACGACCACGCCCACGCGCCAGCCGGCCATCGAATGGCCTTTCGACAGCGAGTTCATCTCCAGCGCCACGTCGCGCGCGCCTTCTGCCTCCATGATCGAGATCGGAGCCGCCGCGTTGCGGATGAAGCTGTAGGGGTTGTCGTGCACGATCAGTATGTTGTGCTTGGCGCCGAAATCCACGATCTGCTGGAACAGCTCCATGGTCGGGGTCTGTCCCGTCGGCATGTTGGGGTAGTTTATCAGCATCATCTTCACACCGTCCAGCCCGGCCTTCTCGATCGCCGCGAAATCGGGGTAGAAATTCGTCTCCTTGTTGAGCGCATAGGTCACCATCTCGCCGCCGGCCAGACGCACGGCCGCCGAGTAGGTGGGGTAGCCGGGGTTGGGCACCAGCACCTTGTCGCCCTTATTGAGGAACGTCATGCAGATGTGCATGATACCCTCCTTCGAACCGATCAGGGGCAGCACCTCCGAATTGTAGTCCAGCTCGGTGCGGTACCATTTCTTGTACCAGTCTGCAAAAGCTTTGCGCAGGATCGGCTCTCCCTTGTAGGACATGTATTTGTGCACGTCGGGACGCTGCGCCTCTTTGGCGAGACGGTCGATGACCGACTGGTGCGGGGGCAGGTCGGGGCTGCCCATAGCGAGTTTCACGATCTGACGGCCCGTTGCCGCTTCGATTTCGGCGATCTCGCGCAGACGGCGCGAAAAATAGTACTCTCCGATGCCGTCCAACCGATGGGAACGGGCGATGTTGACTGCTTTTGCCATAGTGTAATCAGGTGTTTGGATTTGCTGTTTGCAAAGATAGGTATTCCTATTAAAAATTAAAAGCCATCGTTGAATTTTATCTCCCTTCGGACTCTCTCCGCCGCTTCGTTTCCCGCTCAGACCTGCTTCGGGGCGGTATGTCGGGCGGGTAACAGTTCGTAACATTTTTTACGAACCGTCCCCGTTTACAGCGCGAAGAGGATGAATATCTGCGCCGTCAGCACGCGCAGGAACATCACTACGGGATAGACCGTCGAATAACCCACGGCCGGCATGTCGTTGCCCGCCGTGGCGTTGGCGTAGGCCAGCGCCGGGGGATCGGTCGTCGATCCGGCGATAAGTCCCATCAGCGTGTAGTAGTTCATCTTGAGCCACAGCCGCGCTACCAGCGCGACGATTATCAGCGGCAGGACGGTGATGATGACGCCGTATCCGATCCAGCGGTAACCGCCGTCGACGATGGCGTCGATGAATCCGTCGCCCGCGCCGATGCCCACCGCCGCGAGGAACAGCGCGATGCCGATCTCGCGCAGCATCAGGTTGGCGCTCATCGTGGTGTAGGTGACCAGATGGAAATGCGTGCCGAAGCGTCCGATCAGGATGGCCACGATCAGCGGGCCTCCGGCCAGTCCGAGCTTCACGGGCTGGGGCACGTTGAGCAGCGGAATCGACCCCAGCAGCACACCTAAAGCGATACCTACGAAGATCGTCACCAAATTAGGCTGGTTCAGCTTCTTGAGCGAGTTGCCCAATACGTCGGCCACCTGCGCCACGGCCTTCGCGGGTCCCACGACCATCACGCGGTCGCCGACCTGCAGTTCCAAGCCCTGATAGGGGATCAGATCGACGCCCGCGCGGTTTACGCGCGTGATGGTGATGCCGTATTTCGTGCGCAGGCGCAGGTCGGAGAATTTCTTGCCGTTGAGCGACGATTTCGTGATCAGGATGCGGCGCGACACCAGCTCGGCGTTGGGCGTATTGTTGCCCCACTGCTCGTCGGTCATCTCCACGCGGCGGCCGAAGAAGGCCACGATCGCCTCGATGTCCTCGGCCTGCGAGATCACCCACAGCCGGTCGCCGAGGTGTATCACGCTATCTGCATCGGCCATCGAGATCGTTCCGTCGGGACGCAGGATGCGCGATATGACGAACTGACGGTTGATCAGGTCGCGGACATAGGCCACCGTGCGGCCGTCGAGCGTCTTGTTGGTGAATTCGACCGACACCTTGTCGGCGAGCTTGTGCTCCCGGCTCAGCGCCGCCAGCCCCTCGTCCTCCTTTTCGAACTTCACGCGCAGGGCGTAGCGGATGAAGATCATCGTGAATATGATGCCCACGACGCCGAGCGGATAGGCCACGGCGTAACCCAGCGCGATCGTGGGGTCTTCGATCCCCGACGCATCGGCGTAAGCCTGTTGCGCGGCGCCCAGTCCGGGGGTGTTGGTCACGGCGCCCGAAAGGATGCCGACCATCGTCGGAATCGGCGTGCCGGTCACCAGATGGACGACATAGGCCGTCGCCACGCCCAGCAATACGATCGCCACGGCGCACATGACCAGCGTCATGCCGCCGTGTTTGAACGATGCGAAAAATCCCGGTCCGACCTGCAGACCGATCGAGAAGACGAACAGAATCAGCCCGAATTCCTGCACGAAATGCCTGACCTCGCCGTCCACCGTCATTCCGAAATGACTCAGGACGATGCCCACGAACAGAATCCACGTGATTCCGAGCGAGACGCCGCCGATTTTGACTTTTCCGAGCAGAATGCCGACGGTGATGACCAACGCGAAGGTCAGCACGGCATGGGCGATGCCGTTGCCGAAGAACAAGGTGTGTAACCACTCCATATTAACCTACTTTTGTACGAATTGCCAGTAATTGTGCAAAAGTAGTATTTATTATAGAATTTAAAAAACTTTGATGCGACTTTTATGGTGCCGATATACGCCCGTCCGTCCGCCGCAGGGGTTGCGGCTAATACAGATACCGCTCCATCAGCGGCATGAGCAGCGCCGTCGCCAGCCCCATCAGGGCCATGGCCAGCCCGCTCAGAGCGCCCTCCACGGCGCCTATCTCGATGGCGCGCGCCGTTCCGATGCCGTGTGCGGCGGCTCCCAGCGCAAATCCCCGCGCTTCGGCGTCCCGCACCCCGCAGCGGCGCAGAATCCACTCGCCGAAGATACTGCCGAAGATTCCGACGCAGAAGACCACGACCGACGTGATCGGCACGATGCCGCCCAGCGGTCCCGACACGGAGACGGCGATCGGCACGGTGACCGATTTGGGGGCTATCGAGGTGAGGATTTCGCGCCCTGCGCCGAACGCCATGGCGATATAGACGACGCTCAGCACGCCCGTCACGCATCCCGCGAGGGTTGCGACGCCCACCGGCAGCAGACTGCCGCGCAATTGTTCCACCTGTTCGTAAAGCAGGTATCCCAACGCCACGACCGACATGCCCAGCGCGAAATCGAGCGCCGAAGTCGCCTGCTTGTAGCGGGGATAGTCGATGCCCGCCGCGCTGAGGAAGACGATCACCGCGACGAACGTCAGCAGTACGGGATGCAGCAGCGGCACCCGCAGCCGTCGGTAGACGGCGCAGCCCAAGCAGTAGAGTCCTACGGTGAGCGTCAGCAGGAAGAGGTCCGAGGAGAGGAAAGCCTTGTCAATCATGGTCGGGAGCGTTTGGAGCGGTTTCGCGCAGATGCCGGATGCGCCGCAGGCGCGAACGGCGGTTCAGGCTTTGGAAGGTCTGCCCCGTGACGAGCAGGACGACGATCGTCGAGACGATGCCCGAAATCACGATCGCCCACAGATTGTCGAGAATCACCCGGTAGGAGTCCATCAGCCCCACGCCGTAGGGGACGAAGAAGAGCGCCATGGCTCCCAGCAGGAATTTCGCCGCCGGACGCACGGTCTCGGCTTTGACCCAACGCATGCAGAGCGCCGCGAAAAGCAGGATCATGCCGATGATGTTACCTGACACATAACCCCCGGTCAGGATGCTCAATGCGTTGCCGATCAGCCAGAAAAGAAGTATGTAAAAGAGTCCGAGCATAATTTCTGCACATGTTCGCCTGCAAAGGCATAAAGGCCGTATACAGCGGCAAAATTAGTCGTCTGTGCACAAGCGGCCTGTTTCGGCGAAATTTATCTGCCGCAAAGATAGCGTTTTTGGCCGTATGTTGTACCTGCAGGACCCGATTTGTGAGCGGTCACGGTCTCCTGTCGCTTCGTCTGCGTCCCGGAGGATGTCGCGCGCAGATGCGGCGAGCCGAAATCGTCCATCGCATATTGATTTGCAGTTGCCGGGCGGCAAAACGCCACGCCGGCGCATCCTCCCGCGATCAGACGGGGTGCAGGGGCTTCGCCGTTTATCGTTGCGCCGCACCGCTTTGAGCGGACACTGCGCACTGGCGCACGACGCGCATCCGCCGCGCCTGCGCCCCCGGAAGAAGCACCGGAGCCGCCGTGCGAGCAACACCGTGACCGCCGCTCCGATCGCCCATACCGTATAATCCTGCCATCCCATATCAGAGCCACATGACCAAATGATAGACGGCCCATGCCGCCAGCCATGCCAGCAGAGTGTTGTACGCCACGCTGGCGACGGCCCATCGCCAGCCCGCCTCCGAGCCGATGGCCGCGACCGTGGCGATGCAGGGGAAGTAGAGCAGGATGAATACGAGGAACGCCAGCGCCGAGGCGTGGGTGAAATCGCCGCTCGCCGTCAGACGTCGCGCGAGATTCGCCGTCTCTTCGTCTCCGTCCGCCGCGGCATCTTCGGCCGCCGTTCCCGGATTTAGGCCCGGCCGGCCGTCGGCCGTCTTCGCTATGTAGATGGCCGTCGGGCCGTCCGCGCCGCCGATCACGGCGACCTTGCCGTTTGGCAAATCGTTGATCGACAGCTTCGCGGTGTCTGCCATCTCACCCGATTCGGCAACTATTTCGATCGTCCCGGAAGGCTGCGCCGCCGCAGGAGCCCCTTCGGAGTAGAGTACGCCGAGCGTACTGACGATGATCTCCTTGGCCGGGACGCCCGACAACAGGGCCACGCCCGCTTTCCAGTTCAGCCCCAGCGGACTGAACACCGGCTCGCAGGTGCGTCCGAGACGTCCGAGGTAGGAGTTTTCGTAATGTTCGGGCGTATTTCCGGCGTCGGTGCGGGGGTAGTAGCTCAGGAACCATACGACCACCGACGCGACCAGAATCATGCCGCCCATCTTGCGCAGATATTGCGCGCACTTGTCCCACATATGCCTGAGCGTGGTTTTCCACGTCGGCAGGCGGTAGGGCGGCAGCTCCATGACGAACGGCGTTTCGTCCACCGGGAACATGAACCGCCGCATCAGCCGCGCCGTGAAGACGGCCAGCACGACGCCCAGCACATAGAGTCCGATCATCACCAGTCCGGCGTTTTCGGCGAAGAAGGTGCCGGCCAGAAGCAGGTAGATCGGAATTCGCGCGCTGCATGACATGAAAGGGGTAATCAGTATGGTGATCAGCCGACTGCTGCGACTCTCGATCGTCCGGCAGGCCATGATCGCCGGGACGTTGCAGCCGAAGCCCATGATGAGCGGAATGAACGATTTGCCGTGAAGGCCGATGCGGTGCATCACGCGGTCCATGATGAAGGCCGCGCGGGCCAAGTAGCCCGAATCCTCCATGAACGAGATGAACAGGTAGAGGATCATGATGTTGGGCAGGAAGACGATCACGGCGCCCACGCCGCCTACGATGCCGTCCACCAGCAGGTCGCGCAGCGGTCCGGCGGGCATCATGTAGTCGATCGCGCCGCCGATCCAGCCCACCAGCGCGTCGATCCACTCCTGCGGATAGGCGCCCAGACTGAACGTGCACCAGAACATGAACCACATCAGGAAGAAGAAGATCGGGAATCCCCACAGCTTATGCGTCACGAAGGTGTCGATCAGCGCCGTGGTCGAAGCCTCCTCGCGCTTGCCCGGAGTGAAGGTCTCCCTGAGCGCGCCCTGTATGAATCCGTATTTCTGATTGGCGACCGCCGTTTCGACATCTTCGCCCAGCGCTTCGCTGATGCGCTTGGCTTCCAGATCGCGGATCGCGGCCCATTCGGGCCAGCGGCTGCAGCCGCGCAGCTGCTCCTCGACCTGCCGGTCGCCTTCGAGCATCTTCATCGCATAGTAGCGGGGCGGGAAGGCTTTGGGCAGCTCGCCGCGGAAAGCGTTCATGTCGCCGTTCAGGCGGCGCAGCCCCTCTTCGATGACGGACCCCATGTTGATATGGATGTGGCGCACGCGCTCGTCCTGATTCTCGTATACCGCGATCACCGTGTCGAGCAGCTGCTCGATGCCCTTGCCGTTGCGCGCCTCGACGGGCACCATCGGCACGCCGAGCATGCGGCCCAAGTTGTCGTAATCCAGCTCTGCACCGCTTGAGTTAAGCTCATCGAACATGTTGAGCGCCACAACCATGCGCGGGTTTATGTCGATCAGCTCCGTAGTCAGGTACAGGTTGCGTTCGAGGTTCGACGCCACCACCGAGTTGATAATCACGTCGGGAGTCCTCTCGGCGATGTGGCTGCGCACGTAACGCTCTTCGGGCGTGTAGGCCGAAAGGGCGTAGGTGCCCGGCAGGTCGGTCACTTCGAAACGGTAGCCGCGGTAGTGGCGGTGCCCGATCTTGGCGCCGACCGTCACGCCGCTGTAGTTGCCGACGTGTTCGTGACCGCCCGAAATGGCGTTGAAAAGCGAGGTCTTGCCGCTGTTGGGGTTGCCCACCAGTGCCACGCCGATCGTGCGGCTGTGACGGTTGATGACTTCGTCGATCGTCGCGCAGCCGTCATCCGGACCGGGCGTCTCGGCCGTCGGGTATTCCGGTTCCGCGGGCTGTCCGTCGGCGCCGCATCCGCAGTGCCGGCGGTGGTGTTCGTGGTGGTGATGGCGCGAGCCGCCCCCGGCGAGGTATTCGCTGGCTTCGCTGTCTGAGAGCACGACCACCATGTCGGCTTCGCTGCGGCGCAGCGAGATGTCGTAGCCCATGATCTTGTATTCGATGGGGTCTTTCAGGGGGGCGTTGAGAATCACTTCGACCCGCTGTCCGCGGACGAAACCCATCTCCATGATGCGGCGGCGGAAACCGCCGTGTCCCGTCACTTTGAGTATCGTGGCCGATTCCCCGGTCTTAAGTTCGGATAGACGCATTGTCGCTCTTTGGTTTTTGGCTCCAAAGATACGATTTTACGCCGAGATGTGCAATCCCCATTTGTGGGTATATTCGTCTCACCACCCGCCGCCCAACGCCTTGCAGAGATTGACGTAGTTGATATATTGCTGCGCCACCAGATTGACGAACTCCATCTGCGACTGATAGAGACTGCGCTGGGCGTCGATCACGTCGAGGTAGTCGGACAGGCCGCTGCGGTAGAGCGCCTGCGTCATCGCGGCGATGCGGTCGTTGGCGAGAACCAGCTCGCCGTAGCGTTCGGTCTGCCTGCGGTAGGTGGCGATGGCCACCAGCGCCTGCTCGACGTCGGAAAAGGCCGTCAGCACGGTCTGCTCGTAGGTCAGCGCCGACTGCGTGTAACGTTCCATGGCGGCCTGTTCCGCGCGGCGAAGTCTGCCGAAATTGAAGACGGGGAGTGTCAGCGAGCCTAACGCATCCCACGCCCAAGGGTTGGCCGAAGTTAAACCTTTGATCGAATTGGATGCGATTCCGCCTTTGGCCGTCAGAGCAATGGACGGGAACCGGTTGCCGCGTGCGATGCCCACTTCGGCGGCTGCGGCGAGCATATCGTAACGCGCCTGCATGATGTCGGGCCGCCGTTCGAGCAGCTCCGAGGGCAGTCCGACGGGAATGTCCGCCGGACGGTAATCGGTCAGCAGGCGCAGTCCAGCCCCCGCGCTGTCCGTTCGCCGCGGCGTTTCGCCCAGCAGGATGTCGAGTGACAGCCGCGTCTGCGCCACGGCCCGTCGGTACTGCGGAATGTCCGCTTCGGCGGTGTAGACCAGACTCCGGGCCTGCTCCAGCGCCACGCCGTCCGACATGCCGTAGCGGAACATCGAGTCGATCAGGGCCGCCGATTCGCGCCGCAGGGCGCAGCTCTGCCGGGCGATCGCCAGATCGCGTTCGTATTCGAGCAGGGTGAAATAGGTCGTGGCGACTTCGGCCGCCAGCGCCAGCCGCACGCCCCGCAGCGCCCACTCCGACGAGGCTATCTGGGCTTTTGCGGCGCGTTTGGCGTTGCGCAGCTGCCCGAAGAGCGCCACCTCCCACGAGAGCGACGGCTCGACGGCGTACGACTGCACGATCTTCGTGGCGGGCGTATATTCGCCTTCGGCCGTGACGCCCAGCCCGACCTGCGGCAGGTACTGCGCCCGCACGCTCTTGAGGTTCAGCCGCGCTTCCTCCACGCGCGAGGCCGCCACGGCCACGTCGCGGTTGTTGTCCAGCGCCCGTGCGACGAGGTTGTTGAGCACCGTATCGCCGAACAGCGTCCACCATTCGGGGCCGAAGCGGGTCGTGTCCTCCGAGAATCCCCGCCCGTAGATGTAATCGTCGGGCACGGAAACGCGCGGCGGGTAGAAGCGCGGCGTGCAGGCCGCCGTAAATGCTGCAAAAATGATTATGAGGTATCCGGCTTTCATGACTGTTCCTGTTTTTTGCGTTCGCGGCGGCGTTCGAAACCGCCGATGCGTCCCACGAAATAGTAGAGCGCGGGGTAGACGAAGATGCCCAGCAGCGTGGCGAACAGCATGCCGCCCACGAGCGCGACGCCCATGATGTTGCGCGCCGTGGCGTATACGCCGCTGGCGAAGATCAGCGGCATGACGCCGAGGATGAAGGCGAAGGCGGTCATGATGATCGGACGTACGCGCAGTTTGGCGGCCCCGATCGCGGCGTCCATGAGCGAGGCGCCCTGCTCGTTGAAGAGCCTGTCGGCGTACTCCACGACCAGAATGGCGTTTTTGGCCGCCAGCCCGATCAGCATCACCAGCGAAATCTGCATGTATATGTCATTGACGTAGAGGGCGTTGAGCAGGTGTGAGACGCCGATGAAGAGCACGGCGCCCAGCACCGCCACGGGAACGCTCATCAGAATCGCCAGCGGCAGCCCCCACGATTCGTACAGGGCCGCCAGCGCGAGGAACACGAAGACCAGCGCCAGCAGGTAGACCAGCCCTCCGGTCTTCGAAGCGTTGGCTTCCTGAAAGGAGGTGCCGCTCCATGCCGTGCCGACGTCGTCGGGCAGTACCTGCGCGGCCGTGCGGGTGATGTCCTGCATGACGGTCGTCGTCGAGGTGCGGGCCGCGGGGGTGACCGTAAGCCCGATCGAACGGTAGAGGTTGAACTGCGAGACGTATTCGACGCCCACGGTATCCACGACCTCGACCAGCGACGAGACGGGGACGCTTTCGCCCGACGAGGAGGCGACGTAATAGCTGTCGAGCGAGCGTTTGTCCATGCGGTAGGCGGGGGCGGCCTGAATGTAGGTCTGGTAAAGTTTGCCGAAACGCGAGAAGTTGTTGACGTAGGCGCCGCCCAGCAGGGTCGTCAGGTCGCCGTAAAGTACGCCCAAGTCCACGCCCGAAGCCAGCGCCTGCTCCTTGTCGATGCGCAGCCGCCGCTGGGGGACGCCCGCGTTGAACTGCGTGGTCACCGACGCGACGGAGGGCAGCTTGCGCAACGAGTCCATCAGCCGTTCGCTCTGCTCCAGCAGGTAGGCCGTGCCGCGCCCTTCGAGGTCCTGCACCTCGACCGAAACGCCCGACGTGATGCCCAGACCGGGGATCGACGGCGGGATGAAGGCGAAGCACTCGGCGCCCGGAACCGCCATGTAAAGCTCGTCGGTGAGTTTCTGGGCGATCTCCATGGCCGTCAGTTTGCGGTCGGAATAACCGACCAGCGACACGAAGATGATGCCGCTGTCGGTCGAAGCGATGCCCGCCATCATGTTGAATCCCGCGGCGAACGAGGTCGAAGCGACTTCGGGCAGCGTGCGGATCACTTCGTCGGCCCGGATCATGGCCTTCTGTGTCACCTGCAGCGACGAGGCTTCGGGAGTCGAAACCATCACCATCACGTATCCCTGATCCTCTTCGGGCAGGAATCCGGCGGGCAGTTTGCGCCACACGAGGAAGATGACGGCCAGTACCGCGGCGATAAATACGCCCGTGCGGGCCACGTGGCGGATCAGCGTCGGCGTGAAGGCCGTGTATTTGTCCATCCGCCGGGCGAACCAGCGGTTGAAAGCGGCGAAGAATCCCTTCTTGGGCGGTTCGCGGCGGCGCAGGAGCAGGGCGCACAAGGCCGGGGAGAGCGTCAGGGCGTTGAAGGCCGAGATCACGACCGACACGGCGATCGTCACCGAGAACTGCTGGAACAGCCGCCCCGTGATGCCGCCCGTAAACGATACGGGGATGAATACGGCCAGCAGGACGACGGTCGTGGCGACGATGGGCGAAGCCACGTTCTTCATGGCTTCGAGCGCCGCGGCGCGGGGTTTCATCCCGTTGGCGATATTGACCTGCGCGGCCTCCACGACCACGATGGCGTCGTCCACCACCAGACCGATCGCCAGCACCAGTCCCAGCAGCGAAATGATGTTGATCGAGAACCCCAGCAGCGGAAAGAGCGCGAAGGCGCCGACCAGCGACACGGGGATGGCGACCAGCGGAATGACCGTGGCGCGCCAGTCCTGAATGAAGAGGTAGATAATGCAGATCACCAGCACGAGGGCTATGATGAGCGTGGTGAAGATGTCGCTGATGCCGGCGTCGATGCTGGTCGTGGTGTCCACGACCGTCGATGTCGTGATGCCGTCGGGCAGGCGTTCGCCGAGCCGCGCCATTTCGGCCTTGACCTTGTCGCCTACGGCCACGGCGTTGCTGCCCGGCTCCTGATAAATGACGATAAGGGCCGTAGGCTTGCCCTCGAAGAGCGAGCTTACGCCGTAACTCTGGCTTCCGAGCGATACGTCGGCCACGTCGCGCAGGCGGATCTGTTCGCCCTCAGAGGTGGTCACGACGACGATGTCGCCGAACTGCTCGGCCGTGGTGATCTGCGGGGGCATGGTCACCGTATAGGTATAGGAGGTGCCGTCGGGCGCTGGTTCGGCTCCGAACTGTCCGGCAGGGTAGATGCCGCCCTGATTTTCGATGGCGGCGGTGACGGCCGAAACCGGGATGTCGTAGTATTTCAGCACGTCGGGCCGGAGCCATACGCGCATGGCGTACTCTCCGGCGCCCATGATCGAGACCTTGCCCACGCCGTTGATCTTCAGCAGTTCGTTCTGAAGGTTGATGTAGGCATAATTCGAGAGGAATTCGTCGTCGTAGCGTCCGTCGCTGTGCAGCGAGAAGACCAGCAGGAAACCCGTCATGGTCTTGCGCGTGGTGACGCCCTGCTTGGTCACCGTCGCCGGAAGCTGGGCTGCGGCCGAGGATACGTTGTTCTGGGTGAAGATGGCGTCGAGGTCGGGATCGGACCCGATGTCGAAGGTCACCTGCATGACCATCGAACCGTCGTTGGCGCTCGTGGTCTGCAGGTAGAGCATGTCGCTGACGCCCATGACGCTCTGTGCCACGGGCGTGGCCACGGCGTTATTGACCGTCTCGGCGTCGGCGCCGTCGTAGGTCGCCGAGACCTCGACCACCGGAGGCGTGATGTCGGGATACTGCTCGATCGGCAGGTTCAGGATCGAGATCAAACCCACGAGTACGATGACGATGGCCAGCGAGATGGCGAAAATCGGACGTGAAATGAAGAATTTCTCCATGACGTCAGCGTATTACGGGGATTACCTTCATGCCGTTGCGCAGTTTCTGCTGGCCTGCCGTAACCACCTGTTCGCCCTCGGCGAGCCCCTCGTCCACGCACCACATCGTGCCGTAGGTGTCGCCCAGCACCACGCGGCGGTAGGCCGCCGTGCTGTCGGGCCGTACGACCCAGACCGAATTGACGCCCTGCGCCTGACTGACGCTCTGCTGGGGCACGATCACCCGCGGCTGTACGGGGCCGACGTTGGCCGAGACGCGGGCGAACTGTCCGGGTTTGAGCGACCGGTCGGGGTTGGGGAACATCACCACCAGCACGAGCGTTCCCGTGCTGCTCGACACGTCCTTGCGCGTGTAGTCGTAGAGTCCCCCGTAAGGGTAGCGCGTGCCGTCGGCCAGCGTCAGGCGAATGTCCGAGAGCAGCCCCTCGTTGTCGTAGATCGAACCGCGTCCTCCGGCCGCCCTGAGGTATTCGGCCATCGGAATGGCCACATCGACGGTCAGCGTGTCGATATTCGAAATGCTCGTCAGCACGCTGAACTGCGTGCCGGGACCGACGTAGTCGCCCACATGCGCCGCCGTGTGTTCGATGATGCCGTCGATGGGCGAGCGCAGCTCGGTGTAGCCGACGTTCATGCGGGCGCTGCTGAGCGTCTGCTCGGCCGAGCGCACCGAGGCTTCGGCGGCCTTGTACTGCGCCGTATACTGATCGAGCTGCGCCTGACTGATGGCGTTGATCTTGGCCAGCGGCACGGCGCGCTCGTAGTTGTTCTGAGCCTCCAGCGCCTGCGCCTTGGCCGACTGGAGCGCGGCTTCGGCGGCGAGCATCGTGGTCGAAAGCTGGTCGGGGTCGATCGTGAAAAGCAGCTGCCCGCGTTTTACGGGCATGCCGTTCGAAAACCGCTTGGATAACAGAAAGCCATTGATCCGGGGCTGGATCACGGCGTCGAAATTACTCGAAAGGTAACCGATGAAGCTCATGCGGTTGGGGATGCTGTCCGTAACGGCGCGGGCCGTTTCGACCTGCAGGGGCGGCATTGCGGGTTTCGGCTTGTGCCGGCCGCACCCGGCGGGCAGGAGCGCGGAAACGAGTCCCGCCACGATTAAAAGTCTGTTCATACCGGAATGTTTTACGCTCTTGCGGGGACAAAAAACGTACCGCGAACCGGGTGACAGGCTCTTGGAAAGGGGGTTTTATGCTAAAAAACGTTGAATTTTTTGGCAATAAATGATGATGTTTAGATAATTTTTATATCTTTGCGTTGATAACAAACCCAATTAATAAAAAAAGTTATGAAAGAATTAGTAGCAAAGATCAATGCAGAGTACGAAGTATTCGCAGCTAATGCAGCAGCACAGGTAGAGAAGGGCAACAAGGCCGCCGGTACGCGCGCCCGCAAGTCCGCTCTCGAAATTTCGAAGCTGATGAAGGAGTTCCGCAAGGTTTCCGTAGACGCTGCGAAATAATTACAGACGCAATGACGCAACAAAGGCTGTCCCAAGGGGGCAGCCTTTGTTGGTTTCATACGGGCCGTGAACTTGCCTAAGGTTTGATGCCGAAACGGGCGAAAACCTCCATGTCCTCCGGTTCGAGACCGGTTTTGCGGAAGGGAACGGCCTCGTTGTGGTCGTTCAGGTAACGGCGCGGACGCTTGCGGTCGTAGCCGGGGTTCACGAGCGATACCGTCGGATCGACGAAGCGGCCCCGGATCGAGGCCATGTCGGCCATGGTGTGGAACAGGGCGTGGGTCGTGGCCGGCGCCGTCTCATTGATCCCGGCAGCCGCGGCTTTGGCGGGAAAATTCCGCCGGTAGGCGTCGGAGAACCACGCCAGCGAGGCCACGTAGAGCTGATAGGCGGTCGTGGTGGGCGAGGCGTGCAGGAAGCGTTCGCGGTCGTCGTCCAGAATGTCCTCGCCGTGGTCGGCGCAGTAGAGCAGCGCCGAGGAGGTTTGCCGCAGTCCGCGCAGGAAGGCGATCGTCTCGGCGAGAAAATGGTCCGTGTAACAGATCGAATTGTCGTAAGCGTTGCGGAGCGTGTGCGCATGCTCCCGCGAGATCGCCACGTCGTCGTCGGGTTTGAAACGTGCGAATTCGCGCGGATAACGCTGGTGGTAGCTGAAGTGGGAGCCGTAGCAGTGGAGGATGAAGAGCATCTTCTGCGCCGGGGCGGTCTCGACGATGCGGCGCATTTCGTCCAGCAGCTGCATGTCGTGGCGCGGCGAGCGGATATAGATCAGGTGATCGGCGTCGCGGGCCAGCTTGTCGATCATGGCGCCCTGCGGCGACTGGTTGGAGATGAACCACGTTTCGAAGCCCGCTTCGTTGAAGAGGGCAGGAAGCCCTTTGCGGCGGTAGAGCTGGTCGTGCTCCTCGGTCGAGACGGAGGAGAGGATGAGCGGCACGCTCTTGTGCGTGGTGTTGCTCTGCGTCAGCACATCGCGGAAAATCACCAGATCGTCCACCTGCGAGAGCCGGGGATTGGTCTCCCGTTCGTAGCCGTAAAGCTCCCAGCTCATGGCGCGCGACGCTTCACCTATAATATATACGTAAATCTCGCGTCCGGGCGCTTCGGCCTCGCGGCTGGCCTCGTAGGTGAAATCCGCCGAGGTCTTTTCGAAGTTGTAGGCCTTGCGGAATTCCGAGGCGCTCAGGTAGACGTTGTAGGCCACGTTGAGCGGGAAAATCTCGTCGCGCAGCACGTGCCGCTGCTCGCTCACATGATAGGCCGGCCACAGGGCCAGCATGCCCAGCGCCATGAGCGCGGCGCCCGAAAGGCCGACGTTCATGCGCGTCGTGCGCGAAATGTAGCGCTTGTGGCCGATCTCGCGCGCCGCGAACCACAACAGCGGCAGATACATCACGCAGACCAGAATGACCGACGGGTAGATGTTGCTCAGCAGTTCGCCCGCCTCGCCGGGATTGGTCGTCACCAGATTGGTGAACATGTCCGTGGCGATGATCGAGTTGCCGAACAGATAGAGCAGCACGATCTGGAACGCGCAGAGGAAGATAAAGGGAAATCCCAGCCAGATCATCACGCCGGAACGGCTCAGCGCCACGCTCCACATCATGTAGAAGCCCAGCGGCATCAGAATCAGCGCCTCGACCGTCCAGCCGGAGTAAGGCTCGGTATTGGCCAGCACGCAGTTGGGGATAATCAGCGCGACGAAGAAATAGACGGTCAGCAGCGTGGTGAAACGGCTGCGGGTTTTGACCGTGCGTCGTCTGTTTACCCTGTTCGGATCAGCATTCATATCGTTACACTAACCTAAAAAGCTTCGTTTATGCTCAGCAGGAAGCCGCTCGTCTTCTTGCCGAAGCCGTAATCGAGTCGCACATTGACCCGTTTCTTCAATTCCCAGCGCAGGCCGACGCCGTAGTTGGGTAGCGTCTCGGACCAGTCGAACCGCTCCAGATCGCTGAAGACGTTACCTGCGCCGCCCCAGAAGGTGCAGCCGATGCGCCGCCAGATGCGCTGGCGCAGTTCGACCTGAAACGTTATCATGTCGTTGTCCGTGTAGCGGCCCTGATAATAGCCGCGCATCCGCTGCGAACCGCCCATGCGGGCCAGCATCGGCCACGGGGTTCCCTCGGAGTTGAACTCCGCGTAAAGGTCCGCCGCGAGGATGCCGCCCTTCCACACCTGCCTGTAGTAGTCGGCCGTGAAGGTCGTGCGCCACAGCGAACGTCCGCAGTTGCCCAGTCCCTTGGGAAACAGCGTCTCCTGCAGACTGACGTAGACGCCCCGGAAAGGGTTGGGTATGAAGTCGCGCGAGTCGTATTCCAGAATCGCCCCGACGCCCGTGGCGGTGTAGTGCGTCTTCTGCCCGTAGAGGTAGCTCTCGCCCAGCGGCTTGAACTTCTTGCCCTGCGTATGCTCGAAACTGAGGATGCCGCCCACATAGGTGTTGGGCAGCACCCGGTGCAGGTAGCGTGCCTTTATCAGGTAACGTTTCTCGTTGTAGGAGCTCTCCTCGTTGTAGCGGCCGTCGTTATAGCCGATGCCCCACATGTCACGGGGCGCCGAAGCGAACATCACCGTATAGTCGATGCGCTTGCCGTTGCGGGAGAAGATGTTGTTGCCCGTGACGCCCAGCGCATAGAATCCCGAAATCGAGACGTTGGCGAAGATCGAAATGTCCGACGGCGAAGTGACCGAGTCCGTACGGTCTATGCGGTAGAGTCCGGCCGCCAGCAGTCCGATGCCGAGACTCGTATTCTTCGAATAGCTGGGGCCTCCGGCGAAGGTGAAGTCGATTTTCTTCTCGAACGTGCGGTCGCGCGTCGATCCCTCGAAATATTTCACCACGCGCCGCGGGAACGAGAGCCGTTTCTGCGGCTGGGGCTGTTCCGGAAGCGGGGTATAGCTGTAATGCAGCGTGTCGCTGCCGTTGATATACACTCCCTCTTGGGCCGCTCCCTGCAGCGCGAAGCAAAGGGCTAAAGCCAGAACGGCGGTTTTGCGCAGCATCCGGTTATTTGTACTTCTCGATCGTTTCGTAGAAATCGGCCTTGTCCTGCTCCGAGAGAACCCCCTTGCGCAGGAAGACCAGCTCTCCCTCCTTCGATACGATCATCAGCACGAACTGGTTGTTGCAGTCGCCCAGCTCCCAAGCCTTGCTCAGGATACGGTCCTGATCGGCGAGCACCAGCGCGCCGTTCTTGGCCGTGCGTTTCTTGGCCATGTTGCGGGCCATGCCGTTGGGGACCATCGGGGCGTCCTTGAGGTTCATCACGCCGAAACCGAAAATATTGTCGCTCTGGGCGCGGTGGTTCTCCTCCAGTTCGACCGTGAAATCGTTGTTCTGCTTGTGACGGTCGGGGTCCACGTAGAATATCATCAGGTTCTTCTCGCCCCAGTGCGGCAGCTTGGCCGGATTGCCGTCGAGGTCGAGCACTTCGACATTATTCACTTTGCGGGGCAGCTCCTGAGCCGCCGCTGCGGATGCGGCGAGCGTGAAGGCGGCCAGCATCCCAATTACTTTCATCTTCATCGTAATCCTGTTTTTTGGTTTCAAAAGAAAACAAATCTGGGCAAAGTTACAACTTTTCCGCCAACATACGGACAATCAGCCGTTATAATATTGTCCGTATGGTTCACTTTTTTGGCTTGGCGGGAGTCAGCGCCGTGTCGAAAGCGTAAAGTCCGCCGCCGGAAATAATCAGGAAGACGTAGACGCCCAGCCACACGAACTCCAGCTCCCCGGCGCCGAATCCGCCCCACGCGAACATCAGCAGGATGCCCAGCGAGAGAATCAGCGCCGACATCCGCACCCAGATGCCCATGATGATCGCCACCGCCAGCAGCACCTCGGCCACCGTCACGACAACGAACGTCGCCGCGCTGCCGGCCGAGGCGAACGACGGGTACGAATTGACGATTTCGTTGTAATCCTGCATTTTGCCGATATTGTGGAAGAGCATCATGCCTCCCGCGAACAGTCTCATGTAGAGCACGGCCCAATCCATGTGCCGGTATTGCCCGATCCAGTCTTCGATTCTTTTTCCCATGCTCCGGCATCGTGCAATTTGTATTCCAAAGGCGTTCCGGGAGCGATTCGCACCCGGCCTGCGCCGTTCCGGGCGCGCTCCCGAACCGCAGACGGCCCGGCATGGACGGATATTTCCGCCCCGAAGTCCGGAGCCGCCGATGACACGGATGCCGACCGGCCTCCTTGACCGACACAAGGTCTCCGGGCGGATATTTCCCGTCCGCCGCCCGCTTCGACGCGCTCCCGGACAGCCTGTTCCGGCAGAAACGCCCCTGAATTTTCGTCTTGTCGCCCGATTTTCGTTATCTTTGCGCCCATGAAGACCAATATCCTTTTCGTCTGCCTCGGAAATATCTGCCGCTCCCCGGCGGCCGACGGCATCATGCACCACATCGTCGAAGAGCGGGGACTCAGCGGCCGGATCGGAATCGACTCGGCCGGAACCTACGCGGGGCACACGGGCGAACTGCCCGACGCCCGCATGCGCCGCGCCGCCGCACGGCGGGGTTACGACCTCGGCCACCGCGCCCGGCAGATCCGGGAGGAGGATTTCGACCGGTTCGACATGATCGTCGTCATGGACGACATGAACTACGAGAACGTCCACCGGCTCGCGCCGTCGCGCAGGGCCGCCGAAAAGATCTTCCGCATGCGGGAGTTTTTCCGCCGCCACCCCCGTTGGGACCATGTTCCGGACCCCTATTACGAAGGCGCCGAAGGCTTCGAGCTGGTGCTCGACATGCTGGAGGACGGCTGCGGGGGAATTCTCGAATACCTCGAAAATCCGCAGTGACATGCAGAAAAAAAGCAATCCGGAGACGCCCCCGTCCCCGGATTGTTGTTTTCGCAGCGGCTTGCCGAAGCCGCCGTATCGAGACCGCGCGTCAGAAGTCGAGTCCGAAACTGATGCTGTAGGTATTGTGCAGCAGCGTCTGCTTCTTGGCGATCAGGTAGGCGAAGTCGAGACGCAGGTGCAGGAACCGGACGCCCGCGCCGACCGAACCGTAGGAAGGGTAGTAGTCGCGGCGCTCGCCGTAGTGATAACCCGCCCGGAGCTGGATGAGCTGCATCAGGTTGTACTCGGCGCCGACCGACATCTGGAATCCCCGGACTTTCGAAGGCGAGAAATAGTAGCCCAGATCCGTGCCGACGGTTATCTCGTGCACGTCGCTGAGGAACGTATCCAGCGCCACGCCCGCCGTCAGGTCCATCGGCAGGGTGTAGGGCGTGTCTTTCAGATAGCCGCCCAGATTGCCCAGCTTGGCGCCCGCACGCAGCGTCGAATAGCTCCCGACGTTTTCCAGCGGGTGCGACCATGCGGCGCTCAGGTCCACGGCCAGCGCGTCCGCCGAGGTTTCGGGACGCTTGAGGTGCATGTAGCGGGCCACGACGCCGACGGCCCAGTTGCCGCCGATGCGGCGCGAGTAGCCCAGATCGACCGCCATGTCGTTGTTGCCCCGCTCGCGCAGGTACTGCCGCCAGCCGATCTGCGCCAGATTGACGTTGTCGAAACGGCAGAATCCCGTCACGGCGTAGTAGTCGAACTGCCCCTGCCCGTAATAGGACGAGGATATCTGCGACGGCATCTGCGAGAAAATGGCCGTCGCGGAGTTGTTGTATATGGCGTGCGACCCAGACAGGGTCGTCATGGCGACGCCGCCCATGCCGAGCGTCTTGGCGTCGGGCGTCGGCAGGGTCGCTTCCTGCGCTGCGGCGCAGAGCGTCGCGGCGAGCAGTGTCAGTGTGGTTATCAGACGTTTCATACGGCAAATATAGCGAAAGGCGGGCGGCAAAACGAAAATTTGTCTCCTGATTTGTCCGGAACGCCTTCCATATGCGGCAAATATAGCAAAAAAGATGCAAGTTCCGCCGGTGCAGGCGGCCAAACTCCGGGCACGGCGCGCCCGGCCTGCGATCGGACTTCGGGACCCGAAGCCCCGGACGGGCCGCGACGCCGGCGTGCGAAGCATGATGCCGTCAGGCTGAAATCCGCTTCAGGCACTCCTCGACGAGCTTGAAAAACCGGGAGATATGCGCGCCGTCCACGAACGCATGGTTGACGAAGATCGAGAGCGGCATCACGAGCCGCCCTTCGCGCATCACCGCCTTGCCGGCGTTCATCAGCGGATATTCCGTCGGTTGGCCCGGCGCTCCCTGCGCGTAGGTCAGGGAGGTGAAATAGAGGTCCGGCGTGGCGCTCAGCAGGAAGACGTCGTAATCGCCCTGCGCCTGCAGCACCTTTTCGGCGCCGTAGGGATCACCGTCCTGCGGAATGTCGGTGACGATGGCGCGGGCCTCGGCGTAGAAGCGTTCGAAATCGGCATGGTAGGGGATGCGGACGGTGTAAAACGTACGGCCCGGAACGGCGATGGGCGAGATGACGTCCACCGTGTCGTGCCAGATCACGTTTCCGCGGCTGTCCGTGCGGTAACGGAACTCCTTGATTTCATTGACCGCGCGCAGCACGGCGTAGAGGTAATAGAGGAAGAAGGAGCGTCCCGCGGCTTTGGCCGCCGCACGGGCTTCGGTGCAGTCGATCTCGGTCGCCACCGAAATCCACGAATTGAGGAAGTTGCGGAAAAAGGCGTAATTGTCCCGCCGCTCCCAAGTTTCGATGTCTACGGTATGTTTCATAAGGTATGGCGTTAAACAAAACGTCCGCTCAAGCAGACTTGGCGGACGCTTTTATTGCCGGTCCGATGCCGCGGGGCACCGAACCGCTGCTGTTTTCCGATTGCCGGGAGATTCCTAACAGTTCATCGCGCCGCAGCAGTGGATGACTTGTCCGCTGACATACGACGAAAGATCCGATGCGAGGAACAGCGCGACCTTGGCCACGTCCTCCGGCGTGCCGCCGCGGCGAAGCGGAATCTGCTTGTACCAGCCCTCCTTCACCTCGTCGGGCAGTTTGTCGGTCATCTCGGTCATGATGAAGCCCGGAGCGATGGCGTTGGCGCGGATGCCGCGGGGACCCATCTCCTTGGCGATCGACTTGGCAAGACCGATCATGCCGGCTTTCGACGCCGAGTAGTTGCACTGGCCCGCGTTGCCGCTGACGCCCACCACCGACGACATGTTGATGATCGAGCCGCCCTTCTGACGGGCCATGATCGGCGTCACGGCGTGGATGAAGTTGAACGCCGACTTGAGGTTCACGGTCAGCACGGCGTCCCACTGGGCTTCGCTCATGCGCATCATCAGGCCGTCCTTGGTGATGCCGGCGTTGTTCACGAGAATATCGATGCGGCCGAAATCCTTGACGATCTCTTCGATGACCTTGTGCGTCTCTTCGAAATTCGCCGCGTTCGACGCATAGCCCTTGGCCTTGACGCCCAGCGCCGCGATCTCGGCTTCGGTGGCTTTGCCGTTGTCGTCGATCACGAGGTCGGTGAACGCCACGTCGGCGCCCTCCTTGGCGAATTCGAGTGCGATGGCCTTGCCGATACCGCGGGCCGCGCCCGTGACGACAGCCACTTTACCTTCGAGTAATTTCATAGCTTTCAAAGTATTAAGAATGTTTGCAAAATATTCTGTTTTTCCTTTTTTCGTCCGAAAGACGAACAAAGTTAAGAAAAATATTTTGAAACGCTCCGCCGCCGCCGGAATTTCGCCAAATATTACTAACTTTACCGTCCGTAAACGAATCATCACAAATCCTTAGAGATATGAAAAGAGACACCCAGATTTTCGATCTGATCGCCGCCGAGCGCAGCCGTCAGATGCATGGCATCGAACTGATCGCCTCGGAGAACTTCGTAAGCGAACAGGTCATGGAGGCCATGGGCTCCGTGCTGACCAACAAATATGCCGAGGGTTATCCCGCAGCGCGCTATTACGGCGGCTGCGAAGTCGTGGACAAGGTCGAGACGCTGGCCATCGAGCGCATCTGCCGTCTCTACGGCGCCGAATACGCCAACGTGCAGCCCCACTCCGGCGCGCAGGCCAATATGGCGGTATTCTTCGCCGTGCTGCAGCCGGGCGACACCTTCATGGGACTCGATCTGGCGCACGGCGGCCACCTTTCGCACGGTTCGCCGGTCAACATGTCGGGCAAATACTTCAACGCCGTGGGCTACCAGCTCGACGAGGCGACGGGCGTGATCGACTACGACGCCATGGAGCGCAAGGCGCTGGAATGCAAGCCGAAACTGATCGTCGGCGGTGCTTCGGCCTATTCGCGCGAATGGGACTACAAACGCATGCGCGAAATCGCGGACAAAGTCGGCGCGCTGCTGCTCGTGGACATGGCCCACACGGCCGGCCTGATCGCGGCAGGACTGCTGGACAACCCCGTTAAATACGCGCATATCGTTACTTCGACGACCCACAAGACCCTGCGCGGACCGCGCGGCGGCATTATCCTCATGGGCAGGGATTTCGAAAACCCGTGGGGACTCACCACGCCCAAAGGCGCGGTGAAGATGATGTCGCAGATCCTCAACTCGGCCGTATTCCCCGGCATTCAGGGCGGTCCGCTCGAACACGTCATCGCCGCCAAGGCCGTGGCTTTCGGCGAGGCGCTCGACCCCAGCTACAAGGAGTATCAGACGCAGGTGCAGAAGAACGCCAAGGCGATGGCCGAAGCATTCGTGAAGCGCGGCTACAAGATCGTTTCGGGCGGCACGGACAATCACCTGATGCTGGTCGATCTGCGCACCAAGTTCCCCGAACTGACGGGCAAGCTGGCCGAGAAGTGTCTGGTGGCGGCCGACATCACGACCAACAAGAACATGGTGCCGTTCGACAGCCGCTCGCCGTTCCAGACTTCGGGTCTGCGCTTCGGCACGCCGGCCATCACCACCCGCGGCCTGAAGGAGGACAAGATGGACTACATCGTCGGGCTGATCGACCGCGTACTGCACGATCCCGAAAACGAGGACAACATCGCCGCCGTACGCAGGGACGTGAACGCCCTGATGGCCGATTATCCGCTTTTCGCTTGGTAATATGAAAGAGGTAATCGACTTTTTCCGCCGCCTGCACGACAACAACGACCGTGCATGGTTCGACGTCCACCGCGCCGAATGGACGCACGTGAAGGGGCGGTTCGCCGCCTTCACGGAGCGGCTGATCGAGGGAATCGCCGAGTTCGACCCTGCGGTGCGCGGCCTGCGGGTGCAGGACTGCACCTACCGCATCGCCCGCGACACGCGGTTCAGCCCCGACAAGTCGCCCTATAAGACATATATAGGTGCGTACATCGCTCCGAAAGGCAAGAAGTCGGGATTCGCCGGTTACTATTTTCATATCGAACCGTGCTGCGACAGCCTGATTTGGAGCAACGCGCTTTCGGCGGGGCTTTACTGCCCCGAACCGGTCGTGCTGCGCAGCGTGCGGGACGAAATTACGGACAACGGCGCGGAAATTGCAGCGGCGATCCGGAAAGCCAAAGGGTTCGACCTTGTCGAGGAGAACAAGCTCAAGCGGGTGCCCACGGGATTCCCCGCCGACAGCGAGTACGCCGACATGCTGAAGCTCAAGGATTTCTACATCGCCAAGCGGATCACCGAGGAGTTCCTGCTCGCGGACGACCTGCTGGAGAAGACTTTGGCGGAGTTCCGCCGCACGCAGCCGTTCGTAGCGATTCTGAACCGCGCCGTGCAGTTCGCCTACGAGGAGATGATGTAATTTTATGCAGACGATATGAAACGGATTCTTGTATTATTCGCGCTCTTCGCCGCTGCGGCGGGTTATGCGCAGACGGTCGAAAAGCAGACCTTCGTCTATGCCGTCAAGCAGACCGACACGCTGCGGCTGGACCGCTACGTGGCGCTCACGCCCGACAGCCGGACCAAACCCTGCCTGATGTTCGTCTTCGGCGGCGGTTTCGTGGGCGGCCGGCGCGACAATGCGAGCTTCCTTTCGTATTTCGAATATTACGCCCGGAAAGGGTATGTGGTCGTGTCGATCGATTACCGGCTCGGCATGAAGAAGGCCATGCAGGCCGGAACGCTCAGCGAGGAGACCTTCCCCGAAGCGTGGATCACGACCCTTGCGATGGCGACCGGCGACCTCTACGACGCTACGGCCTACGTCTGCGACCATGCGTCCGCGTGGGGCGTGGACAAAACCCGGATCGTGGCAAGCGGTTCGAGCGCCGGAGCCATTACGGTGCTGATGGGCGAATACGGCATCTGCAACGGGCATCCGCTGGCGCGGCAGAAGCTCCCGCAGGACTTTAACTACGCGGGTGTAATATCCTATGCAGGAGCTATTTTCAACACGCAGGAAGAGCTGCGCTGGGCCAAGACTCCCGCGCCGATGATGCTCTTCCACGGCGACGCCGACCGCAACGTCCCCTACGACGCCGTGCTGTACGACGGCAACGGGTTTTTCGGCTCGAAGCATATCGCCGATATGCTTACCGAACGGCGCATCCCGCATTGGTTTTACTCGGTCGCCAACACCAATCACGTCATGGCGACCCGCCCGATGTACGACAACCGTTACGAGATCGACGCGTTCCTCGAAAAGCTCGTCCTGAAGCGTGAACCGCTGGTGATCGACACCTACGTCACGCCGCTGGAAGCCCCCGAACTGCCGAAGGCCTTTACGCTCTCCGATTATATCGACGCCAATTACGGCAAATAGCGGCTGTCCGTTCCGTTTTATACGACCGTCCTCCACAGGAGGACGGTTTTTTTATGAAAAGCGCGCCGTTTTTTTCGGTTTCGAATAGGTGATAGTCCCGTTTCGCTTGTATATATAGCAAGAAACGAAGTTATGCGACAACAAATCCAGCAATTCGGCAGGACCCTGAGCGGCATGGTCATGCCCAATATCGGCGCGTTCATCGCGTGGGGATTCATCACAGCGCTTTTCATCCCGGAGGGATGGTGGCCCAACGGACAGCTCGCGCAGCTGGTCGGGCCGATGCTGACCTACCTTCTGCCGCTGCTGATCGCCTACACCGCAGGGCGCAACGTCGCCGGGGAGCGGGGCGGGGTGATCGGCGCCATTGCCGCCGTCGGCGTGATCGTCGGCAGCGATATTCCGATGTTCATCGGCGCGATGATCATGGGTCCGCTGGCGGGATATGCGATCCGCCGGTTCGACCGCATGGTCGAGGGGCGCGTGAAGGCAGGCTTCGAAATGCTCGTCAGCAACTTCTCGATCGGCATTCTCGGCATGCTGCTGGCCGTTCTGGGCTACTATGTCGTCGGCAGCGTGGTCTCCGGCCTGACGATGCTCATAAGCAGCGGTGCCGAGCTGGTCATACGCCACGGACTGCTGCCTCTTGTGTCGCTTTTCGTGGAGCCGGCCAAGGTGCTGTTTCTCAACAACGCCGTCAATCACGGAATCTTCTCGCCGATCGGCATCGAACAGGCCCGCGAAACGGGACAGTCGATCATGTTCCTGCTCGAAACCAACCCCGGTCCCGGATTGGGCGTACTGCTCGCATACTGGCTTTTCGGCCGGGGAAATGCGCGCCAGTCGGCTCCGGGAGCCGTGATTATCCAGTTTTTCGGCGGCATCCACGAAATCTATTTTCCCTACATACTCGCCCGTCCGGTGCTGATCGTTGCCGCAATCGCGGGCAGCGCCGCGGGACTGCTGTTTTTCTCGCTCTCCGATGCGGGGCTGGTGGCTCCGGCGTCGCCCGGAAGCATCCTCTCGGTGCTGGCGATGGCTCCCAAAGGCAAGACGCTCATCGTCCTGCTGGGCGTGGCGATCTCCGCGGCCGTATCGCTGCTCGCCGCCGCGCCCTTTATCCGGCGCGCGTCCAAGACCGAAACGGAAGGCGATCCAGCCGTCGGGAAGCTCCCGCAGAGCGCAGCGGGCATATCGCCGCATGCAGCCGGACGGCCCGTCCGCAAAGTGATCTTCGCCTGCGACGCGGGCATGGGATCGAGCGCCCTCGGCGCGACCCGTTTCCGCAGACGCCTCAGGGACGCGGGAATCGGCGTTGCGGTGGGCAACAGTGCGGCGGACCGTATTCCGTCCGATGCCGACGTGGTCGTATGCCAGTCCGTACTGGCGGAGCGGATCGCCGCGGCCGCAAAAGGCGCCGAGCTGATCGTGATCGACAACTTCCTCTCCGATCCCGGTCTGGACACCCTGTTCGTCCGGCTGGAGGGAGCGGAACCAACGGCGGCAGATTCTGGAACTGTTTCCGGCGGCGAATCGGCCCCCGACATGTCCTGCACCCGGCTTGCGGAAGCCGTATTGCCTTCCGACGTCTGCGACGCCCGATCTGCCGGAGCGACGCCCTCTTCCGATACATCCGCGTTCCGACCGGCAGAAACAACAGCGTCTCCCGACATGCCCGCCGCGGCCGATTCGGACCCGAAACCCGAAGAAACCGCATCCGCCCCCAAGGACGCCGCTCCGGACGGCGCCATCCTGCAACCCGGAAATATCCGGGTCGGACTGCCTGCGGAGCCGAAGGAGAAGGCGATCCGGCGGGCGGGCGAACTGCTCGTCGCGGGCGGATATGCCCGGCCGGAGTATGTCGATGCGATGCTGCGCCGCGAAGAGTTGGCGACGACCTGTCTGGGGATGGGGCTTGCGATTCCGCACGGAACCTCCGATGCCAAGGAGCGCGTACTGCGCTCCGGCATCGTGATCCTGCAATACCCCGACGGCGTGGATTTCGACGGCGAGAAAGCGCATCTGATCGTGGGAATCGCAGGCGTGGGGGACGAGCATCTGGAGATCCTCGCCCGGCTGAGCGCATCGTTCGAGGACGAGGAGCTGTTGCAGCGGCTTATGACCGCGACCGACCCGCAGGTGATCTACGACGCGCTGAAATAGCCCCGGACGAAGAACCGAAAACCGACCGAACCAACAACGACTTATATGACATCGCAAAAAGTAACGATTACGGCTCCCAACGGCATGCACGCGCGGCCGGCCGGGGAGTTGGCAAAACTTGTCAAGGGCCTTGCGCCCGTCAGGATCACTTTCCGCACCGCCGCTAAGGAGGTCAATGCCGCGAGCATGCTCGCCCTGCTGTCGCTGGGGCTGAAGTGCGGCACGGAGATCGAAATATGCGCCGAGGGCGGCGACGAAGCCGCCGCCGTGAAGGCCGTCGCGGCGTTCATCGCAAACATGAGCGAGTGATGCGCGTGCTTCGGACCGGAATCCCGGCGGCGGGAATTGCCGCAGGAACGGCGTTCGTCCTCGAACGCCGCGTTTCGGCCGCACCGTCCGCCGCGCCCGGAGATCCGGCGGCCGAAACGGCCCGCTTCCATGCCGCGCTGGCGCAGGCGAAAGCGGAGCTGGGCGTATTGGCGGCGGAAAACGACATCTTCGCGGCGCACTTGGAGATGGCCGACGACCCGATGCTGGCGGAACAGGTCGAAGAGCGGATTTCGGAACACGGCTTTTCGGCCGAACGGGCTTTGGACGGAGCCTGTGAAGAGGTGTGCGGCATGCTCGCCGCGCTCGACGACGAATACCTCGGAGGCCGCACCGACGACGTGCGGGACGTATGCGGCCGCATACGCCGTATTCTCACGGGCGAAACGGCCGAAAATCCGTTCGCCGGACTTGCGCCCGGAACGATCGTCGTGGCCGAGGAACTGACGCCGTCGGATACGGCGCTGATGGATTTCAGCCGCATCGCGGGCGTGGTGACGGCCCGCGGAAGCGTCACGAGCCATGTCTGCATCATCGCCCGCGCCAAAGGAATTGCGGCGATGGTCGGAGCGACTGAATGTATGCTTGAAATAAAAACAGGCGACAAGCTGATAATCAACGGAGAAACCGGCGAAATAATCGTCGCTCCCGATACCGCAACCGAACGGCGATACCGCGCCCTGATCGCATCGCGGGAACGGCACGGCGCACATTGCCTGAAAGGTGCGCATACGCCCGCCGTGACGCGCGGCGGACGGCGTATCGCCGTGCTGGGGAATGCCGGCAGCGTCGCGGAAGTGCGCGCGGCCCTCGATGCGGGAGCCGAGGGAATCGGGCTGTTCCGCAGCGAATTCCTCTACATGCAGAGCCGCGGCGGGTTTCCGGACGAGCAGACGCAGTTCGAAGCCTACCGGCATGCGGCGGAGTTGTGCGGCGAACGCCCGTTAGTTATACGAACGCTCGATATAGGCGGGGATAAAGCATTGCCGTACATGGATTTCGGACATGAGGAAAATCCGTTTCTCGGATGGCGCGCCATCCGCGTTTCGCTCTCCATGCAAGACGTGTTCCGTACGCAGTTGCGGGCGTTGCTCCGGGCGAGCGTATTCGGCAACCTGCGGATCATGTTCCCGATGATTACGTCGGTCGGGGAGTTCCGCCGGGCCGAAGCCGCCGTGCGAGAGTGCATGGCGGAGCTGGACGCGGAAAAAGCCGCTTACAATTCCGGAATCGAGCTGGGCGTGATGATCGAAACCCCCGCCGCGGTCATGGTCGCCGACCTGCTGGCCGCGGAGGCGCGGTTTTTCAGCATCGGGACCAACGACCTTACCCAGTACGTCATGGCCGCAGACCGGGGAAATCCGCGCGTGGCGCATCTCTGCGACCCGTCCGATACGGCCGTGAGACGCTCCGTCGCCATGACGCTCGCGGCGGCGCGCAGCGCGGGCATCGAAGCCGGCATGTGCGGCGAACTGGCCGCCGACCCGGAAGCCACGGCGTGGCTGCTCGAAGCGGGACTGGAGAAGTTCAGCGTCAGCGCACCCGCCGTCGCGCCGCTCAAAGAGCGGATCCGGACGCTGGACCTGCCTGAGGTGCGAAAAACACCCGGCGCAGCCGAATAAATTTGCCGCGGCACGCGGTTTACACTATCTTTGAATCCGATTTACCCGTTTAACCCAAAATAAACTGCAAACCATGAAAAAAACACTGCTCCTGCTGGCCGCCCTGACCTTGTCGCCGGCCCTTTATGCGCAGGACTACCATGTCGTACTCTGGGACAACGCGACGGCGCCCACCTCCAACGGCCTGACGGGCGAGGAGCTCCAGCCCAAACCCGGCCAGTGGTCCAACACCCAGAAAGCCGAAATGTGGATCTACAAGGCAGGCGACAACGCCACGGGACAGGCGCTGGTATTCTTCCCCGGCGGCGGCTACTCGACGCTTTCGGTCGGCAACGGCCACAAGGAGGCCAAGTGGTTCGCCGAAAACGGCGTCACGGCCGCCGTGGTGAAATACCGTCTGCCCAACGGTCACAGCGAAGTTCCGCGCAACGACGCCGACGAGGCGCTGCGCGTCATGCGCGAAATGGCCGCTGAGCTGAACATAGACCCGGCGAAAGTAGGGGTGTCGGGCACCTCGGCGGGCGGCTATCTCGCCGGCAGCGTGGGTACGCTTTCGGAAGTGAAGCCCGATTTCATGATCCTCTACTACCCGGTGATTTCGGCCGACGCCGACAAACGCCACAAGGGGACGTTCGTGCAGCTGCTCGGCGCCGACGATGCCGACAAACCCGTCGCGCAGGAGTTCTCGCTCGAAAAGAAAGTCGATGCCCGGACCCCGCCGACGCTGCTGTTCCACTGCGACGACGACAAGGTGGTGCCTGCCGTGAACAGCGCGCTTTTCTACCAGAAGCTCAAGGAACACGGCGTCAAGGCTACGCTCCACATCTATCCGTCGGGCGGCCACGGCTGGGGCATGAACCCGAAGTTCCGCTATTACGGAGACTGGCAGAAAGCCACGCTCGACTGGCTCTCGACGCTGTAACGCAGTTGCAAAAACATGAAAAGCCCCGCCGGAAAGCGGGGCTTTTTGTATGCGGTTTGCTCCGGATGCCGGCGGCGGGGCAGCATCCGGCTGCAACCCCGACCGGCGATGCGGCGGAGCGACGTTATTTCTGGCGGAAGATCACCTCGCAGTGTTCGCCCGTCATGTACTCGACGATGTTGAGCACCTCTTCGAGCGAGTTCGAACGCTGGTAGTTGAACGCATAGCGCTTGTCGCCGTAACGGCCCGGCACCGAAATCCGCACGCCGTAGGTCGTTTCGATATGCGAGATGATTTCATGCAGGGTGGCGTTGGCCATCGTCACCAGATCGTATTGCGAAAGCACGAGGTGCGAAGCGTTCACGTGCGAGATTTCGAGGTTGTCGGCCGCCGCGTCGTACAGCGCGCGCTGGTCGGGCTGCAAGGTGACCAAATTGACGCCTTCTGGGGTTTGCAGGCGCACCGAGCCGTGTTCGAGGACCACTTCGGCCTGCCCGGAGTTCTCGTAGGCCTGCACGCAGAAGGCCGTGCCGAGCACCCGGACCCGCAGGTCGTCGGTAGCCACGGTGAACGGCGCCGCTTCGTCCCGCGCGACTTCGAAGAAGGCCGCGCCGGCAAGTTTCACGTTGCGCTCGGTCGGACTGAAAGCCTTGGGCAGTATCAGCCGGGTGCGGGCGTTGAGCCATACCTGCGTGCCGTCGTCGAGGGTGACGGTCGTCACGGTTTCGGTATTGTTCTCATAGACCCGGTAAATGTCGGGACCTGCGAGGAAATGCCATGCGAATCCCGCACACACCACCAACAGCACGGCCGCTGCGGCGCTCATCGACCAGCGCAGCAGACCGCGGCGGCGACGGGCGCGCTCCTCGCCGGCGATTTTCGCGATCCGGGCGTCGGTACTGCGCATGAAGGCCGCGAACCGGCCGAGGTCGGCGCTTTCGGCGAAGACGTTGCGGGCGTTCCAGATACTTTTGAGTTCGAAGAAGTATTTCCGGTGCTCCTCCGACTCCTCCAGCCACGCCATGAGGAACTGCTCCTCCCGATCGCTGGTCTCCCCCGCAAAGTATTTATTGATGACTGCATCCATTATAAGCGTATCTTCCATTTTGGTTTTGCTACTTACTATACAATCCTCAGGGTGAATCTACCCAAAGGACTGCGAATTATTACAGAGGAAAATGAAAAACAGGAGCATCAGCAGTTCCGATTTCGACAATTTCGACCGCAGGGCCTTCAGCGCGAGGTAGATGTGGTTCTCGACCGTACTCTGCGCAATGCCGAGCCGTTCGCTGATTTCGCGGTGCGAAAATCCCTGCAGGTAGCTCAGCGTGAAGACCTCGCGGCACTTTTCGGGCAGGGCGGCCACCGCCGCGTCGATGCCGGCGCGCAGGTCCTGCGAATAGATCTTTTCGATGATGGGATTGTTGTCGGGATCGTAGTAGGCGTATCCGATGCTCTCGATCCGCTCCTGATGGTAGGAGCGGTAGTTGCCCGCATGGCGGTTTTTGTTCACGTAATTGACCGACTGGTTGTAGACCGAGCGCAGCAGGTAGCCGTAGAGCGACTGCCGGGGATCGAGCGTCTCGCGCCGAATCCAGACGTTTACGAAAACGTCCTGCACGATGTCCTGCGCCCAGTTTCCCTTCAGGAAGAGACGGGCGTAAGCCATCAGCGGCGCGTAATAACGGCCGCACATCTCGTCGAAAGCCTCGCGGCTTCCGTCGCGGATCGCCGCCGTGAGCCGGGCGTTGTCTGTCGGAATGGATTCCATGTCTACAAAGATACATAAATCTTGCGTATTCGCCACTCCGCACCCGGTTTTTTCACCCTCCTGCAACAAAACGACGGCGCCGGAACACATCGCTGTATTTCGGCGCCGAAGCAGTCAGAGAATGCAAGGCGTCAGTTCTTGACGACCGATATCTCGTCGATGTAATAACGGCTTTTCTTGGCGCCTACGCTGGTGAACATCAGCTTGTCGGTAGGCAGCAGCCCCTCGATCGCGACGCTGTGCGATTTCCACGCCAGCTCGCTCCCGGCATCGCCGACCGCGATCGTGTCGCCGACCTTGACTTTCGTTCCGTCGCCGTGGACCACATACAGCTCCATCGACTCGAACTGGTCGCGGCACCAGCCCGCCTTGAAGACAACGGCAGGGGCGGTGGTCGAAGCCGCGGTCCAGACGTTTACGGCGGTCTTGAAGGTCACCGTGACATTCGCCGCCGCAGTGAGTCCGCTCATGGCGGGCGTCTGGATATAGCTCTGGTTCGCGTTGTCGCCGCCGAGACGGAAACTGCCGCAGAAGGCATTGTGAACCCCGTTGCCCGTAACCAGCGCACCGGTTTCCCAGCCGTCGTCCTTGAAGAACATCAACCGGTAGGGATCGCCGTAGGTGCCGCTGCCGGCATTCATGGCGCCGCCGCCTGCCGACCAGTCGGTGTAGGTGAACTCGGTCAGCATGGTCGACAGCCCGGCCTCGCTGGTCACCTTCTTGGCCGATTTGACGCCGACGGCGGTCATGACGGCGTCGCCGCCCATAAAGCGGTCGAAGTCTTCATAGAACACTTCGCCGGCAGGGGCCGTGCGGCGCGCTACGGTGCCCGTAATGTCGTTCGACCACGCCGAATCGGAATCTGCGGCGCCGGCCTTCACCCTGAGCCTGTAGCTTGCCGAGGGTGACAGGGCGGCCGAAGCCCACTCCGTGCCTACATAGTTGAAGGCGAAGCGCAGGGGGATGCTTCCGTATCCCGAAGCTTTCGACCAGTCATAGGTGAACCGGGCGCTGCGGGAGGGATCGCCCTCCTCCTCGATGGCCACCGTATATTGCGAGACGTCTCCCGCCTGCTCCCATTCGAGGATGATGCTCGACGTGGTTACGGCGGCTATCCTGACGTAAAGCGTCTTCGACTGCAGCGTCGCCGCATCGGAGTTGTCCGCGGCAAGCGCGGCGAGCGCCACGACCGAGAAGTCGTGCGAAGTGCCCGCCGTCAGCCCGGTCGCCGTGAAGGCGTTGTCCGTCACGGTCTGCGGCGTGCCGTTATCGACCGTCACGCTGTATCCCGTGGCGCCGGAAACGGCGTCCCATGTCAGCGCCACGGTCGAGAATCCGGGTTCGGCCTTCAGGTTGGCGGGTGCGTCGAGCTTGCCCTGCGAAGCTTCGGCGGTGGTTGCCGAAGCCTTGGCCGACCAGTCGGAGTCGGTGGCCGTGCGGCCGGCTACGGCCTTGACCTTGGCGTTGTATTTGGTTTCGGGCGTCAGCTTGTCGAGCGTGCAGGCCGTGCCGTCGATCTTTTCGACCAGCGCGGCTTTGCTTTCGTCGGTGCCGTCGGCCCAGCAGGCGACCGTATAGGATGCCGCGCCGCTCACGGCGTCCCATTTGAGCGTCAGCTTGTCGGGCTGAACGGCTTCGGCGTCGAATTTCACGTTCGCCGGGGCCGCGAGCTGCTCAAGATGCGTTTCGCCCTCGCAGGTGACGACGATGTCGTCGAGCAGGAAGCGCGTCTTGTTGGCGCCGGCCTGCGCCGGATTCGAGGAGAAGGCGATGCGCGACGCCGGGGTGAGTCCTTCGAGCGTCACGGTGTAGGTTTCGAACCTGCCCACGGCGGACGAGATGTCGACCGTTTTCGACACGAAGGCGGTGCCTTTCTTGCTCACGACGTTGTTCGAGCCGAATTCCGCCCCTTCGACGGCTTCGACGATGATGTCGCTGCCGTAGACGTTTTCGCCTTCGGCATAGGCGCTGGCCGAGAAGCTGACCTTGACGGTCGTGTTCGCGGGCAGGGCCGTCAGCTGGGGCGTGTAGAGGATGCCGATGCCGCCGCTTCCGCCGCCGCACTTGATGTAGCCCGGACGGGTGGAGGTGTTGCCCGACGAACCCCAGCCCTTCATGCCGAGCGCTTCGACGTATTCGGCCGACGTGCCGCCCGTGTGGATGTGGAACTCGGTCGCCCAGTTGCAGAGGGGACGGTCGCCGTCCGCCTGCGGATTCACGCCCTCGGCCTTCTCCCACGTCTTGCGGAAGTCGGTGCCCGAAACGGCGTTGTAACCGGCCGCCGAATTCACGATGTCGCCGCCGTGGATGAAGGCGGAGAAATCCTGCGCCAGCACGATGTCACCGGCCTTCGCGGGGGTGTTCGCAGCGGCTTTCGGGCCGGCTTGGGCCGTGGTTCCGGCCACGACGGGAGTCTGGATATCGGCAAAACTCAGGTTGGTGATCCGGGCGTAATAGGTCGTTTCGGGATCGAGCCCTGAGAAGGTGTAGCGCACGACGGGGTAGCCGGCCAGCGCGGTGAAGATGCCTTTGCCCGACGAGAGTTTGCCGTCGGCGAGCCAGCTGACGTAGAGATCGGTGCAGGCTTCGTCGCGGAAAAGCTCGACATTGTAGCTGCGCGCGGCGTCGGTCGCCTTGTCGTCGGTGTAGGACCACTCGAAGGTCAGCGTCGAACCGCTCGCCGCATGGAGTTTCAGCTGCGGATCGAGGTCGAGGATGCCCACCGAAGCCATCAGCATGGCCGGTTTGTCGTGCTCGGTGACGTACACCCAGTCCGAAGTGGCGGAGTAGGGGTAGTTGGCCCGCACGCGGCCGTAATAGATCCGGTCGGTCGGCAGGTCGGTGAATTCATGGTAGTCGATGTCGGCGGTGGTCATGCAGAGCGCTTCGCTGACGGGGTTCATGTCGCCGTCCACGAGCTGCACTGTGTATGATGTCGCGCCGCGGACGAAGTCCCAGCAGATAGTGAGCGACTTGTTGCCGTATTCGAGCAGTTTCACGTTTTTCGGGGTCTTCGACTTGTAGGCGTCCGAAATCTCCACGCCGTCGTCCTTGCAGGCCGTGAGCGAAACCGCGGCCGAGAACGAGAACAGGGCGAACAGAATGTATATGATGCTTTTTTTCATGGTTGTTGTCCGGTTTTAATATACGAGCTTGATGTCGTCCACATACCAGCGGCCCGCCTTCACCGTCGATCCGGAGAACCAGCTGTCGGCCGTGGAGATGAAGAGCGACGGATTGGCCAGCGATCCGGGGTTGGGGATGACGGCCGACACTTCGACCCACGTGTAGGCCGGGATGTCGAGCGAGACGTAGCTCTTGGTCGAAGCGACGATCTTGCTGAGCGTGCCTTTCGAAATCCAGAAGCCGTCGTTCTTCTCGCAGATGCCGACCATGCCCTGATCGGGCGCGGCGGCCCAGATGCCGACCTTGAATGTCAGCAGCATGTCGTAGCCCGCGGGAATGTTCAGCACCGGAGAGATGATGTTGCCGGGCTGTCCGTCGGCATTGTCGCCTGCCGCTCCGAACTGCATGTAGCCGGGGCACATGTAGTTGAGGTAACCCGTCCAGCCCTCCATGCCGATGGCGCGGTAGAACGAGGGATTGCCGTTGCGTACGGTCGAGGTGATGCCGCCGATGCTGGCGTTGGTGCCCGCCGTGACGCTCACCGTCTCGTTGTCGAGGCTGAGGTTGGCGACGGTCTTGTCCGCCGAGGTCACGCCGGCTTTCTGGCCGATGCAGTCGCCGCCCCACGGAAATTTGTTGAAGTTCTGGACCAGCAGCGGCGTCTCTTCGCCCGCTTGGTCGAATCCGGCGCGGACGATGGTCGAAATCTCGCCGAAGTCCGTTTCGACGCCCGCGGCGTCGGTGACTTTCAGCGCGAAGGTCACGATGCCCTGTTTGGTCGCGGTGCCCGTGAGGGGTATCGCGATGAAGCCGTTGCCCGGCGAGGAGATCGAATAGCTGCCTGCGGCCGCCGTCAGCCCGTTGCCGCCCGTCTGGGTCACCGAAACGGTGTATTTCTCCGTGCCGACGGCCTTGATGTAGGGGATGCGGAGGCTGGCTTCGGATTCGGCGTTCAGTTTCAGCAGGCCCGACACGCCGAACCGCTGTCCGTTGTCGAAGGGCTTCCATTCGAAGATGCCGTTCTCCTGTTTGATGGCGATGGCGACGTTCTCCTCGCCGCAGCCGTGCAGGTAGATGGTCGCCGTGCGTTCGTCCGAGACGTTCTGGTCGCAGGTGACCGTGATTTTCTGATAGGTGTCGGGACTCCCTTTTCCCGACAACCGGTCCACGTGCACCCAGCCGTAGGCGCCGGTCCACTCCCGGCTGTCGGGCACATCGCTGATATACCAGTCGCCCGTGGCGCGAATCGTAAACGTATTGCTCGACTCGACGTACGAGAAACTCATCTCGCGCAGGTTGCGTTTGAGGAACCCGCTGTCGTCGTCGCTGCATGCAGTCAGACCGCCGATCCCCGCCAGCGCGAGAATTATCGTCAGTTTGTGAAAAAATTTCATAATGCTTGATCGTTAGTTTTGTTTTAAACCGATAAAAAAATCAGAAACCGACTCCGGGGCCTGCCGGACGTCAATTTCCTACGCGGTTTCTAACGATATCGAATGACTTGCACGACAAATATAGCGAATTTTCCGGACTTCCAAATAAAAACGGCAAAAATTTCACGACCTTCCCGCGCGAAAGTAAAATATTGATAAACATAGGTGTGAATATTTAAATTACAAAACGATAAAAAAAGGGTTTTCGTTTGGGTAGTTTCCTGCGGTCGCTTGTATCTAATGCAAACCGGACCCGAAAAGTCCGGCCGCCAACCGAACCGACAGCAACTGAAACACGCAATATTAACTGAAAACAACCTAAAAAACGACCCAAGCGATGCCTACCTAATCAATCACAATCGGCACTACACGGTTTTTATCGGACGACGGATGACTTGCAAGGTTCCGCAGACCGTATGAAAACGAACACGCTCAGGCCCGTCCCGCAGACGGCGCCGGGATTTCATTTTGCACCGGCCGCAGGAAGTAACCATAATTAACCGAATTGAAACTATGAAGAATTTATTCCATAAAGGACTCTGTCTGGTCATGGCGCTCTGCTGCATAGCATTTAAGGGTTATGCGGGAGGAGGAACGCTTCCCGACGCCCAAGGGCACGACCTGAAGCTGTCCTATTCCCGAACGACGCTCAAAACCGTTGCCGACGCGATCACGCAGCAGGTGGGCATCGTATTCTCCTATGAAATCGCACTGGCCGATTATCCGATGGAGAACCTCTACGTTACGGAACAGGGGGCCGCGCTCGACGCCATCCTCAAAACGGTATTCACGCCCCGCGGCATCGATTACCGCGTGGTGGACAAGGTCGTGGTGCTGACGCGCAGCGCGCATCCCGCACAAACCGTCAAGGCCGCTCCGGCCAAGGCGCAGGTGACGGGCGTGGTGCGGGACGCCGCAGGCAACCCGATGATCGGCGTGACGGTCACCGTCAAAGGCACGCTGGTCGGCGTCTCCACGGGCGTGGACGGCAGCTACACCATTCCGGCGGACAAGGATGCGATGCTGCTCTTCTCGTACATCGGCTACCGCAATCAGGAAGAGCCGGTGGGGCAGCGCACCCAGATCGACGTCACGATGCAGGAGGATCAGTTGGTGATGGACGAAGTGGTCGTCGTGGGTTACGGTACGCTCAAGAAGCGCAACATCGTGGGCGCCGTCGAGAATCTGGCGGGCGACGCGGTGGAGAACCGTCCGAACGCCGACATCACCCGTTCGCTTCAGGGCCAGATTCCGGGTCTGAACATCGTGCAGACCGACGGTAAGGCCGCCCACGGAGGTCAGGTGACCATTCGCGGCGTGAACAACAGCTTCAAGGCCCGCGTCAACGACGGGCAGAAGGAGAACAAACTCGGACAGGGCGGCAGCGCGCTGGTGCTCATCGACGGCGCCGAGGGCGACATGAGCTCGGTGAATCCCGACGACATCGCCTCGATCTCGGTGCTCAAGGATGCTTCGTCGGCAGCCGTTTACGGCGCCCGCGGCGCATTCGGCGTAATCCTTATCACGACCAAGAATCCCGAAAAAGGCAAGGTGCGCGTGAATTACAACGGTTCGGTGTCGCTGCACCGCCGCACGGTGATCTGGGAGGACAACGTGGTGACCGACCCCGTGCAGTGGGTCGAGGCGTTCCGCGAATCGTATCTCAACTCGTCGCCGACGGCCACCGTCCCGTCGCTGTTCAACAACTACATGCCTTATTCGAACGCATGGTTCGAAGAGCTGAAACGACGCCGCGCCGATCCGACGATGGACAACTACAGCATCGACGCCAACGGCAACTACAGCTATTACGGCGAGACGAACTGGCTCAAGGAGATTTACAAGTCGGTGAACTACTCGACCACGCACGCCGTCAGCATTCAGGGCGGCCGCGAGGGCGTGAGCTACTACGTTTCGGGACGCTATTACAATCAGGACGGCATCTACAAGGTGGGCGAGGAGACCTACAAGAAGTACAACCTGCGCGCCAAAGGCTCGATCCGCATCCGCCCGTGGCTGACGCTCGACAACAACACCAGTCTGATGAGCAGCAAATACCATCAGCCGATGATGCACTACGGCCAGCAGATGATCTCGCGTCAGATCGACATGTTCGCCTTTCCGTTCGCGCTGCTGAAGAACCCCGACGGCACATGGACGCAGACCGCCGCCAAGAGCGGATACGCGGCCTTCGCCGAGGGCACTTCGTGGCAGGAGGACAACCGGCTTGAGGTGGCCAACACCACGACGTTCAACTTCGAATTCGTCCCTGAGGTGTTCAAAGTCTCGGCCGACGTGACCTACAAGGGCGCACGCTGGACGCGCGACCGCATGGAGAACCTCTACACCTACTATACGGGCGTGAACGTTTCGGGACAGGACAACAGCTACTCGTCGCTCGAAAACTGGAACTACATTTCGAACTACATCTCGACCAACATCGTCGGCACCCTCACCCCCAAACTGGGACGGGACCACGACCTGAACGTCGTGGCCGGATGGAACCTCGAAGATTACGACTACCGCGCGCAGAAGACCTACCGGCAGGGCAACCTCTATCCCTCGAAGCCCAGCTTCACGCTGATGGACGGCGAGTATTACTCGACCACGTCGGGCGGTTACACGTGGGGGCTGGTCGGCTTCTTCGGACGTATCAACTACGCCTACGCGGGCCGCTATCTGGTCGAGCTGAGCGCACGCTACGACGGTTCGTCGAAATTCCCGGCCAACTCGCAGTGGGGATTCTTCCCCTCGGCATCGGTGGGCTGGCGCCTCTCGGAGGAGCCGTGGCTCAAACCGCACGTGGAGGGATGGCTCGACAACTTCAAGATCCGCGCGAGCATCGGTTCACTCGGCAACGCCAACATCGACCCCTATCAGTACCTCGAAACGATGACGGCCACCAACAGCGCCTCGATCGCCAAGTCGTCGGTCATCATCAACGGTCAGAACGTGCCTTACACGTCGGTTCCCGACCTGATTCCCGACGACATCACGTGGGAGAAGGTGACCACCTACAACATCGGTCTGGACCTCGACCTGTTCAACAACCGGCTCTCGTTCACGGGCGACTACTACCGCCGCAACACCACCGACCTCTACACCGTCGGTCCCAACCTCCCGCAGGTGCTGGGCAGCGCGGCGCCCTACGGCAACTACGCCAGCCTGAAGACCAAGGGCTGGGAGGTCAGCCTCGGCTGGCGCGATTCGTTCAAACTGGGCGGCAAGCCCTTCAACTACAGCCTCCGGGCCATGCTCTGGGACAGCCGCAGCTGGATTACGGACTACTACAACGAGACCGGCGACCTGACCACCTACTACAAGGGCATGGAGATCGGCGAGATCTGGGGCTTCCGCACCGCGGGCATCTACGCCAGCAACGCCGAGGCGCTCAACGGCCCGGCCTATAACTTCTTCAAGAACGGCGAGATGTTCCGCGCCTACGCCGGTGACCTGCGGTTCGTCGACGTGGACGGCGACGGCATCATGACCAAAGGCAACCGCACGCTGTCGAACCACGGCGACATGGAGATCATCGGCAACCAGTCGCCCCGCTACCAGTACAGCATCAACATGTCGCTGAACTGGAACGGCATCGGCCTTTCGATGCTCTGGCAGGGCGTGGGCAAGCGCGACTGGTATCCGTGGACCGAATCGGGCTTCTTCTGGGGCAAGTGGAACCGCGCCTACAACTCGCTGATGAAGACGCAGACGGGCGACAGGGTAGTGAAGATCGACAAGAGCACCGACAACTGGCGCGTGACGAACATGGACAAGAATCCCTACTGGACGCGCATGGTATCGCTCGCCGCCAACCGCAACGACGGTCCGCTGACGTGGGAGAACGACCACTACCTGCAGGACGCCTCGTACATCCGTCTGAAAAACATCACGGTCGATTACACCTTCCCCAAGCACATCTGCAAGAAACTGCGCATCGAAGGGCTGAAGATCTACGTGTCGGGCGAAAACCTCTTCACGCACTCGCCGATGTTCAAGTATACGGACATGTTCGACCCCGAAGTAATCACCAGCGGCGACTCCGACTTCGCAAGCACCCAGAAATCGGGACTCGGCGGCACGGGTAACGGCTACTCCTATCCGATGCTCAAGACCGTGACGCTGGGCGTAAACGTAACATTTTAACCGACTGCAACCATGAAAAAAATCCTATTATACACGCTGATGACCGTGGCGGCCGCAGGAATGACCGCCTGCGAGGACTTCCTGACGCGCGACACCTACGACCAGATCGGCAGCGACGAATTCTGAAAATCGGAGACCGATCTGGAGCTATATGCCAACGGATTCATCCAGAAGATGATCCCCGGCGACGGAACCATCACGCGCGGCGACATCGACGCCGACTACTGCGCCGTGGACATCGCCACCGACCTGCTGCGTCCCGACGGCAACGTCTCGCCCGACAATCAGGGCGGCTGGACCGAAAGCAGCTGGACCAACCTGCGCCGCGTAAACTACATGCTCGACAACATGCACCGCTGCCGGGGCCGCGTAAGCGACGAGGTCTACAACCATTACGAAGGCGTGGCCCGCTTCTGGCGCGCATGGTTCTACTACGACAAGGTGCGGACCTTCGGCGCCGTGCCTTGGTACGACTTCACGATCTCGGCCAGCGACAAGGAGGCTCTGACCAAACCCCGCGACAGCCGCGAATACGTCATGGACAAAGTGCTCGAAGACCTCACCTTCGCCAGCACCTACTGCCTTGCCGACGCCAAGTACACGAAAGGCTCGGCCCTGATCAACAAGTGGGTGGCGCTGGCCTTCAAGTCGCGCGTATGTCTCTACGAAGGCACCTTCCGCAAGTACCATTCGCGTGAGCCGTCGTCCGACAAGCCGTGGCAGAACGACGTCTACAACGCCGATAACAAGTTCCTGCGCGAAGCCGCCGCGGCAGCCAAGGAGATCATGGACAAAGGTCCCTTCTCGCTCGTGACGGGCGACGTGAAGACCGCCTACCGCTCGCTGTTCACCAGCGCCGGGCTGCTGACCCAAGAGGTGATCTTCGGCCGCGAATACAGCAAGGAGCTTTCGGCCTTCCACGAAACCAGCTGGTATTACTATTCGCCGACCTACGGCACCAAGATCGCCATGACCAAGAAGTTCATGAACACCTACCTCACGACCAAGGGCACGCCCTTCACCGACATCGACGGCTATAAGACCATCGACTTCATCCACGAATTCGACGGCCGCGACGCCCGCATGGCGCAGACGGTCATCAGCCCCTCGTACCAGATGAAGATCAGCGGCCGCACGGTGCCCTATTCGCCCAACTGGAAGGTGACCCGCACGGGCTACCATCCGATCAAGTGGTCGATCGACGACGATGCCGACAACGTGCTTTCGAAGGCGGCCAGCTGGAACTCGCTGCCGATCATCCGTTACGCCGAGGTGCTGCTCAACTATGCCGAAGCCAAGGCCGAGCTGGGCGAAATGGACGCCGCCGTCTGGGATCAGACCATCGCGCCGCTGCGCAGCCGCGCCGGCGTGACGTCGGTCATCCCCGCCAAGGCCGATCCCTACATGGAGGCTTATTTCCTCAATACGGTGACCGACAAATGGATTCTCGAAGTGCGCCGCGAACGGGGCATCGAGCTTTGTCTCGAAATGGGTCTCCGCTGGGACGACGACATGCGCTGGCACATGGGCGACCTGCTGACGAGCGACAACAACCCGTGGACGGGCATCTACATCGGCAGCACGAGCTATACCTACGACTACACGGGTCTCAGCACCGACGACAACGGCGATCCCGTGCCCGACTTCTACATCCGTCCGGGCGAGGACACCGAACATTCGATCGCCATTTCGAATACGGGCGCCAACCAGACCTTCTCGCTCAACGGCGAGGGCAACATCGTCTGGGAATACCGGCGCGTGTGGAGCGAGAAGAAGTACCTGCGTCCGATTCCGCTGACGGCGATCACGCGCAACCCCAATCTCGAACAGAACGCGCTCTGGAAGTAAGAGGACAATAAAAACGACAAGATATGAAGACAAGAATCATGTTATTCTGCTGCATGGCGGCCACGCTTCTGCTGGCGTGCAGCAACGACAAATCGGACGGCGAGGGCCGCGAACCCGGCGTCGAGACCGAGCTCAACGGCACGCAGCTCGGCGAGGGCACGACCCTCTACGGACTGGTGACCGACACGTCGGGCAACCCCGTACGGGGCGTGGTGGTGTCGGACGGCTACAACTGCGTAGAGACCGACGCCAACGGCGTCTATCAGATGATCCGCTACAAGAAGGCGCGCTTCGTCTGGTACAGCACGCCGGCCGGGTACGAAATCAACACCTCGGCGGACAACTATCCGCTGTACTATGCCGAAATCGTCCACAAGAACATCGCCGACCGCCACGACTTCGTGCTCAAGCCGCTGGCGGCTCCCGAAACCGACTTCACGCTGCTTTGCATCGCTGACCCGCAGTGCGCCAGCACGGCCGACATCAGCCGTTACGTCAACGAGACCATCCCCGACATCGAGGCGACGGTCGAAACGTTCAAGGCCAAAGGGCGCGCCGTGTACGGCATCACGCTCGGCGACATCGTCTTCGACACGCCCGACTTGTGGAGCAACATGAAGGAGGCGATGGCCAACCGCAACCTGACGATCTTCCAGACCATCGGCAACCACGACCACCTGAAGACCGAGACTTCGGACGACAAGGCCGCCGCCAACTTCGAATCGCAGTTCGGACCGCGCAACTACTCGTTCAACCGCGGCAACGCCCACATCGTCTCGATGGACAACGTCTTCTACGTCGGCGGCAGCACCCCGTCGAGCAACTACAAGGGCGGCATCACCGACCAGCAGCTCGAATGGCTCCGTCAGGACCTGTCGCACGTGGCGAAGGACAAGCTGGTGATCTTCTGCGCCCACATGCCCTTCCGCGGCGGCACGAGCGAAACGGACGAAAGCCACATGAATCACGCCGGGGTGCTCGACCTGCTCTCGGAGTTCGCCGAAGCGCACATCATGATCGGGCACACGCACTACCAGCAGAAGTACATCCACACCCGCAACGGCAAGAAGATCTTCGAACACATCCACGGAGCGGCCTGCGGCGCGTGGTGGACCTCGACCCTCTGCGCCGACGGCACGCCGAACGGATACGGCGTGTATGAGATTTCGGGCAGCACCGTTCCCAACCAGTATTACAAAGCGACCAACAAGGCCGCCGACCACCAGATCCGCGCCTACTCGGCCAAGCAGGTGTTCGGCACCTCCGGCAGCACGACGTTCGGCTTCGCCGCCAACGCCTCGGCCATGAACGACGCGAAGTGCATCGTGGCCAACGTCTGGAATTCGGACACGGGCGGCGACTGGAAAGTGTCGCTCTGGCAGAACGGCGCGAAGGTGGGGGATATGACCCGCATTTCGACCTGCGACTACTGGGCCTACGCCTACCACGTGCTCTACTTCAGCAAGAGCGTGGGCAGCACGTGGGGCAAGAAGCTCGACCACTTCTATTACGGCAGGCTGACCTCCGGGACGCCCGAAACGGCCGATTTCGAGATCGTCGTCGAGGACGGCATGGGCAACACCTACCGCACGTCGAAACTTCAGACCGACTTCATCGGATTCTGATTCCGGCCTGCAAAAAGCGATGCCGCGCTCCTTCCGGGGCGCGGCATTCCTTTCATGCGGAAATCCGTCAGCGGAGTCCCAGCTTGTCCATCATCCTGAGGGGATAGTTCGTGATGCCGTAGACATCGCTGCGGATGCCCTGATACCACTGCATCTGCTCGTCGGTGTCGATCTGCCACAGGCTCAGCCGCACCTTGTTTTCGGGAAAGCTCTTGGCCCGCTTGGTGTCCAGCCCGAAATCGGCGAGCTTCATGTTGGCCCACGGAATGTCTCTGGCGATGAAGTCGCCCGGTTCGTAGGCCGCCGCTCCGTACGACACGGGCCACGCCGAGCGGACCGCGGGAATCACCTTGTCGCGTATGGCAAGACGGCCGACGATGAATCCCACGAAATTCTTGGCCCTCTTCTCGTGGACGATTTGCGCGGCGGCGATGCCGGTCCGGCTCGCTTCCGCATTGCCGCCCGCCTCGTCGCCGAGCGTCTTGACGTCGATCCACAACTGCGTGCAGCCGCCTTCGAGCACCACGTCGATGAACTCCTCCAGCAGCGGCAGTTTCTCGCCGTTGGCCAGCGTGCCCTTGGCGCACAGCTCGGCATAGGTGGCGTCCTTGAAGCAGGTGTTGCCGAGGTAATAATCGTCGTGGTAGACGACCACTTTGCCGTCTTTGGTCAGGTGGATGTCGCACTCCGAGGCGAAGAGCTTCATCTCGACGGCCTTTTTCAGCCCGGCGACGGAGTTCTGCGGAAATCCGGTCTCGGCATAACAGCCGCGGTGCGCCACGACCTTGTTATCGACGGGTTCGGGTTCGGGATAGACCGCCGGTTCGCCCGTCTGCTCCCACCACCAGTCGGGCAGCGGTTCGTAATCGTCGTCGGAGCATGCCGCCAGCCATACGCAGGCCGCACAGCACACCATCAGCAGATATTTCAGCTTTTTCATCGTTCTTGTCGTTTTTGGACCGGGGAGCGCCCTTCGGCGGGCCGCACCCCGGTCGGTTGATTACTTCTTGACTTTGTAGTTTTTCACGCAGCGGATGCCCACAGCCGGGTTGCCGGCGTCGAGGTTGTCGTTGAACCAGTAGTTGCTCGTCGCCTTGACGTTGTTCAGACGCCACGTCTTCTTGGCCGAGGAGCCAATCAGCGGCACCCACGAATGGGCCGTGTCGCCGTACTGCCCGTAGCCGTTCTTGTTGAGCCGCCATCCGGTCGGATAGAGGTTGAAGTCGAAGGCGTCGGCGGCACGGGCGGGAGTGCTCGTCCAGCCCTCCTGCGCGCGGAGCCACGGAGCCACGTTGTTGGCGTTGGTGGCGACGAGTTTGGCGATGGTCAGCATCTCCTCCCGGACGGGATAGGTCCCATCGCCGCGCGAAGCTTCGAGCGCAGCATAGGCCAGGTCGTACCAGTCGCGGAAGTTGGCGATATGCCAGCCGTAGGGGCAGATGCCCTGAATCTGGGCCGAGAGCGCCGGATTTTCGGCGAAGAACCGCTCGTCGTCGGTCACGGCTTTCATCTCCGCGGACTTGAAGACGCGCGCCGTGATCTGCGTGCCGACGGCATCGACGAATGTCGAACCGACATTGTAGGCCGAAGGCCATTCGATCGAGGTGATGCCGCGGCCCAATCCGCCGGCGGGCGTGCCCAGCAGGATTTCATCGAGCGTATAGAGACGTCCGTGACGGTCCGTGACGGCCTGATCGCCCTTGACCGATCCGCCGCTCTCCTCTTCGTCGTAGGCGGGATTGCGCTCGATGTAGGGGTCTTGGGGATCGTAGCCGCCCGACGTCGCCGAGCCGGAATAGGCCGGCACCAGACGCGACCCCAGTTTCATCGCGCCGATCTCCGGACCGCCGTTCCAGTTCAGGTTGCGGGTCATCCATATCTTCACGCCGCCGTCCTTGGTCCGGAACGCCTTCGACGGGCAGGCGGCCGCCGCGTCGTCGGGCATGCAGTTGGCGATCGCTATGCGCGACAGGGTGTAGGTCATCGCATTGAGGTCGATGGTCAGCGTACGCATGCCGTCGATGTCGATCGCAGGCCCCGCGGGAACCGCATCCGCCGCCGAATTGAGCGTGACGATCCGCCCGTCGGCCGCAAGCGCGTAAGCGGGGTAGTAATCGGCGCGCAGCACGGTGTTGACGCGGATTTCGGGTGCATTCCCGGCGGTGAAATAGGCGTCGAAGCGGTAGACGCCCGTCTCGGACTTGGTCATGCGCCGGGCGAGTTCGAACCGGTCGTAATCGAACAGCGACGCACCCCAGACATAGCAGTAGAGGTCTTTGGCCAGCTGCGTGACAGGAATCTTCGCCGTAGCGGCGCTCGTCTCCTCGCTGCCGACCGTGATATAGACGTTGGCCGTGCGCGGCTGCTCCTCGTCGTCCCACGGCGCGGCCGTGAAGCGGATCACATTGCCGCCCAAGTCCTCCCACGAAATCCAGTCGGCGTCCTCGTCTCTGGAGACCGCATAGACGTCGCCCATGTTGGTCGTGAAGCTGACATCGACCGGGACGATCTCGTCGACGTTGAACTCGATCTGCTTCGGGTCCACCGTGACTTCGGCGTCGGGGTAGACGCCCGTCTGCACGACCCGGAGCGTCTCCTGCGTACCGTCGGCCGCCGTCAGGGTAACGGTCGCCGTGCGTTTGTAGGCCGTATTTTCGGTCGCGGTGATCCGGAATCCGCGGTGCGTGACGCCGTCGGCGTCGGTGACGCTGCACTCCGTCAGCGTGCACCACGTTTCGGTTTTGTCCGTCTCGGCGCTCCATGCCATCGACCTGCGTGCCTTGGGGTTGAGCGTGACGATGACGTTCTGTCCCTGATCCTCCTCGGCATTCCGCCCGGCGTTGTCGAGGGTCACGACTTCGGGCGAGAAGGCGATGCGTGTGGCCTGCACGTTGTTGTCCATGTCGTCGGTGTCCGCCAGCGGATTGCAGGCGCATGCGAGGGCCGCGGCGACGAGCGCAATATAACAGTTGATTTTCATTGTCGTTCGTTTTTCGGGTTATGTATCAATACCAGCCCTCCGTCTGTTTGAGCTTGGAATTCTTGATGATGGACTCCTGCGTGATGGGCCACAGGAGAATGTTGGCGTTGCTTTCGCGCTTGTCGGCGACATCCTTGTTGTAGTCCCAGACCGCGTCCAGACGGATCAGCGTCCACCACGTGCGCCCTTCGCCGACCAGCTCTTTGAGGCTCTCCTCGACGATGGCCCGTTTTACGGCCGCGTCGCTCTGATCGGTGTAGTGGGCGGCGTTGCCGTAGGCGCGCTTGGTGATTTCGCCCAGCGCCGTCAGCGCCCCGCCGTAGTCCTTCCGGTAGTATTTGATCTCGGCATCCATCAGGAAGGCCTCGGCATAGCGGTAGAGGATGAAGTCGGAGTCGAAAATGCGCGCGCCGCTTATCATCTGCCCGACGCCCTTTTCGGTCCACTCGATCGACTTGATCGTCGTGCCGTAGTCGGCCCTGTTGTAGGTCAGCTTCGTGCGCGTATCGCCCTCGACCGAGGTCAGCAGCGCCTTGTAGCGGTCGGTATACCACCACCACTGGTTGCCGCCGGTGATGGGCACCGGATTGTTCTGGTAGGCCGCTTCGACGTAGTTGCTGTTCCAGCCGAGGTAATACCCCGGTCCGTTGACGGCTTCGCCGTTGGCCTGATGGACGGCGAAGATCACCTCCTTGTTGAGCTTGTTGGCCGAGGAGAAGACCTGAGCGTAGTCGCTTTCCAGACGCGACGCCGAGAGGTTCAGCGCCTCGATGGCCTTCTCGGCCATGGTGAGGTACGACGAACCGCCTCCGGCGACGCGGTACATCCACAGCGCGTAGTCAGCCTTGAGCATCTGCACCGCGGCGGGCGTGGCTACGGCCTTGTCCGAATTGTCGGTCACGTACCGCTCGGCTTCGGTCAGGTCGCTTTCGATCCGGGCGAAGATCTCGGCCTTCGGCGCGCGGGGCAGGTAGAGGTCGCCGGCCGTGGATTCGTACCCCGTAAGGGCCAGCGGAGCGTCGCCCCAGATGCGTGCGATCCAGAAATAGCACCATGCGCGGGAGAAATAGGCGTTGCCCAGACTGAAATTGCGGACCGATTCCGAAATTCCCATCTCCGGCACGTGCTTGAGAATCAGGTTGGCCTGATTGACGGTCTTATACATGACGCTCCAGTCGGCATAGGCGTTGCTCGAAGACATGGTGCTGGTGCGCACCTGCGTCTGGTCCACGCCCGACAGCGTTTTGTTCGTGCCCGCGCCCCAGAGACCATTGCGAAATTCACCCCAGCAGAGGTAGATGTCGTGTACGCTCTTGAGCGCGTCGCGCATGTAGAGGTAGATGCCGTAGGTCGCCGTCTCGGCGTCGCTTTCGTCGATCCACATGTTGCTGGCCGAGAGCTTGTTGTCCTGCATGATATCGAGGTCGCCGTGGCAGCCGCTCATCGTGCACGCCGCAGCCAGCAGGGCAGTCAGTATCTTTTTGCATTTCATGGTTTGGTAGTTTTAAGGGGTTAGAACGTGAATTTGGCGCTGAACAGGATCTTGCGCGCGGGCGGATAGGGGCTGAAACCCGTAGCATAGGTCGAAGCCGAATTGTAGAGTCCCCCGGTGGTCGCCGCTTCGGGCGATACGCCGTGCACGGCCGTCCAGTAGTAGAGCGTGTTGCCCGAAACGGTCAGGGTCACGTCCTTCATGCCCAGCCGGCTCGTCCAGCGCACGGGAAGCTTGTACGAAAGCGAGATGTCGCGGATGCAGAGGTAGTCGCCCTTCTCGACGAAGACGTCCGACATGCGCGAGAAGTTGCGGTTGCCCCAGTCGGGGTCGTTGGCCGTGAAACGGGCGTACTTGGTCTTGTCGCCCGGCTGCGACCAGCACTGCTTCACGTCGTTCACCAAGTTCCAGTTGCAGTTGCCCATCGTCGCCATGAAGTAGCGCATCTGCATTTCGTTCTGGATCGAGTGGCCCAGCGCATAGTCCATGTAGATATTCAGCGACCAGTTCCGGTACCGGAAAGTATTGCCGATGCCGCCGGTCGAGTGGGGCGTGGCGTAGCCGAGCAGGAACTGGTCCTCCTCGTTGATGATGTCCCGGCCGTCGCGCTGCGTCGATCCCGCGCGGTTGACCCATTCGTAGTCGCCGATGTCCTTGCGTCCGGCGATCTGCCTGCGGTCCGAGCGGCGGTATCCGCGCGACGAAGCGTCGTACATCGCCGCATCGGCGTCGGCCTGCGTCTCGATGATGTGATCGACCTTGTAACCGTAGATGCGGCCCATGCGCTCGCCCTCGGCGATGCCCCCGAACTGGCTGCCGTCGCCGATGGTGATGCCGTCCATGCGGTTGCGCACGTTGCCGTTGTCGGGCAGCTTCAGCACCTTGTTCATGTTGAAGTTATAGGTGAAGTCGGTGGTCCACGTGAAGTCGCCGCGGCTGATGTTGACCGACGAAATCGCCAGATCGACGCCGTAGAAGCGGACCTTGCCCACGTTGGAGACCACCGAACCGTAACCGGTGGTGTTGGGCAGCGTCACGTCGAACAGCAGGTTGCGCGTCACTTTGTCGTAATAGTCGAAACTCACGCGCACCCGGTCGTCGGCCAGCCCCATGTCCAGACCGGCATTGACCTGCGTCGTGGATTCCCATGTCAGGTTGCTGTTCGGCATTTCGCCGGTCGTGGTGGTGGACATGCCGTTGTACTGGTACGCCGAGTTGTAACTGCCGTAGGTGTCGTAAAGCCCGATGCCGTTGTTGCCCGTCAGACCGTAGCTGGCCCTCAGTTTGAGCGAGCTGACCACCTTGTTCCGCGGCCAGAACGCCTCCTCGTCCACGATCCAGCCGGCCGAAGCCGCCGGGAAGTAACCCCAGCGGTTGCCCGCGGCGAATTTCGACGAGCCGTCGGCGCGCATGGTGAACGACAGCAGGTATTTCTCGCGGAAGTTGTAGTTGACACGTCCGAAGTAGGAGATCAGCACCTCGTCGGTCCGCGTGCTGGTCGGGTAGTTGGTGATGTTGGAGGTCCCGACGTTCAGCGTCGGAATCTTGTCCGATGCCGCCCCCTGCACGCGCGCGTCGATGCTGTTGTTCTTGTCCTTCATGTAGTCGTAACCGGCCACCACGTCGATGTTGTGGTCTTCGGCGAAGGTTTTCTTCCAGTTCAGGTAGGTCTGGAAGTCCATGCGGTTGGTCTCCGTGAAGGCCTCTTTCGTGGGCCGGATGTTGGTGCCCGTCGTGGGGTTGTTCTTCACGAAGAAGTGGCTGCGCGAATGGCGGTTGTGGTTCGAGAACTGGGCCACGGCGCGCAGGCCGTCCACGATCGCCCATTCGAGGTTGATGTTCACGCTCGACCGCTTGGTCGTCTCGCCCGTATCGCTGTAGTAATAGTTGTAGTAGGCGGCGGGCAGCGTGGTGTTGTTCGGCCCCATGGCGGGCGTTCCGGCCAAATCCTCCCCGGCTTCGGCGTCGTACCAGTCGCGGTGGGTGGCGGGTACCGAAAGGCCGCGGATCACCGAATTGCGCTTGTTGAGCGCCCCTCCGTCGAGCATCTGCCGCTCGATCTGCGAATAGTCGAAGGTCGTGGTCGCCGTCAGGCGTCTGGTCACCTTGAACGAGGTGTTGCCATGGAAGGTGAAGCGGGAGAATCCGGTGGCCATGCCGATGCCGCCGTCGTCCGTATAACCCGCCGACGCGGCATACCGGATGTTCTCGCCGCCGCCGTTCACGCCGATATAGTAGTTCTGCCAGAAGGCGTCGTCGAACCACTGGCTCTGCTGGTCGTTGTCTTGGAAAACGATGATCTTGCCGGGGTTCACCGGGTCTTCGATCCATTTGTAGCCTTTCGGCAGCGATTCGCCCGGATTGAGGTAGCGCGTCGTCCAGCGCGAAGCGGCGCTGTTGCCGGCTCCCGCCGATTCGGCGCCGTCAAGAATGCTGAGCGGGTCCGCGCCGCCGCAGTAGCCTTCGGCGATCGCCGGGCGCAGCGTGAGCAGGTAATCCCGGCCGTTCATCAGATCGAACTTCGTGGCCGGACTCTCATAGGCCCACTGCCCCTCGAAAACGATCTGCGGTCCCTTGTGGGGCGCGCCCTTCTTGGTGGTGATGAGAATCACGCCGTTCGATGCGCGTGAACCGTAGATACCGGCCGACGCGGCGTCCTTGAGCACCTCGATCGACTCGATGTCGTTCGGGTTCAGGCCCGCCATTTCGCGTACGGCGCCGTCCACCAGCACGATCGGATCGTTGGAGTTGTTGATCGACGAACCGCCGCGAATCAGGAATTTCGGCGCCGAACCCGGCGTAGCGTCGGTCGTGGCGACCTGCAAGCCGGCGATACGGCCTTTCATACCGTCCCCGACGAGGTTCACGGGCATGCTTTCGAGGGTTTTGCCGTCCATTTTCGAGATCGCCGAAGTCACGGTCTTGCGCGTCTGCGTGCCGTATCCCACGACCACGACCTCCTCCAGCACCGACTGGTCCTCCTGCATCGTGACGTCGATCACCGAACGGCTGCCGACCGGCTCTTCGCGTTCCGTGTAACCGATGTACGAGAAGAGCAGGACCGCGCCGGGCTCCGCCTCGACCGAATAGGTGCCGTCGGCCCCGGTGGTCGTGCCGCGCGTGGAGTCCTTCACCAGCACCGTGGCGCCGACCAGCGGGCTTCCCGCCGCGTCGCAGACACGGCCCGTCACGCTGTTCTTCCGCTGCGGCTCCGCAGTGCGGTCGTATGTCAGCACGACCGTGCGGTCCACGATTTTGTAGCGGAATCCCCGTTTGGTGAATACGTTATTCAGAATCCGCTCCAGCGGGGCGTTGCTCTCGCGTACCGACACGTCGCCCATCGGCATGGACGCCAGCGCCGATTCGTAGGAGAAAAGCACGCCCGTCTGCTTGGTGAAAGCGTCCGTAAAAGTCTGTAGGGTAGCGGACTTGACCGTTAGGTCCACATCGTGGTTTTTCCGGAAAGGGGAGCCTCCGTCGTCTTCGGCATAGGCCCTCAGGCTCAAGCCGGTAAACAAAAGAAGCATCGCCACTCCCCAACGGAAGATGGAATTTTTCTTCATGATTTTAAGGTTTGCGAAAAAGGTTAATTTGGGTGAAAAGCCCCGTCCGCGGCGGCCGTCCGCGGACGGGACAGGGGATAGCTATTTACCGCGCACGACCTCGCAGCGCTGTCCGGTCATGAATTCGACGATGTCGATGACCTCTTCGAGCGAGTTGGTGCGCAGGTAGTTGATGTCGTATCGTTTCCGGTTGTCGGGATCGGCTATGCGTATCCGCACGCCGTAATTCGATTCGATGCGGGCGATGATTTCGCCGATCGTGGCGTTCTTCATCGCCACGAGGTTGTAACGCTCCGTCACGAAATGCTCGGCGTAGATCTCTTCCACCTCGATGTCGTCCTTCGCGGCGTCGAACACGGCCCGCTGGTTGGGATGGAGCCGCACGAGATTATAGCCTTCGGGGGTCTGCAGGCGCACCGAACCGCGTTCGAGCACCACTTCGGTCAGCGGATCGGCGGCATGCGCCCTGACGTTGAACGCCGTGCCCAGCACCCGCACCGACAGGTTTTCGGTCTTCACCACGAAGGGATGCGCTTCGTCGTGCGCCACGTCGAAGTAGGCTTCGCCGTCGATGCGCACGATACGCTCCTCCGACCCCGCGCCGACCGCATATTGCAGTTCGGTCCCGTCCTGCATCCACACCTGCGTGCCGTCTTCGAGACGCAGGGCCGCAATTTCGCCGCTTTCATTCAGATAAGTACGGAACAACTCGTCCCCCGGCGTACCGATGCTGGCGAACCACGCCGCGGTTACGGCGACGGCGACCACCGCCACTGCGGCCGCAGCCAACGCCCAGCGGCGCCATGCGGGACGCCGCCGCTTCACCTCGCGGCGCATCGCTTCGTCGGCGTCGATCCGCGCGTTGAGCCGGCGCATCATGGCGTCGCAGCGCTCGCCGAGCTGTTTGGACGAAAGGGTTTTGTGGGCGCTCCAGATCGCGGCGATCTCGAAATAGAAGGTGCGGTGCTCCTCCCGTTCTTCGAGCCATGCGTAAAGCCGCCGCTCTTCGGCCTCGGTCGTTTCGTGATTCAGGTGCTTGTATAATACAGAATCGATGCTGTACAATACGGTGTCGTCGGTGTGTGCCAATGCGTATCTTTTTTAGGTGCTTGCATAATAACATACAGGCACCCCGGAGAAAATACCTACTCGGTACGGCAAATTTTTTCCTATCGCATGAACAGCAGGGCGAGCAGCAACAGCAGCTGCTCCTTGGAGAGCTTCCGGCGCAGTTGTTTGAGCGCCGCATACATATGATTCTCGACCGTACTTTGCGAGATGCCGAGCCGTTCGCTGATCTCGCGGTTCGAAAGGTCTTCGAGGTAGCTCAGTTTGAATACCTCGCGGCATTTGGGCGGCAGCGACTCGATCGCCGCGTCGAGACTCGCGCGCAGGTCGTCGGAATAGAGCTTACGGATGATCGGACTGTTGTCGGGCGCATAGTAGGCGCTGCCCATCGAGGCGATCCGCTCCTGATAGTAGGCGCGGTAATCGCCGGCGCGCCTGTTCTTGTCCAGATAGTTGAGCGCGCGGTTGTAAACCGAACGCAGCAGATATTTATACAGGGAGTTCGAATCGTCCAGCGCCGCGCGGTTCTGCCACACGTTGTAAAAGACGTCCTGCACCACGTCCTCGGCCCAGTCGTCCTTCATGAAAAGGCGGGCGTAGGAGACCAGCATGGCATAGTACCGGCCGCAAAGTTCGTCGAAAGCCTTGCGGTCGCCGTTGCGGATCCGTGTCGTAAGCAGAATTTTCTCCATCGGACAATCTGATTCGCCACAAAAGTAAACATTCTGAATTTATGAAACAATCCCCCGTGTTATTTTTAATTTTTTTGTAATTCCGTTAGGTGGTTTCGTCCGATCGGTTGTATTTAATATGTCACAACCGAACTACACGACCGATGGGAAAAAACCTCTTTCCGGCGCCGGACGCCGCAGCGCAGTCCCCGGCAGCCATACTCCGGCAGTACGGCGGCGTTTGCACGCACGACGGCACCTGCCGCCGCGCCTTCCCATCCCCGGCGCAGACACATCATGCGATTCTGGTAATCATCAATCATAGATAGAATGAAAAAAGCTATTCAATTCGGAGCGGGCAACATCGGACGCGGATTCATCGGCGCCGTGCTGGAAAAGGCGGGCTACCATGTGGTGTTCGCCGATGTGAACGAACAGGTCGTGGACCGGATCAACCGGGACAAGGGCTACACGGTGCAGATCATGGACACCGTATGCGAGGAGGTGCGCATCACCGACATTTCGGCCGTGGATTCGCGGAGTCCCGAACTCGCGCAGCAAATCGCCGAAGCGGAGATCGTCACCACGGCCGTCGGCCTTACGATCCTGCCCCGCATCGCAGGAGCCATCGCCGCGGGCATCGAGGCCCGCAGGGAGCAGGGCGTCGAGCAGCCGCTCAACGTCATCGCCTGCGAAAACGGCGTCCGCGCCACTTCGCAGCTCAAAGCCGCGGTGCTGACGCACCTCGACGCCGCCGGACAGGCCTACTGCGAGCAGTGCGTCGGCTTCCCCGACTGTTCGGTGGACCGCATCGTACCGCCCGTCAAGAGCGAAAACCCGATCGACGTGGTCGTCGAACGCTTCTTCGAATGGAACGTCGAGCGCGCCGCATTCAAGGGCGCCGTACCCGAAATCCCCGGCATGAATCCGGCCGACAACCTGATCGCCTACATCGAGCGCAAGCTCTTCACGCTCAACACGGGCCACGCCATTACGGCCTATCTGGGCCGCATGAAGGGCTACATGACCATCTGCCAGAGCATTTCCGACGAGCAGATCCACGCCGTCGTCAAAGCCGCCATGCGCGAGAGCGGGCGGGGACTGGTGGCGCGTTACGGCTTCGACCGCGACGCCCACTTCGCCTATATCGACAAGATCATCGGCCGCTTTACGAACCCCTACCTCTGCGACGACGTGACCCGCGTGGGCCGCGAACCGCTCCGCAAGCTTTCGGCGGGCGACCGGCTCGTAAAACCGGTCCTCACGGCCCGTCAGTACGGCATCGGCACGCCCAACCTGCTGCTGGGCATCGGCGCGGCCCTGCACTACGACAATCCGGAGGACCCGCAGAGCGTGGAGATGATCGCCATGACCGCACGGCTCGGCGCGGCGGCGGCCGTAGCCGAAATCGCGGAACTGCCCGCCGGCGATCCGCTGCCCGCGCTCGCCGCGCAGGCGTACGCCGAAGTAGAACGAATCATCCGCTAATCCCCGCCTGCGACATGAAAAACACGAAACTGCTACTGCTGGCCGCATGCTGCGCCGCAATCATGCCCGCCTGCGCCCAAGCCCCCCGGCTGCACACCGTGAAGATCGATTCGATCGAGGAGCTGCAGGCCTATTTCACCTACGATCCCGCGCGCGACGTGATCGTCAGCGGCCACCGTGGCGGCATGATGCCCGGCTATCCCGAAAACTGCATCGAGTCGTGCGAAAAGACGCTGTCGCTGATGCCTACCTTCTTCGAAATCGACTTCAGCTTCACCAAGGACAGCGTCATGGTGCTCATGCACGACCTGACGATCGACCGCACGACCACGGGCAAGGGCCTCGTCGCCGACTACACCTACGACGAACTGCGCCGCCTGAACCTCGTGGACCGCGACGGCAAAGTCACGCCCTACAGGATTCCGCGCCTGAAGGATGTGCTGGAGTGGGGCAAGGACAAGGTGGTCTTCAACTTCGACAACAAGTACATCAACACCAAAGGCGTGAGCGACGAGGTGCGCCGCGCGAGTCTCGACTACTATATCAGGCAGCTCCGGCCCGGCGGCGAGTGGTCCATGTACCACAACATCATGCTGAGCGTCCGCTCGATCGAAGAGGCGCTCTACTACTGGAACCACGGCATCCGCAACGTCATGTTCTGCGTCGAAATCAGTTCGATGGAGCACTTCCGGGCGTACGAGGCTTCGCCCATTCCGTGGAAATACATCATGGCCTATATCCGTCTGGCGGTCAATCCCGAACTCCAACAGGTCTACGATCTGCTGCACGCCGAGGGCGTGATGACGATGACCTCGATCACCGGATCGTCCGACAAGGTGAAGAATCCCCACGACCGCCGCGTGGCCTACATGCGCGAACTGCTGGCCGAACCCGACATCATCGAGACCGACTGTCCCTCCGAATTCATCGGCCTGCCGTGGTCGCGCGACGCGATCCACGCCCTGCAGGACGCCGCCATACGCGGCAACAGAACCACCACCGACCTGAAGTAAAACCCGAACCAACCTGAATAAATGTCTGCAAAACAACTCAATCCGGCATATGCCGGCATGACCGACCAACAGGTCAAACGTTTCAAATACTGGGAATTCCGCACCATGGCGATGTGCATCTTCGGTTACGCGCTCTTCTATTTCGTGCGCAAGAACCTGAGTATCGCCATGCCGTATCTCAACGAGGAGATGGGCATTTCGAAATCCGACCTCGGCCTCTTCCTCACGCTCCACGGACTGATCTACGGACTCTCGAAGTTCGTCAACGGCATCTGGGGCGACCGCAGCAACGCACGCTACTTTCTGGTCACGGGACTCGTTTTCTGCGGCATCTGCAACCTGCTCTTCGGATTCAGCTCCTCGGTGCTGGCGCTGGGCATCTTCTGGATTCTCAACGGCTGGTTCCAAGGCATGGGCGTCCCGCCCTGCACGCGGCTGATGACCCACTGGATCGTCCCCGAACGGCTGGCGACCAAGATGTCGGTCTGGAACACCTCGCACTCGATCGGCGCCGGACTGGCCATCATCTTCTGCGGCTATGTCGTCAGCCTGAACTGGGGCGCATGGTTCGACGCTTCGTCGATGCTCTCGCAGCACTGGCGCTGGTGCTTCCTGCTCCCGGCGACGATCGCCCTGCTGGGCGCGGCCGTCGTCTGGGCCTTCGTCCGCGACACGCCCTCGTCGGTGGGCCTTCCCGAACTCAAGACCGGCAAAACGGCCGAAAAACCGCAGTCCAAAGCGGAGGAGAAGGCCGAATACAAGGCCTTCCTGCGCCGCAAGGTCTTCCTGAATCCGACGATCTGGATCATCGCCGTGGGCAACTTCTTCGTCTACATCGTGCGCTTCGCCGTGCTGGACTGGGGACCGACGATGCTCAAGGAGCACCTGCACATGGACATCAGCCATGCGGGCTGGACCGTCGCGGCGTTCGAAATTGCCGGTATCGCGGGCATGCTGGCCGCAGGCTGGGCCACCGACCGTTTCTTCGGCGGCCGTGCGCCCCGCACGTGCGTCATCTGCATGCTGATGGCCGCCGTGTGTCTGGTGGGACTCTATTCGCTCAACGAGCATACGCCGCTGATCGTGGCCGTTGCGATTCTGATGGCCGCCGGATTCTTCATCTACGGCCCGCAGGCGCTGGTCGGCATCGCCGCGGCCAATATCGCCACCAAGCGCGCCGCCGCTACGGCAGGCGGTTTCTGCGGGCTGTTCGGCTACGGCAGCACGATCGTTTCGGGCTGGGGACTCGGCATGCTGGTGCAGTACACCGACTGGAGCATCGCGCTCTATACGCTGGTGGGCATGGCGCTCGTCGGCACGGCGATCTTCGCCGCCGCATGGAAAGCCAAACCCAACGGCTACGACGACTGACACGAGGTTTTAGGTTAATGATAATGTGTGAGCGAAATCCCCGCAGCCGTACGCGGCTGCGGGGATTTCCATGTTCAGCTATTTTCCGGTGCCGGGGCTATTCCACCGTCACGGACTTGGCCAGATTGCGCGGCTGGTCCACGTTGCGGCCCTTGTTTACGGCGATATAGTACGCCAGCAGCTGCAGCGGCACCGAGACGACGACCGGCATCAGGCAGTCGGTTATCACCGGAACCTCGATCGTGTAATCGGCGCTGCGGCGCACGTGCGTATCGTCGCGGGCGATCACGGCGATGATCTTGCCGCCACGGGCGCGGATCTCCTCGATGTTGCTGGCCGTTTTTTCGTAGGTATTGTCCGGCGTGGCGATGGCGACCGTCGGCATTTCGTTGTCGATGAGCGCGATCGCGCCGTGTTTCATCTCGGCGGCGGGGTAGCCCTCGGCGTGAATATAGGAGATTTCCTTCAGTTTGAGCGCGCCTTCCATCGCCGTGGGGTAGTTGTAGCCGCGGCCCAGATAGATGAAATTGTGGGCGTAGGTGAAGATCTTGGAGAGGTCTTCGATCCGCGGGCCGAGCTTCAGCACCTCTTCCAGTACGGCCGGAAGTTCCAGCAGGCCCTTCGCCACCTCACGGTAGTACTCCTCCGTCACGGCGCCCTTCTCGCGGCCCACGGCCAGCGCCAGCATCGCCATCACGGTCACCTGCCCCGTAAATGCCTTGGTCGAAGCCACGCCGATCTCCGGTCCCACATGGATATAGGCGCCCGAATGGGTGGCGCGGGCGATCGAGGAACCTACGACGTTGCAGATGCCGAAGACGAAAGCCCCGGCCTTGCGGGCCAGTTCGACGGCGGCCAGCGTGTCGGCCGTCTCGCCCGACTGAGACACGGCGATCACGATGTCGTCCTCGTAGATGACCGGATTGCGGTAACGGAACTCCGAAGCGTACTCCACTTCGACCGGAATCCGGCAGATATTCTCGATCAGGTGTTCGCCGATCAGCGCCGCGTGCCACGACGTACCGCACGCCACGAAGATGATGCGGCGGGCTTGGAGGAATTTCCTGCGGTTGTCGATCACGCCAGACAACTTCACCTCGCCCGTTTCGGGGTTGATGCGGCCGCGGATGCAGTCCACGATGGTCTTGGGCTGTTCGTAAATCTCCTTGAGCATGAAGTGCGGATAGCCGCCCTTTTCGAGCTGCGAAATGCTCATCTGCAGCTTCTTGATATCTATTTTGCCTTCATGGTTGTCCAGCGTGACGATCTTCAGCGGCTTGTTGCGGTTGATGACGGCGATCTCCCCGTCGTTCACGTAGACGAAATCCTGCGTATACTCGATGATCGACGCGGCATCGGAGCTGAGAAAGTACTCGCCCCGGCCGATGCCGATGGCCATGGGGCTGCTCTGGCGCGCCGCGATGATCTCGTCGCGGTTGTTCTTCTCGACCACGGCGATGGCATAGGCGCCGACCACCTGACGGAGCGCCTGCTGCACGGCTTCGAGCAGCGAACAGGCGTTGGTCGAGCGGATATATTCGATCAGGTTCACCAGCACCTCCGAATCGGTGCTGCTGCGGAACGTGTAGCCGTTCTCTTCGAGCGCATCTTTCAGCACCCGGTAATTTTCGATGATTCCGTTGTGTATCAGGGCGATATTCTCCGACTCGGAGCAGTGCGGATGGGCATTGACGTCGTTCGGGACACCATGCGTCGCCCAGCGTGTGTGCGCGATGCCGATATTTCCGCCCAGCTCCTTCCCCGCGAGGAAATGTTCGAGGTCCGAGACCTTGCCCTTGCATTTGTAAACGTTGAGCGCACCGTCCTCATCGACCATCGCCACACCCGCGCTGTCGTAACCGCGGTATTCCAACCGGTGCAAACCTTTCAACAGGATCGGACAGGCTTCGCGCCCGCCGACATATCCTACAATCCCACACATAATTCTTTCAGCATTTTTATCCCGTCAAAAATAAGAAAATATTTTAAAAACGATATTCGAACACCCCGAAATAAGAAAAAAAGCACCGATTTCGGTGCTTAAATGACATATTTCAGAATCTCCCGCACGAGCGTTTCATTGCCCGCAGCCTGCGACACTCCGCGGTCGGGCCTGAAGTCCGCAACGACGCCCCCGGCCTCCCGGACGATCAGATTCGCGGCGCACACGTCCCACTCGTGCAGATCCAGCTCCCAATAGCCGTCCAGAAGTCCCGCCGCGACACAACTCAGGTCGTAGGCCGCCGACCCCAGCCGCCGCACGTCCCGCACGTAGGGGATGATGCGCGCGACGTTGTCGCTGTTGTTGTCCGGATTGACGTCCTTGTCGTACGGGAATCCGGTGGCGATGACCGACGTGGCGAGGGTCTGCTTGTCGGAGACGTGCAGCCGCTTCACCTCGCCTGAGCGGCTCTTCATATAAGCCCCGCCGCCTTTCGACGCCCAGAACAGCTCGTTCAGGTAGGGTGCGTAGACAACTCCGACGATCGTCTCGCCCCGGTATTGCAGGGCGATCGAAACCGAGAAAACAGGAAGCCCCTGACTGTAGTTCGTCGTGCCGTCGAGCGGATCGACCACCCAGCGGTAATCGCTCCCGGCACGCCCCATCGAACCGCCCTCCTCGCCCAGTATCTCATGGTCGGGCCAGCGTTCCAAAATCGCCGCGGCGATGTAGGCTTCGCTCTCCTTGTCGGCGCGCGTAACGACGTCGTAGACATTGGATTTCGTGCGGATCGCCAGATCGTCGCCCCGGAAGTAGGCGAGCTGGATCTTTCCGGCGCCTTCGGCGAGCGGAAAGATGAAATCGAGAAATTCCTGATACATGGCCGCGCGCTACTTCTGCTCCGCGAAATACTTGTAGAACAGCGGAATGGTCTCGACGCCCTTGTAGAACTGTTCGAGTCCGTAGCTCTCGTTGGGCGAATGGATCGCGTCTTCGGCCAGTCCGAAGCCGATGAGCAGCGACTTGATGCCCAGAATCGACTCGAAACCGCTGATGATCGGAATCGAGCCGCCCGAATAGAAGGGCAGGGGTTTCTTGCCGAAAGTCTCCGCCACGGCCTTCTCCGCCGCCTTGTAGGCCGGCATGTCGGTCGGCGCGACGTAGGGCATGCCGCCGTGCAGCGACTTGACCGTGACCTTCACGCTCTTGGGAGCGATCGATTTGAAATATTTTTCGAACAGCTTGCTGATCTTGCGGTAATCCTGATTCGGCACCAGCCGCATCGAAATCTTGGCCGACGCCTTCGACGGGATCACCGTCTTGGTGCCCTCCTCGATATAGCCGCCCCAGATGCCGTTCACGTCGAGCGACGGACGCACGCCCGTACGTTCGAGCGTCGTGTAGCCCGCTTCGCCCTCCACGTCGCCGATCGAGAGCGACTTCTTGTAGGCCGCGAGGCTGAACGGCGCCTTGTTGAAGGCCTTGCGCTCGGCCGGAGTGAGCTCGCGCACGTCGTCGTAGAAGCCGGGGATCGTCACGCGCCCCTCAGCATCGACCAACTGCGCCACAAGGCGCGTCAGCACGTTGGCGGGATTGGCGACCGCACCGCCGAACAGCCCCGAATGCAGGTCCTTGTCGGGTCCCGTCACCTCGACCTCCATGTAAGCCAAGCCCCGCAAGCCGCAGGTGATGGAGGGGGTCTGCATCGAGATCATCGAAGTGTCCGATACCAATATAATATCGGCCTTGAGCATCTTCTTGTTCTGCTCGCAGAATTTGTAGAGACTCGGCGAGCCGATCTCCTCCTCGCCCTCCAGCATGAATTTCACGTTGCAGGGCAGGCACTCCTCGGCGCACATCGCCTCGAACGCCTTGGCGTGCATCCACAACTGGCCCTTGTCGTCGTCGGCGCCGCGGCCCCAGATACGGCCGTCGCGGATGACCGGCTCGAACGGCTCGGTCCGCCACTCGCTGCGCGGATCGACGGGCATCACGTCGTAGTGGCCGTAGACCAATACGGTCTTGGCCTTGGGATCGACCGTCTTCTCGGCGTAAACCACCGGATTGCCCTCGGTGGGAAACACCTCGGCATGGTCGGCGCCCGCCTTCACGAGCGCTGCGGCCAGCCATTCGGCGCACCGCGTCATGTCGGGCCGGTGCTCGCTCTGCGCGCTGATCGAAGGGATGCGCAGGAGATCGAACAACTCGCTGATAAAGCGATCTTTATTTGCGTCTATATATTTCTTTACTTTATCCATTTTTCCGGGGTTTTATTCGGTTTTCTTCAATACGTAGTTTTCGTCCAGCGGACCCGTCACGGGCTGCTTGTCGGCGTCGAGCCGGCGCAGGCGGTTCTCCTCGACCTTGTAGTACTCGACCTCCTCGCCGTTTTCGGGAGTCAGGGTCAGCAGGTTGCCCCTCACGGAGTAGCCGCCCTTCGTATCGAATTCCGCGTCACGGTCGATGTATTTCATGTGCAGGTCGAAAGTGCCGTCCTTTTTCAGTGTCAGACGGGTCTCGATGCCCGGACAATCCGCTGCCGGAAGCGTTCCGGCATAGGTGCCCTGATAGTCGAGCGAGGTCTCGGCCGTATGCATGTCGGGCGCTTCGGCGACGGTTTCGGCACCGCCGGAAGCAGCTTTTTTCTGTGTATTTCCGCCGCAGGCCGCAAGCAGGGCGGCCGCCGCGAGGATCAAAATTCCACTTTTCATAATCTATAAATTAAATGTTGCATATCGCTTTTATCTCGCCGATGAAACGCTGCGCCAGCGCATCGGCTTCCGCTATGGATTTCGCCTCGGTGTAGACGCGGATGATCGGCTCGGTATTGGACTTGCGCAGGTGTACCCAATTTTCCGCGAAGTCGATTTTAACGCCGTCTATATCGTTCACGTTTTCACCGGCATAACGCTCCTTTATCTCACGTAGCACTTTATCCACGTCGATCGCCGGCGTCAGCTCGATCTTGTTCTTCGAGGCGAAGTACGGGGGATAGGTGGCGCGCAGCTGCGTCATGGTCATCCCCTTGTGGGCGAGCCACGTCAAAAAGAGTGCCGTCCCGACCAGCGCGTCGCGGCCGTAGTGTAACTCCGGATAGATCACGCCGCCGTTGCCTTCGCCGCCGATCACGGCGCCCGTCTCCTTCATCTTGGCCACCACGTTCACCTCGCCGACGGCCGATGCGGAGTATTTGCCGCCGTGCCGTTCGGTAACGTCGCGCAGCGCCCGCGACGAGGAGAGGTTCGAAACGGTGTCGCCGCCCGGATTCTTCGACAGAATATAGTCGGCCACGGCAACCAGCGTATACTCCTCGACGAACATCGAGCCGTCCTCGCTGACCAGCGCCAGCCGGTCCACGTCGGGATCGACGACGATGCCCAGATCGGCTTTCTCGCGGCGGATCGTCTCCGCGATTCCGGTCAGGTTTTCGGGCAGCGGTTCGGGGTTGTGGGCGAATTCGCCCGTCGGGTCGCAGTTCAGCTCCACGACTTCGCACCCCAGCCGCCGCAGAAGCTCCGGCATCACGATGCCGCCCACGGAATTCACGGCGTCCACGACCACCTTGAAGCGGCGTTTGCGGACCGCCTCGGCGTCCACGAGCGGAAGCGCCAGCACCTGCTCGATATGCGTCCGGTTGAACGGTTCGCGCGAAAGCACATGCCCGATGCCGTCCACGCCGGGGTACTCGAAGCCCTCCTCCTCGGCCATCGCCAGCACGCGCTTGCCCTCGGCGTCGGTGAGGAATTCGCCGTCGGAGTTGAGCAGCTTCAGGGCGTTCCACTGACGCGGGTTGTGCGACGCGGTGATGATGATGCCGCCGTCGGCCCGCTTGGTGATGACGGCCATCTCGGTGCCCGGCGTGGTGCAAAGCCCGACGTTGATCACGTCGGCGCCGCAGGCCAGCAGGGTGCCCTCGACCAGATCGGAGACCATTTCGCCCGAAATACGGGCGTCGCGGCCTACGACTATGGTTAGTTTTTTGCCGGGATTCCGCTCGGCGATCAGACGTGCGTATGCAGTGGTGAATTTCACGACGTCGGGGGGCGTCAGGTTCTCGGCCTGCGCCCCGCCCACCGTGCCGCGGATGCCGGAAATGGATTTGATGAGTGTCATATTTTAAAGAGGTTTATCTATACATATATTTATGAAAAATTGTCTTCGAAGTTTTGATATTCGAGGTAAATATATTACTTTTATGCCAATTATGAAAATTAAAAACGACTATTATGAGAACGATTCCTGCTTCTGAATTGATTATCAACAACGACGGTTCGATTTTCCACCTGCACCTGCTGCCGGAGCAGCTCGCCGACACGGTGATTCTCGTCGGAGACCCCGGCCGCGTGGCCTTGGTTGCGGAATTTTTCGACACCAGAGAATGCGAAGTCGCCAACCGCGAATTCAAGACCGTGACGGGCACCTACAAGGGAAAACGCATGACGGTCCTTTCGACGGGCATCGGCATCGGCAACATCGACATCTCGGTCACGGAGTTGGACGCGCTGGCCAACGTCGATTTCGCCACCCGGCAGGAGAAGGCGCAGAAACGGCAGCTGACGCTGGTGCGTCTGGGCACTTCGGGCGCCATCCAGCCCGACATCAAGGTAGGGGAGTTCGTCTTCTCGCGCACGTCGGTGGGCTTCGACGGCCTGCTGAACTACTACAAGGGCCGCAACGACGTCTGCGACCTCGCCATCGAAAAGGCTTTCATGGAGCACGTCGGCTGGAACGAACTGCTTCCCAAGCCCTACTTCATCGACGCCGACAAGACGCTGTTCGAGCATTTCCGCGACGTGACGCGCGAGGGCATCACCATCGCCGCTCCGGGCTTCTATGCGCCGCAGGGCCGCTGGGTGCGCCTCGAACCGCAGGACGCGCGGCTCAACGAGAAGATCGAATCGTTCGACTACCACGGACGCCGCATCACCAACTTCGAAATGGAGGGTTCGGCGCTGGCCGGTCTGGCGGCCCTGATGGGCCACCGCGCCGCCACGATCTGCACGATCATCGCCCAGCGCATCGCCCAGAACGTCGATACGGACTACAAACCCTTCGTGCGCAAGATGATCTCCACGGCGCTCGACAAACTCGCAGTTTTAGAATAACAGAAACCATAACAGAAAATAAAGAAAGGAAACAAACGTATGAAATTTTCAGTATCAAGCTCGGCCCTGCTCTCGCTTCTGGCTACCACCGGCAAGGTTATCAGCAATAAGAACACGCTTCCCATCTTGGATTACTTCCTGATGGAGCTGAGCGGCAACGAACTGAAGGTCACGACATCGGACCTCGAAACGACGCTCATCGGCTCCATTACGGTAGACAGCGTGGAGAGCGAGGGAACCATCGCCGCACCCGCCAAACTGATGCTCGACTCCCTGAAGGAGTTCTCCGAACTGCCGCTGACCATCGACGTAAACGATAAGAACTGGGAAATCACGATCAACTGGAAGAGCGGTTCGCTCTCGATTCCCGGCGCGAGCGCCGTGAGCTATCCCGCCGTACCGCAGCTGAGCGCCGAGAAGAAGGAGCTGAGCATGGACGTGGATACGCTGGTCAACGGCATCAACAAGACGATCTTCGCCACGGCCGACGACGAACTGCGTCCCGTGATGAACGGCATCTACATCAATCTGGCGCCCGGCGCGCTGACGTTCGTGGGCACCGACGCGCACAAGCTCGTGAAGTACGAGTCCGAGACCGCGAACGAAGTCACGGCTTCGTTCATCCTGCCCAAGAAACCGGCCAACCTGCTCAAATCGGTGCTGCTGAAGGAGGACGACGCCATCGAGATGAGCTTCGACTCGAAAAACGCGCTCTTCAAGCTCAAGAGCCACACGCTCGTCTGCCGTCTGATCGAGGGCAACTACCCGAACTACAACGCCGTGATTCCGGCCAACAACCCCAACAAGGTGCTGGTGGACCGCGTCGAGCTGGTGAACGGCATCAAGCGCGTGGCGGTCTGCTCGAATCCGACCACCAACCTGATCCGCATGGACATCGGCGACAACCGGATCAACCTCACGGCGCAGGACATCGACTTCTCGGTGTCGGCCAACGAGACCATTTCGTGCAGCTACGACGGCGAGGAGATCACGATCGGCTTCAAATCGACGTTCCTCGTCGAGATACTCTCGAACATGGACACGCCGACCGTGGTCATCGAACTGGCCGACTCGACCCGTGCCGGCGTCTTCAAACCCGTATATGACGACAAGCAGACAAGCTCGACGCTCATGCTGCTCATGCCGATGATGATCAACGCATAACGGCCCCTCAGATGAAGTTAAACCTCAAGCGCCCGATCATCTTCTTCGACCTCGAAACGACCGGCGTGGACACCGCCAAGGACCGCATCGTCGAGATTTCGATGGCCAAGATCATGCCCGACGGCGAAGAGATCGTCAAAACCCGCAAGCTCAATCCGGAAATGCACATTCCGGAGGAGGCTACCGCCATCCACGGCATTACGGACGAGGACGTCAAGGATTGCCCGACCTTCGCGCAGGTCGCCAAATCGCTCGAACAGTTTATCCGCGGCTGCGACTTCGGAGGGTTCAATTCGAACCGCTTCGACCTGCCGGTGCTGGTCGAGGAGTTCCTGCGCGCGGGAGTGGACGTGGACTTCAAGCGCCGCAAATTCATCGACGTGCAGAACATCTTCCACAAGAAGGAGCAGCGCACGCTGGTGGCGGCCTACAAGTTCTACTGCGACAAGGATCTGGACGACGCACACTCGGCCGAGGCCGACACGCTGGCGACCTACGAGGTGCTCAAGGCCCAGCTGGAGCGTTATCCCGATCTGGAGAACGACATCGACAAGCTGGCCGAATTCTCGACCCGCGCCGAAACGGCCGACTACGCCGGACGCATCCTCTTCAACGAAAAAGGCGAGGAGGTCTTCGGATTCGGCAAATACAAGGGCCGCAGCGTGGAGGAGGTCTTCCGCATGGAACCGAGTTATTACGCATGGATGATGAACGGCGATTTCCCGCTCTACACCAAGAAGGTCATCACCGAAATCCGCATGCGCGAAAAACTGAAATGACGATGAAGCGACTTTGTGCGACAGTCTTGCTGCTCCTGTTGAGCGTGTGCGCCTTCGCGGTGCAGAAGTCGGGAACGATCGTTTACATCAACGGCTCGAAATTCTACATCCATACGGTGCAGCCCGGCGAAACGCTTTACGGACTGTCTAAGGCGTACGAGGTGGGCGAGAAGGTGATTCTTCAGTACAATCCGTCGGCAGGCGGCGGGCTGAAGGCGGGGGAGAACGTCAAGATACCCTTCGTGACGGCCGTGCCCGAACCCAAGTCGGAGCGGAAGCTGCGCAGGACCTTCGACTCCCACACCGTCGCGCAGGGCGAAACCCTGTACGCCATTTCGCGCAAGTACGAAATCCCGATCCAGACCGTCATCGAGGACAATCCGAGTCTCGATCCGACCAACCTGCGGCTCGGAGAGCGCATCCTGATCCGCAAGAAGGAGATCGGCTCCGAAGACGAGGCCGGCGCCAAGGAGCAGTGGGAAGCCTACCGCAATACGCTCAACAGCGTCGCCGAGGAGGGCTATGCCTATCATATGGTCAAGCCGGGCGAAACCTTCTATTCGCTGTCGCGCCGCTTCGGCATCACCGAAGAGCAGCTCGGCACGCTCAACGGAGGGCTGAAACCCGCCGACCTGAAAGCCGGAGCGATCATCAAGGTTCCGGGTTCTCCCGAAGAGCTGGCCGCCGGGGAGCGGCAGCCTGCCGACACCGTGCGCGCGGACTCCGTCCCCGACCTCTCCGCCGACAACAGGGTGAAGGAGATCGAATTCCGCGCACTGCGGCGCAGTGCGACGCTCGACGTCGCCCTGATGCTGCCGATCGCCGTCGACGGCGACGCCAATTCCAACTATCTGGAGTTCTATCAGGGATTTCTGCTCGGACTGGACAGCGTGAAGACCAAATCCGGCTATTCGATGAACGTCTGCCTGTACAACACGGCCCGCGATGCGGAGAAAATCCGCGAAATCACCGAGAGCGACGCCTTCCGCAATACCGACCTGATCATCGGTCCGGTCTACGAGGAGGGGCTGTATCCGGTCATCCGGTTCGCCGAGGAGCACAACGTGCCCGTCGTTTCGCCGCTGGCCAACATCACGGGCATGAACAGCGACGTGCTGTTCCAGATGGCGCCCGACCCGGCGCACAAATGGGAGAAGGCCGCCGAACTGGTGAACGGGGACCGGCAGGTAACGCTGATCTACACCGAAAGTACGGACAAGGAGTTCGAGAAGGAGATACTGACGCTGCTCGGCGATTCGGACTATAAGAAGCATACCTATAAATATGTCCATCCGTCGGCCCGCACGAACAGCAATTCGGGCGATCTGACGCCGCTGCTGGACAACGGCGCCGACAACGTATTCATCGTCATGTCCGACAACGAGGTGGACGTGGACCGCATTCTGGCGGCCATCGCTTCGGCCGACACCAACATATCGAGCCGCGGCCGCACGGCCCCCCGGTTCGTCGTGCTGGGCAATACGCGCTGGAACCGCATGAACAACATCGACCGCACGATGTTCTTCAAGGACCGCGTGATCTTCATCTCGACCTACCACGCCAAGCGCGACTCGCAGACGATTCTCGACTTCGACAGCGCCTATATCCGCTCCTTCGGGTCGCTGCCCACGCTCTTTTCGTACCGCGGCTACGATGCGGCGGTGATCTTCTGCCCCGCGATGTACAACGACATCGAGTACGACATGGAAGGCCGGAGTTACGCGCCCCTTCAGACCTCCTATCTCTTCGGACAGGGCGAGGAGCGCCACAACCACGTCAACCGCAGCTGGATGAGAGTCAACTACAACAGCGACTTCACGATAACCGTCGAATAGCAAGACTATGGCATCTTTGACAAACGCAATACCCGAAAAAACCATCGAGCGTCTGAGCGAATACCGCCGCACGCTGCTGGCCAGCCACAAACAGGGGATCACGCATATCTTCTCGCACGTGCTGGCGGGCATCCACGGCATCACGGCCGTGCAGGTCCGGCGCGACCTGATGCTGATCGGCTTTTCGAGCGATACGAAGAAAGGGTACGACGTGCAGGTGCTCATCGAATACATCAGCCGAATCCTCGACAGCCCTTCGCAGATGAATATCGCCGTGCTGGGCATGGGACACCTCGGACAGGCCATCACCAAATATTTCAACGGCAAGGGACTCAAACTGAAAATCACCGCCGCGTTCGACGTCGATCCCGGCAAGGTCGGCAAGACCATCGACGGCATTCCGTGCTATCACATGGATACGTTCGAAGAGATCGTCGAGGACAAGGACATCAGCATCGTGATCGTCTCCTCGCCGACGCAGGTGGCGCCCAGTCTGGTCGTTCCGATCATCAACGCCGGAATCCGTGGCGTGCTGAACTTCACCTCCACGCCGCTGAACTTTCCGCAGGGCATCGTAGTCGAGAATTACGACATCACCACGCTGCTCGAAAAAGTAGCCTACTTCGTCAAGGAGAACGAAGAGAAAAACAGCAGCAACACCTAAACAAAGAGCGGCAGGAGAGAGAGCAATGAGGGTTTTTCACGGTTTCGAAGCGCTTCCGCATTTCACGCATCCGGCGGTGACCGTCGGATCGTACGACGGCGTGCACAGCGGCCATCTGAAACTGCTGCGCACCGTGACCGCCGCGGCCCGCGGGCAGGGCGGCGAAAGCATCGTATTCACCTTCGAGCCGCATCCCCGCATCACGCTCGGCAAGGCCGACGGCCTGCGCCTGCTGACGACGCTCGACGAGAAAATCTGCCTCCTCGAACGGCTGGGGATCGACAATCTGGTCATCATCCCCTTCGACAGAGCCTTCAGCCGGCTGGCTCCGGACGAATTCGTCCGCGACTGTCTCGTAGGCCATACGGGAGCCGAAACGCTCGTCGTAGGCTTCAACCACCGCTTCGGACACAACAAGCAGGGCAGTTACGATTATCTGGACAGCCACGGCTTCGGCCTGCGCGTAATAGAGGTTTCCGAATGCGACGTGGACGCCGAAAAAGTAAGTTCGACGGTGATCCGGCGGTTGGTCGAAAAGGGCGAAATGGCGCGCGCCGCGCATCTGCTGTCGCACCCCTATCTGGTAATCGGCCGGGCGCAGCGGAACCGCATCCGGGTGGACGATCCGCTGAAACTCCTGCCCCCTCCGGGCGAATACGACGCACACATCAACGGCAAACCGGCCCGGCTCACGGTCGATGCCGCTCAGGAACTGATAACCCGCGACATACTGCCCGAAGGGCGTGTCGTCATAACATTTTAAACCATGCTGAGTTACGACTGTCAAATAAGGGTTTGGTACAAGCATACCGACCAGATGGCGATCTGCCACCACTCGAACTATATCTGCTATTACGAAGCCGCGCGCAGCGAATTGCTCCGCTGGCTGGGCATGTCCTTCGCCGAGGTCGAGAAGCGGGGTATCATGATGCCCATTCTGGAGGTGCAGTCCAAGTACCACCGCCCGGCCTATTACGACGAACTGCTCACCGTGCGCATCATGCTGAAAGAGCTTCCCACGGCCCGCATCAACTTCTTCTACGAAATCTACAACGAAAAGGGCGACCTGCTCAATACGGGCATGACGCAGCTGGGCTTCATCCACAGCGACACGCGCCGCCCGTGCCGCGTTCCCGACTGGTTCCTGCAGCTGGTCACCGACAAGTGGACGGAAGAGTAGAAGCGGCAGCGACACCTCCGATGATTCCCGCTACGGCAAGGCTCCGGAGCGACGCAATGGCGGAGACTCCAACGGAACGATACTGAAAAACACCGCATACGAAAGAACCGCACCCATCGGGATGCGGTTCTTTTTTCCGGAACGCGACTTCGGCTATTTTTCGATCAGCGAAATCGAACGCTGGATGAAGTCGGTCAGGTTCTTGCCCTTGAGCATGCCGTTGGTCAGCAGCGCAAGGTCGATGATCTGCTTGACGAGCCGGTTTTCGCCGCCGATCTCGCGCAGCCGCTCGTTGCGCTCGTCGCGCAGCGTGACGATCTTCTTCGACAGCTCCTCGCGCGTCGATTTCTCTTCGGGAGTCAGCTCCTCTTCCTTCTTGCCCTTCACCACCTCGTCGAAGCGGTTCTCCTCGGCTACCGCCGCGTCGATCTTCTTGGTGATCGACTTCAGCTTGTCGCCGTAGGCCTTCTCCGCGTCGGAGAGGATGTCTGCGACGATGGGGTGGTTGCCGTTAACCGCAATGGTGAAGTTGTCGGGCATCTGTCCGTAGAACTGGCTCATGCCGCCTCCGCCGCCCATCGCGGCCATCTCCTTCATACGGCGCATGAATTCGTTCTGCGTGATGACCACGGGCGCTTCGTCGGGCGACATGGCCTCGAACGAAATGTTGTAATGGATCTTGTCGTCCTTGGGCATCTGGCTCTCGAATACCGGGCGCAGCAGCTCCTGCTGGGCCTCGGTGAGCGACATCTTGATATTCTCCTCCTTCTGGATCAGCTTGTCGATCACGTCGCTGTCCACACGCACGAAGCGCGTCTCCTTGTTCTTCGACTCGTACCAGTTGATATAGTGGTTGTCCAGCTGACCGTCCATCAGCAGCACGTCGTACCCCTTGGCCTTGGCCGCTTCGAGGAACGTGTGCTTCTCCACGGGATCGTCCACATAGAGGAAGACGACCGTCTTGTTCTTGTCGGTCTGGTTCTCCTTCACCTTCTCCAGATACTCCGCAGGCGTGAAATACTTGCCCTCGATGTTCTTCCAGAGCATGAACTCCTGCGCCTTCTCGGAGAACTTCTCGTCGGTCAGGATGCCGTATTCGATGAATATCTTCAGATCGTCCCACTTCGCCTCGTAGTCCGCGCGCATGGTGTTGAACAGCTCCTGCAGACGGTCGGCGACCTTGCGGGTGATGTAGCTCGAAATCTTCTTCACGTTGGAGTCGCTCTGCAGGTAGCTCCGCGACACGTTGAGCGGAATGTCGGGCGAGTCGATCACGCCGTGCAGCAGCGTCAGGTATTCCGGCACGATGCCCTCGACCTGATCCGTCACGTACACCTGATTCGAATAGAGCTGAATCTTGTTCTTCTGTATCTCGAAGTTGTTGTGGATCTTCGGGAAATAGAGGATGCCCGTCAGGTGGAACGGATAGTCGATATTCAGGTGGATCGAGAACAGCGGCTCGTCGCTCAGCGGGTATAGCTCATGATAGAACTCCTTGTACTGCTCCTCTGTGATGTCGGCGGGTTTGCGCGTCCAAAGCGGATCGATGTTGTTGATGATGTTGTCCTTGTCGGTATCGACGTACTTGCCGTCCTTCCACTCCTTGACCTTGCCGAAAGCGATGGGCACGGGCAGGAACCGGCAGTATTTGCGCAGCAGCTCCTCGACCTTCGAACTTTCGGCGTACTCCAGCGAATCCTCCGAAAGATGCAGGACGATCGTCGTGCCGCGGTCATGCTCCGCATCGGTCTCCTCCATTTCGAATTCGGGCGTGCCGGTGCAGCTCCAATGCACGGTCTTGGCCTCTTTCTTATAGGATTTGGTGAAGATCTCGACCTTGTCGGCCACCATGAACGACGAGTAGAAGCCCAGTCCGAAATGACCGATGATCGACTGGTTCTTGTACTTCTCCATAAACTCCTCGGCGCCTGAGAAGGCGATCTGGTTGATATACTTGTCCACCTCTTCGGCGGTCATGCCCACACCGCGGTCGGTCACGGTCAGCGTTTTGGCCTCCTTGTCCACGGCGACGTGAATCGTCAGGTCGCCCAGCTCGCCCTTCATTTCGCCGATCGACGAAAGCGTCTTCAGTTTCTGGGTAGCATCGACCGCATTGGAAATCAGCTCGCGCAGGAAAATTTCATGGTCCGAATAGAGGAACTTTTTAATCACGGGGAAGATATTCTCCGTCGTAACCCCGATTTTGCCGTTTTTCATAGTTTTATATTTAGCTGTATTTTGATTCATTTCATCCAACCATCCATTAACAAACCGTGTGCCACCGCCCGTTTTCTGCCAAACTGTCAGTCGGGCATGACAAAGGCCGCCGTAAAAAGTTGCCGCGGCGGGATTTTTGCCGTATATTTGTCCGACTTCAAACAGTTACCACTATGGATTTTCTCTCTCTGGCAAAAAAGCGGTACGCATGCCGCAAATATGCCCCGGCAAAAGTCGAGCAGGAAAAGCTCGACATCATTCTGGAGGCGGGCCGCGTGGCTCCTACGGGCGCCAACCGCCAGCCCCAGCGGCTCATCGTCGTACGCTCGCAGGAGGAGATGGAGCGTCTGGCACGCTGCACCCGCGACTTCGGCGCTCCCTGCGCCGTCATCGTCTGCGCCGACACCGGCGAAGCATGGACCCGCAAATACGACGGTAAAACGATCAGCGACATCGACGCTTCGATCGTCACCGACCACATGATGCTGGCCGCAGCGTCGCTGGGGCTCGACACGCTCTGGATCTGCATGTTCAAACCCGAAGCCGTCCGCGAAGAGTTCCGGCTCCCGGAACATGTGGAACCCGTCAATATCCTGCTCATCGGCTACGGCATCGGCACTCCCGCCGATCCCGACCGTCACGACCTGCTGCGCAAACCGCTCGCGGAAACAGTCGTATACGAAACCTTCTGACCGGAACGGAAGCCCAAAATTCCCCGACGGCAAAGGCGGCGGTTTTTGCGAACCTCCGCATCCGCGCACACCGGAAGATTCCGGCTACAACCGACAGCAAAAAATAAGCGAAGGCCTCACGGGCCTTCGCTTATTTCGTATCTGCGCCGGTCAAGCGCGTTATTTGCTGCGCACGCAGCGCACCATCATGGCCGTCTGCGGGAGAACGCCATTAGCGGAGACGGAGCCTTTGGACGACTCCGTCGACATCAGCCACATCAGGTACGAATACTGCCCTGGCTTGGTCTCACTCGCATCGGGAGTCCAAACCGATATAATATTGGCGGACTTGACCGACAATCCGTCGTTGGCCAACTGTCCGGCGCTCGCCAGATAGACCTCCTGCATACCGTCGCTGCACATTCTGAACGCATAAGGCTCGAATTCTTTCGCCCCGTCGGCGACAAGTTCCAGAAGCTGCTCCGAAGTGGGCATACGCCACGTTCCGGCAGGCGCCACGAGCGAACACGGATCCACATCGCCGTAGGGAACGTCCGCATAGTTCGGAATCGACTGTTCGTCGGGTCCGTAAACCACACCCTGATATTTCGTCGAACTCGAAACCGTGCCTTCGAACTTGATGCCGTACTTGCTCTTCCACTTGAAGTACATACCGCGCTCCTTGGGTTCCGCAAAGGTATAGGCTCCGTCGACGACAGTCAGGTAGCCTTCGCTCCAAGTCACCGAGAAGGCGTTCGTCGCGGGGTTGGCCTCCTGCCGGACGCTCTTTCCGGTATCGGAGCCGTTGACCCAGATGGCGAGCGTGCGCTCCTCGCCCGCATTTTCGGGAACCGAGAACGAAACGGTCGGATTCTCCTTCGATCCGTTCTGCGTCAGCTCCAGCCCGTCGCTGCCTTTGATGACCACGGGGAACGACGCAAGGTCGCTCTCGCACTTTACACTCAGCGTAAACGCTTCGTAGGTGGCTTTCGACGGAGAGTGGGATATGTAATCCACATAGTTTTTCTTTCCCGGCTGTACGAACGAGATACCCGAATAAACCCGGTTGATGAACAGCCGCCATTCGCGGTTTTCGACTTCGTCGTTCTTGGGCACAGTCAGCGTAACCTCCGTCTCGGACGGCGATGCGTCGATGGACCGAATCTCCCCGTCCTCGGCTTCGATATCGACCTCGTAAGCCGGGAATTCACCCGGATCGGTCTTGACGGTAAGCTTGAACGAAGCATTGTCCGTCACCGAAGCCGGCGTATGCGACACATAAGAAGGCTGGCGGATATTCTTCACGCAGCGGAGCGAAGCCATGTTCGTGCCCGCAAGATCGTAATCCACCATCGAATAGTCGGCGTTGAGTACATAAATCACACCTTCACCCGCATAATTGGCGCCCAGTCCCCAATATCCGCCGAACTGAGACTTTCCGCTGATCTGCCCCGAAGCAAGTTCCAGCGCGCCGCAGAAAGGCATGAAATAGTCCGAGCTGAGATACCCCATGCCGGTAATGCCGTCCAATACATGCTGGTTCATGTAGTCTTCCCGGTCGTAAAGACAGAAAAGCTCCATATAAGTCGGCGTACGCAGCCCGGCATCGATCATCGTGCACGGATCGGTATTCGGCTGGCGGTAGGGGATGTCGGCCAGCGCCACCTGCACGGCTTCGGGCGTATAGGCCGTTCCGGCGTACGAACCGCCGTCCGACGGCACGCCGTATTTGCTGCCCTGACGGAAATAGAGTCCGAGGTCGGACATCTTGTCGGCAACGGCGAATTTACCGTCCATAAGCGTAACGTTGCCCTTCGCCCAATAGAAACCGGCCGTCAGTACGAGCGCGGCCTCCTGCCGGGCTTCGACGATCTTCGTCCATTGGGGTTCCGCACCCGCATCGGCCATCTCCACAACGATATTGCGTTCGTTCTCGGTATAGTTGCCCGCGATTTCGACGTCGATGCTCTCGGTCCGCTCCGTCACCGCCACCGGATCGCCGACCTTGTCGCCGAGCGTCACGCGGTACTGCCATTCGACGAAAATCGGATCGGCCGCACGGGTCTCGATGCTCGTGGTGAAACCGAGTTTGTAACCGCCGCCGTTGTAAGGAACCGTTTCCGGAATGGTCGTGGAGTCGTATTCGGTTACACAATAGTCTTTTAAGGCAGGCTCCTGTTCAGCCTCGACGATCCGAATCCACCGGGGGGGGGTAGCGGCATCCTCTGTTACAGCCATTTCCACGACGACCGCCCGCGGTTCCTTGCTGTAGTTGGAACCGATGACGACCGATACTTCCGTTTTGGGTTCGGTCACGGCTATCGCATCGCCGACAGCCTCACCGAGCGTCACACGGTACTGCCACGGTTCGAATACGGGAACGACCGGCTGGGAGCGAGTTTCGGTGCGGGTCGTAAAAGTCATCGTGTAGGCACCGCCTTCGGCAGGTATCGTCTCAGGAATGGTCGTCGATGCGAATTCGGTCACCGTATACTCCGTTTTTTTCGTCGGTTCCGTATTGTCGTCCGAACAGGCCGACAATACGACACACAACATGCCTAACGGAAGGCACAAGCATTTGAGTAAATTTTTCTTCATAGTACAAATTAAAAAATGAGTGGACGGCTAAAGTAGTGATTTTATTCCTCGCAAACAAACCCGGACGAACAAAAAAGTATAATCCGCACAAAATGAGAGATCGGCTAAATCCTTGTAAATATTGACATCTATTACAATTTATCATCACTAAGCCGAAGCATGCTTATATATTCTCCACATATCCAGTCAAAATAATACAAATCCACAGCAAAACAGGCCCCGTTACAAGCCGAAAACCACCTGAAATCGCAATCAGCATATCATTTTCGCACGCGGCACGGACATCCCTCAAAATCACCTATAGCGCAAAAAGACAGCGGGCCGAAATTCGGCCCGCTGTCTGCGTTGAAGAATCCGTACGGATTCCCCGTTTCGTAAATCATCCGGCAGGTCACTTGGCGTACAGCCGGAACTTCATGCGCCAGCTTTCGCCCGGAGCGACCGCCTGAAAACCTTCGGCCGCAGGGTCCGCGGCGTTCGGGGCGTTCGTCGTCCACGACTGCGGTTCGGGACAGCAGTAGGGCACCCGGCCGCCGTTGTTCCAGATCGTCCAATAGGTCGTCTGCCGATCGACCTCGTAGAAGGTGCGGACGCCCGTACGGAGATTCTCGACCAGCGCCCCCCGGAAAGGCTTGCCGTCCACCTCGATTTCGCGCAGCGTGAAGCCCGCTTCGATCGGCTCACAGTCCGTTACCCGCAATCCGCCTTCGCGCAGTCTGGCGAACTGTTCCGACAACGGCAACTTACGCCCTGTCGGGATATTACGCCCGCTCAGCTCAACTTGTTCTCCAACTGCGACGCGCATCACATAATCCGCCGCCTCACCGCCCGCAAAGGGAATCTGCATCGGCGTATGAAACCCGACGCCCACGGGCATCGGCTCCGCACTGCGGTTGGCGAACATCACCTCCTGCTCCAGCCCTTGGGCCGTAAGGCGGAAAGTGATCTTGCATTTGAACTCGTGCGGAAAGTCGCGGAAAATCGTGTCGTTTCCGGCGTTCGAATAGTAGCGGCACTCCACCAGCACCTCCTCCCCGGTCTCCCAAGCCTTCGACACGGCAAAAGGCTGGCTCTTGAGGATGCCGTGGTGGTAATGGTGCTCTTTGGCGTTCGTGATGGGAAAGCGGTAAGTCCGACCGCCGAACGTATAGCGCCCGTCCTCGATCCGGTTGGGCGGAAACAGGATCGGCAGTCCGAAGACATGCGGCCGTCCCTTGAACGTTTCGACCTCGTCGTCGGCCGGCGCCCGCAGAATCTCGGCGCCCAGCCGCGTATTGGTCAGCCGGATGAGGTTTGCGCCCATGCCCGGAATCAGCAGGGCCGTATAGTCGCCTTTCGAGAACTCGACGGCCCGCATCCCATGCCAGTCGGTGCTGCGGAGCATTTTAGAGCAGTCTTTCGATCTTCTCCGCGAGTGCGGCCTTCGGCGCGGCGCCTACCTGCTTGTCGACCAGTTCGCCGCCCTTGAGGAAGACGATGGTCGGGATGTTGCGCACGCCGTATTTCATCGTGATTTCGTCATTCTCCTCCACGTCGCATTTGCCGATCAGCACGCGGCCCTCGTATTCGGCGGCGAGTTCGTCCACGATGGGAGCGATCGTGCGGCACGGACCGCACCACTCGGCCCAGAAGTCGATGACGACGGGGAGTTCCGATGAAATTACTTCCTGAAAATTCTCTTTCGTGATTGCTAAAGCCATAATTATTAAGTTTTAAAATGTTATTATGCGATGGAATACTTTATCTCGTTATCGTCCAGATACGAAACCAGCGACTGCGTCAGACTCACCTTGTGGCTCTTCGAGAAGAGACTGAGCGAAACATGCGCTTCGCGGTCGATCACGCTGATGCGGAAAAGGGTCTCGCCCTTTGCCTCCTTCACCTTCTCCGTCAATTCGCGTACCAGCGTCGGGGTTACGTCCTCGACGGGCAGCAGCACGTTCATCTCCTTGATCATCGTGTCGCGCATCTCCGAGAGCTGCACCATCGAGATGATCTTGAACTCCAGCTCCTTGTCGTTATAGGGCTTGGGCTGGACCCGTCCCCGGACGAAGAGGAAATAATCCGAGAAGAGGTACTTGCGGAAATTCTCGTAATCCTTGCTGAACAGCGCGAATTCATGCGTGCCGTTGTAATCCTCCAGCACGAATTTGCCCCACGGCTTGCCGGTCTTGGTGATGAGGTTCTGCACGCTGACGACCATACCCGCGACGGCGATCTCCTGCCCCTTGAGCGCTTCGAGGTTTTCCAGCTCCGTGAGCTGGGTCTTGCACATGTGGTTGATGATGATCTTGTAGTCGTCGAGCGGGTGCGCCGAGAGGTAGAGACCGATCATCTCGCGCTCCTTGGCCAGCGTTTCGAGCTGGCTCCAGTCGGCGCATGCGGGCAGCACGGGGCGCTGGATGTCAACGTGTCCGCCACCGCCGAAGAGACTCTGCTGGGCGTTGTTCTTCTCGGCCTGAAAACGCTGGCCGTAACGCATCAGCTGCTCGATGAAGGTCACGCCCGTATTGTCGCGCGCGTCCGCACCGAAGAACTTGCCGCGGTGGAAGCCCGATATCGAGTCGAAACCTCCGGCATAGGCCAGATTCTCGAAACACTTGCGGTTTACGGCCGAGAAGTTCACGCGCTCCATCAGGTCGTATATGTCCTTGAAACGGCCGTTGGCGTTGCGCTCCGCGATGATGCTCTCCACGGCGGCTTCGCCGACACCCTTCACGGCCCCCAGACCGAAGCGCACGTCGCCCGCCTTGTTGGACGAGAAGGTGCGCATCGATTCGTTGATGTCCGGACCGAGCACACGGATTCCCATGCGCTTGCACTCGTTCATGTAGAGCGTGAGCTGCTTGATGTCCGCGAGGTTTCGGCTCAGCAGGGCCGCCATGAACTCCGAAGGGTAGTGGGCCTTCAGGTAGCCGGTCTGGTAAGCGACATAGGCATAGCAGGTCGAGTGCGACTTGTTGAAGGCATAGGAGGCGAACGCCTCCCAGTCGCCCCAGATCTTGTCGCAGATCTTCTCGTCGTGCCCGCGCTGCTTACAACCCTCGATGAACTTGGGCTTCATCTTGTCCAGCACGTCGCGCTTCTTCTTACCCATGGCCTTGCGCAGCGTGTCGGCCTCGCCGCCCGTGAAGCCGGCGAGTTTCTGCGACAGCAGCATGACCTGCTCCTGATAGACCGTGATGCCGTAGGTGTCGTTCAGGTACTCCTCCATGTCGGCGATCTCGTAGGTCACCGGCTCCTGCCCGTGCTTGCGGGCGATGAAGTTGGGAATGTACTCCATCGGGCCGGGCCGGTAGAGGGCGTTCATGGCGATCAGGTCCTCGAAGCGGTTGGGCTTCAGGTTGCGCAGGTGCTTTTTCATGCCGGGGGACTCGAACTGGAACAGGCCGGTCGTGTCGCCGCGGGCGAAAACCTCGTAGGTCGGCGCGTCGTCGAGCGAAATGCCGTCTATGTCCACATCGACGCCGTGCACCGCCTTGACGTTCTCCACGGCGTCCTTGATGATCGACAGCGTGCGCAGTCCCAGAAAGTCCATCTTGATCAGGCCGACGCTTTCGACCTCCTTGCCCTCGAACTCCACCACGTTCAGCTCGGCATCCTTGGCAATGGCCATCGGCGCGAACTTTTCGAGGTCGTCCTGACCGATGATCACGCCGCAGGCATGCACGCCCGTCTGGCGGATCGAGCCTTCCAGCTTCTCGGCGTATTTGAGCGTATTGCGGATCAGCTGGTTGGGCGACTCGCGCTCGGCGGCCAGCTCCGGAGACTCCTTGTAGACGAAATCGAACGGCGTCTCGCCGTGTTTCTTGTCGGGCGTGACCTTGTCGGGCACCAGCTTCGAAAGGCGGTCGCTCTCCGAGAGGGCCAGTTTCTGCACGCGGGCGACGTCCTTGATGGCCATCTTGGGGGCCATCGTGCCGAACGTCACGATCTGGGCCACGCGCTTCTGGCCGTACTTCTGCACGCAGTAGCGCAGCACGTCGGCGCGGCCGTCCTCGTCGAAGTCCACATCGACATCGGGGAGGGAGATGCGTTCGGGATTGAGGAAACGCTCGAACAGCAGGTCGTATTTCAGCGGGTCGATATTGGTGATCTTCAGACAGTAGGCGACCACCGAACCGGCGGCCGAGCCACGGCCGGGTCCCACCGACACGCCCATTTCGCGCGCGGCGCGGATATAGTCCCACACGATCAGGAAGTAGCCCGGAAATCCCATCCACTCGATCGTGCTCAGCTCGTATTTGATGCGCTCCTCGGTCTTTTCGTCCAGCACGTCGCCGTAACGCATGTGCGCGCCCTTGTAGGTCAGGTCCTTGAGGTAACAGTACTGTTTGGCGACCATCAACCGGTCCGAAAGCTCCTTGTCGCCGGCCACCAGCTCCTCCAGCTCCGGAACGGTGGCGCAGGCGCCGATCTTCGCCAGCATCTCCTCGTCCTCGATCTTCTTGACGAACGACTCGCGCAGTTCGCCGAGGGCGATCGGGAAATCCTCCGGCGGCGGGAAGTTGGGCATCAGCGGGGCGTGCGTCAGCTTGTAATCCTCGCACTTGTCGGCGATTTCGAGCGTCGTGGCCAACGCTTCGGGATGGTCCGGGAAGAGCGCCGCCATCTCTTCGGGCGACTTGAGATACTCCTGAAACGTATAGCGCATACGGTTCGGATCGTCCAGATCGCGGCCCGTATTGAGACAGATCAGATGGTCGTGCGCCACGGCATCCTCGGCGAGGATGAAGTGCACGTCGTTCGAACAGATATACTTGACGCCGTATTTGGCCGCCAGCTCCAGAATCACCTTATTGACGCGCAGCTGGTTTTCGTAGACGTCCGCGTCCTTCTGCGGATCGCCCGAAGGGTGCAGCTGCAGTTCGAGGTAATAGTCTTCGCCGAAGATGTTCTTGAACCACTGGACCACGCGCTCGGCCTCCTCGATGTCGTTGTGCATGATGGCCTGCGGCACTTCGCCGCCCAAGCACGCCGAGCAGCAGATCAGCCCCTCGTGATACTGTTCGATCAGCTGCTTGTCGATACGCGGCTTGTAATAAAATCCCTCGGTAAACGAGTAGGAGACCATCTTGCAGAGGTTGTGATAGCCTTCGAGGTTCTTGGCCAGCAGGATCAGGTGGTCGCCGGCCTTCTCGTCCTTGTCCTTCTCGAAGCGGTTTTTCACCACGTAGACCTCGCAGCCCAGAATCGGCTTGACCCCGGCGTCCGTGGCGGTATCGTGGAAGTTCTTGACGCCGTACATGTTGCCGTGGTCGGTAATGGCGATGGCGTTCATGCCGAGGGCCTTGGCCCGCTTGATGAGCGGCTTGATGGCGGCGGCGCCGTCGAGGATCGAATACTGGGTATGTACGTGCAGATGGACGAAATCGGGCATGGTTCTAACTCCTGTTTTTATGGCTGAACAAAGATAGCGATATTTCCGCAGATTTCGTGGCAGGGCTATTGCATTTTATCAACAAAATGCTTAACTTTAAATATCCAACCAATACCGAGAAATTATGCAAGACGAAACCATGGTTGTATTAGCGGAATACAACACCATCACCGAAGCCGAGATCGCCAAATCGATGCTCGACAGCGCAGGTATCTGGTCGATGATCCGCAACGAATATATGTCGGCCATATACCCCATAGGCACCATGCCCGCACAGGTCGTCGTCCGCGAGGAGGACGCCGAGAAAGCCAAAGCGATGCTGCGGCACAGATAGAACGGCAAGAGCTTCCGGAGGTTCCGGAAGCTCTTGTTTTATCGTCGGGACGGTCGGCCCGCCAACGGGACGGCCTCACGCTTCCGCCGGCCGGATTCGTCTCCGCCCGGCGTTCCGGGAGCGTCATTCGGCCATCCCCAGAAAATTGACCCCGTATTCATAGGCGGTCCGCTGGGGCACTCCGCGCACCTTGCGGGGCGTCCATTTGCCCTTACTGCTCCTGATGACGCGGATCATCTCGCGCGACAGCTTCTCGTCGGGCGACTTGATTACCTTGCCGATGGTGATTTTCCCGTCGGGTTCGATGTAGAAGCGCACGCGCACGACGCCTTCGCCTTTCGCGCCGCGGCCGGTGAACCTTCCGTCATAACGCAGGCGCATCGTCAGCCGCCAGCTGTAGGTCGTCGGCTTCCCGTCCTTCATCGCCGGAGTCCACTTTTCGAGCCGCCCCAGCGCCTCGGTCATCGCCTCGCGCGTGCGGGGCGTCGCCGGCTCCACGCCGACCGAATCCTTTCCTTCGCACGTGTTGTCCAGAAACCGCCACTGCGTCACATTTCCCGTCTCATCGACCGTAAAGCCAACGACGACCTGCGACGAAAGCTCGGCGGCGGGAATCTGCGCCGCATCGACGATCTTCTCGGTCTCGCCGATAAGACGCGCCATAAAAACGCTTCGCATCCGACCCCTGAAAGCGGGGCGGCACGGTCTCCTGAGCCGCGGCGTCGCACCACACGGCCAGCGCCGACAAACAGATAGCCATTCGCTTCATACTGCTGTTGTTTTTCAAGGTCATTCGTTCCAAATCCGCCACGAGGCCTCGGCCTGTTCGCGCAGCATCGTTTCGCCGTTGAGAATATGCGCCCCCCGCTGACGTCCGTAGTCGAGGAACTGCGTCAGGGGCGGGTTGTACACCAGATCCAACAGATAGTGTCCGGGCGTCACGAAACCGTAGGGAATCCGCGGCGCGGCATCGACGGCGGGGTAGGTCCCCACGGGCGAAGCGTTGACGATCAGACGGCTCCGCTCCACGACTTCGCACGGCAGATCGTCGTAGGTATAGTTGCCCTTCGCCGTGTCGCGCGACACCAGATCGAACGGGATTCCGCGCTCGGCCAACACATACTGCACGGCCTGCGAAGCGCCGCCCGTCCCCAGCACCAGCGCATGTTCGGGCTGTTCCCCGCCCAGCAGTTCGTCGAGCGAGGCGCGCAGTCCGACCACATCCGTATTATGGCCCGTCAGCGAGCCGTCGGCCGCACGGCGCACGCAGTTCACGGCCCCGATCATCCGGGCGTCGTGGGAAAGGGCGTCGAGCAGCGGCATCACCTCGCGTTTGTAAGGTATCGTGACGTTGAATCCGCACAGGTCGGGCGTACGGGCCAGCAACCCCTCCAGCGCGCCGATGTCCGGCAGTTCATACAGCGCATAGGCGCAGTCCGCAATCCCTTCCCGTTCGAATTTGGCGGCGAAATAGGCAGCCGAAGCCGAGTGCCCCAGCGGGCGTCCGATCAGTCCGTAACGACGCATGGCCTACTCCTCCCGTTTTTTCACGACGATACGCGCCGCCAGCTCGATGCAGTAGATCGTGAGAAACCCCACGACGCAGAGCACGACGGCCTCGCCCAGCAGGGCGTCCTGCTGCGCAAGGGCTTCGAAACGCCCCGGCGCTACGTTGCGCTCAACGAGCGGCATGATCTTGCCGTGGCTGTCAGTATAGGTCTCGACGACCTCCTTCCACGGCCACACCTTGTTGAGCGAACCGACCATGAACCCCATGAGCACCGCGACCGTCACGTCGTGCCAGTGCTTCAGCAGCCATGAGAGCAGGTGCGAAAAGCTGATGATGCCCGCCGCGGCGCCCACGACGAAAATCACGATGACGGGAACGTTCAGATCGCCCACGGCCTGCATGATGAACTGGTACTTGCCCAACAGCAGCAGGATGAAGGCGCCCGAAATACCGGGCAGAATCATCGCACAGATGGCGATCGCGCCCGAAAGCAGGATAAACCACCGCGTATCGGGCGTCTCGGCGGGCGTGGCGACGGTGATCCACCACGCCGCGGCGGCGCCGATCAGACATGCCGCGACGGTCTGCACCCGCCAGCGTCCGATCTGCTTGGCCACCAGCAACGCCGAAGCGACGATCAGACCGAAGAAAAACGACCAGATGGCGATCGGATGGTTCGTGAGCAGGTAGGTCATCAGCCGGGCCAGCGAGAAAATCGCAATGGCGATGCCCAGCAGCACGGGCAGCAGGAATCGGCCGTTGATATGCCGCCAGAATTCTTTCAGCCGCAGCGTGCCGAGCAGCCGCAGGGCGGTGGCGTCAACGCTTTTGATCGACTCGATCAGTTCTTCGTAGATGCCCGAAATGAAGGCGATCGTGCCGCCCGAAACTCCGGGAACGACGTCGGCCATGCCCATGGCGCAGCCCTTGAGCGTAAGTAACAGATATTGGGAAAACTTCATAATCCTGAATTTAGCCACAAATATACGAAAATTGCGGGAATCGCACACACTCCGCCAACAGACGCTCCGCACGAAGAGAGCGTGCGACAGGTTTCCGGCATCGAAAACACCCCCGCCAGAGCCAAACTCCGACAGGGGGGGGGAATCGTTGAAACCGGACATGCCCGACAGCCTTATTCCGGCCGGGAAGGCTATACGCCGACCTTTTCGCGCTCCCGACGCTCGAAGAATTCGGGTTTGCTGCGCCGGATAAACGCGACGACCTCGCTCAGTCCGTCCGAAAATTTCTCGAAATCCTCCTTGTACAGGAAAATCTTGTGCCGGTCGTACGAAAAACTGCCGTCGGGGTTGGTCACCTTGCGGCTCTCGGTTATCGTCAGGAAATAGTCGCCGCCGCGCGTGCCCCGCACATCGAAAAAGTAGGTGCGCCGGCCGGCTTTCACGGCCTTGGTCAGAATCTGGTCTCCATATTCCTCCGCGTCGCGGCGAGGCGTTGTCAGGGGTGTCATGGCGTGGTAGTTTTGGGATTGGGCTAGGATTAATTTTGTATAACGAATATAAGCAATTTAATCCTAAAATCCAAAACTTTCCGCCTTAATTTTCAGGCATCAGCAGCGGGGCTCCCTCACGTTCCCAGCCGCCGAGAATCTCCACCGCACGCCGATAGGCGCCGTTCTGCGCCGGGTTCATCACCCGGTAGAAAGCCCCCGTATCGAACAGCCGCTGCGCCACGAGCGCCTTCAGCTGGACGCGCATCAGCGGCTCCGATGCCGCAAAACCCGCCTCGTCGAACTCCACGCCGCGCTCCGCCCCCAGCGCCGTCAGGCCCGTGAGCATCTCCTTCCCGACGCCGAAAGCGGCGTCGAAAGCGGCGAAATCGGGGTAGGCGCGCTCCAGCCTGCCGCGCTCGCGGTCCATGTACGAGATGACGTATTCATTGACCACGCCGCGGCGGATCAGATTGGCGTAGTAGACCGAGAATCCCGCAGTATCGGCTTCGACCATGACGTCGGGACGGATGCCGCCGCCCCCGTAGACCGTGCGGCCCGTGCGCAGGGTCCGGTACTCCGGCGCCCCGGCGTCGAGCGAATCGCGCACCGCATCGTCGTAGCGGCGCAGGTGGTCGAGGTAGTATTCGCGGCGTTTGCCCTTCTCGTAGGGACGCTGGATCACACGCCCCGAAGGGGTGTGGTAACGGGCCACGGTGATACGCACGGCCGAGCCGTCGCCGAGTCCGATCTGACGCTGCACCAGCCCCTTGCCGAAGCTCGGACGGCCCACGACCACGCCGCGGTCCCAATCCTGCACGGCCCCGGCGACGATCTCGCTGGCCGATGCCGAGTTCTCGTCGATCAGCACCGCCAGAGGCCCGTCGGGCGCCTCACCGTCGTGCGGATTGCGCAGCGACATCGGCGGCACGGCGCGTCCTTCGGTCGAGACGACCAGCGCGCCCCGCGGCAGGAAGAACCCGGCCATTTCGACCGCCTGCTCCAGCAATCCGCCGCCGTTGCCCCGCAGGTCGAGGATCAGGCTTTGGGGCCGGCCCAGCTTGTCGAACGCCTCGCGGAACTCCGACATCGTCGTGCGTCCGAAACGATTGACCTTGATATAGCCCACGCCGTCGGCGGCCATATAGGCCGCATCGACCGTGTTGAGCGGAATCTTGTCGCGGACGATCACGAAATGCAGAGGCGCCGGCTCCCCGTGGCGCACGACGTAGATTTCGACCCGCGTGCCGGTCTTGCCGCGCAGGTGCTTCGGCACGTCGGTCTGCTTGAAGCCCACGGCGTCGAGCGTGTCGATGCGCACGATGCGGTCGTTGGGCATGACGCCCACGCGCTCGGCAGGCCCGCCGACGATCGTATTGACCACGATCACCGTATCCCGCAGCACATTGAATTCGATGCCGATGCCGCTGAACTCACCGTCGAAACTCTCCTGCACGCCCTTCATATCCTCCGCGCCGATATAGGCCGAATGGGGGTCCAGCTCTTCGAGCATCCCCTCAATGGCGCTTTCGACCAGCGGCCCCATCTCCACCTCGTCGACATACAGCCCGTCGAGGTAGCGGTAAACCTGCATCAGTTTCCGCAACTGCTGTGCGGCCCCGATCTCCTGCGCCGCGAGGGGCAGGGCGAAAAGGGCGGTGAAGAAAAGTAAGACGATACGCATAGCGATAGAATTTTAAGATTCGACAATTTAAAAAACCGGCCGTACTGCTCCGGACAAGCCGGTGCCGCAGCACGACCGGGATATCGGTTTTCGGGGTGCGCCTAACGCCGGGACTCCAAATCCGCTGCCAGAGCGGCGAAAGGCACCTGACGCTGCTCGCCCGAACGCATGTCCTTGACCGTCGCGGCCTGCGCCTCCAGCTCCTGCGAGCCGATGATGACCACGTAGGGGATGCTCCGGCGGTTGGCGTACTCCATCTGCTTCTTCATCTTGCCGCACTCAGGGTAGATTTCGGCGGCGACGCCCGCATCGCGCAGCGAGCGGAGCAGCTGCAGCGACGCGGCCTCCTCCTCGGCGCCGAGGTTGGTGAAGAACACCCGCGTCGTGAAGCTGACCTCTTCGGGGAAAAGGTTCAGCCCCGTCATCACGTCGTATATGCGGTCCGCGCCGAACGAGATGCCCACACCCGACATGTTGGGCATGCCGAAAATGCCGGTCAGGTCGTCGTAACGGCCGCCGCCGCAGATCGAACCGATGGCGAAATCGAGCGCCTTGACTTCGAAGATCGCCCCGGTGTAGTAATTCAGTCCGCGCGCCAGCGAAAGATCCAGCTCCACCGTCAGGCCGATGCCCGACCGCTGCACGTAGCCGAACACGGTCTCCATCTCCTCGATGCCTTTCAGGCCCGTCTCCGAGACCGCCAGCACCTCGCGCAGTTTCGTGAGCTTCTGCGAATTATCGTCGCTCAGCTCAAGTATCGGTTGCAGTTTGTCGACCGCCTCCTGCCCAAGTCCGCGCTCCAGCAGTTCGGCCTTCACGTTGTCCAGCCCGATCTTCTCCAGCTTGTCGATGGCGACGGTAATGTCCATCATCTTGTCGGCGTGGCCGATCGCCTCGGCGATGCCGAAAAGAATCTTGCGGTTGTTCATCTTGAGCGCCACGCGGATGCCCAGCGCACGGAACACCCGCTCGACGATTTCGATCAGCTCGACCTCGCACAGCAGCGACCGGGTGCCGATAACGTCCACGTCGCACTGGTAGAATTCGCGGTAACGGCCCTTCTGCGGCCGGTCGGCGCGCCATACGGGCTGCACCTGATAACGCTTGAACGGGAACGTCAGCTCGCCCTGATGCTGCACGACGTAACGCGCGAAAGGCACCGTAAGGTCGTAGCGCAGGCCCTTTTCGCAGATTCTGGACGCCTGACGCACCTCGTCGTCCGACAGCCCCGCGGCGTAATCGCCCGAATTGAGGATCTTGAACAGCAGTTTGTCGCCCTCCTCGCCGTATTTGCCCAGCAGCGTCGAAAGGTTCTCCATCGAGGGCGTTTCGAGCGGCGCGAAGCCGTAGGTGCGGAACACCCCCTTGACGGTGTCGAAAATATACTGGCGGCGCATCATCTCCGCAGGGGAGAAGTCGCGCGTGCCCTTGGGTATGGACGGTTTTTGTATTCCCATTTTATTTCGTGTTTATCAATCTTTGTGCGGACTACTCTTCGATCAGTTTGCGGTATTTCACGCGGTGGGGCGTCGTATCGCCTCCCTGCGCCTTCTTCCACTCCTCGTACTCGCTGTACGATCCCTCGTAGAAGACCACCTTCGAGTCGCCCTCGAAGGAGAGGATGTGCGTGGCGATACGGTCGAGGAACCAGCGGTCGTGGGAGATCACCACGGCGCAGCCCGCGAAGTTTTCGAGACCCTCCTCCAGCGCACGGAGCGTATTGACGTCGATGTCGTTGGTCGGCTCGTCCAGCAGCAGCACGTTGCCCTCCTCCTTGAGCGCCAGCGCCAGATGGAGACGGTTGCGCTCGCCGCCCGACAGCATGCCGCACTTCTTCTCCTGATCGGCGCCCGAAAAGTTGAAGCGCGCCACGTACGCGCGGGCGTTGACCTGCCGGTTGCCCAGCATAATCAGGTCCGTGCCGCCCGAAATCACTTCGTAAACGGTTTTCTCAGGGTCGATCGACTTGTGCTGCTGGTCCACATAGGCCAGCTTCACGGTCGGCCCCACGCGGAACGATCCGCCCGTCGGCGTCTCCAGCCCCATGATCATCCGGAAGAGGGTGGTCTTGCCCGTACCGTTGGGTCCGATCACGCCCACGATGCCGGCGGGCGGCAGCGAGAACTCCAGATGCTCGTACAGCACCCGGTCGCCGAACGCCTTCGACACGTCGTGCGCCTCGATCACCACGTCGCCCAGACGCGGACCGTTGGGAATGAATATTTCGAGTTTCTCCTCTTTCTGCTTGGCGTCCTCGTTCATCATCTTGTCGTAGGCCGACAGACGGGCTTTCGACTTGGCGTGACGCCCCGACGGCGACATGCGCACCCACTCCAGCTCGCGTTCGAGGGTCTTGCGGCGCTTCGACTCCTGCTTCTCCTCCATGGCCATGCGCGTGGTCTTCTGGTCGAGCCAGCCTGAGTAGTTGCCCTTCCACGGAATACCCTCGCCGCGGTCCAGTTCGAGAATCCAGCCCGCCACGTTGTCGAGAAAGTAACGGTCGTGGGTCACGGCGATGACCGTACCCTTGTACTGCTGCAGGTGCTGTTCCAGCCAGTCGATCGACTCGGCGTCGAGGTGGTTGGTCGGCTCGTCCAGCAGCAGCACGTCGGGCTGCTGCAACAGCAGGCGGCACAAAGCCACGCGGCGGCGTTCGCCGCCCGACAGCACCTTCACCGACTGGTCGGGATCGGGACACCGCAGGGCGTCCATCGCGCGCTCCAGCACGCTGTCCAGCTCCCAGCCGTTCACCTGATCGATCTGCTCGTACAGCTCGCCCTGACGCTCGATGAGCTTGGCCATCGTGTCGTCGTCCATCGGCTCGCAGAGCTTCATGTTTATCTCCTCGTACTCCTTGAGCAGGGCCACCGTCGCGGCGCAGCCCTCTTCGACCACCTCCCTGACGGTCTTCGAGTCGTCGAGCTTAGGCTCCTGTTCCAGATAGCCCACCGTGTAACCCGGCGAGAAGACCACTTCGCCCTGAAAGTTCTTGTCGATGCCCGCGATGATCTTCATCAGCGTCGATTTACCCGAACCGTTCAGACCGATGATGCCGATCTTGGCTCCGTAAAAGAAAGAGAGGTAGATGTTGTTAAGGACCTTTTTCTGATTGGTGAACGTCTTCGAAACGCCTACCATCGAAAAGATGATTTTTTCGTCTGCCATATTATTATTGTTCGTTGTTCCGATTTTCCTATCCGGCAAAGATAATAAAGATTCCGCAATCTTCCGACACGAAACGACAAATTAGGGTCGGGAACCGCACACCGTTCCGACCGAGAGAGAGCCGGCTTTCCGGCAGGGACTCCCTGCGCCGCAAAAAAAGCGGCCCTGCACCGTTCCGATACAGGGCCGCCAGCTTGCGAACTCCGTCAATAGTTCTCTTTCTTCGGCTCGAAGTAGGCCTGCGGATGCTTGCAGGCGGGGCAGAGCTTGGGAGCCTCTTCGGCTTCGATGACGAAACCGCAGTTGCGGCACTGCCACCAGATCTTGCCGTCGCGCTTGAAGAAGTTGCCGTCCGTCAGGCGGCTCAGCAGCTTGAGGTAGCGGCGCTCGTGCTCGGCCTCGACGGTCGAGATCATCTTGAAGGCCGTGGCGATTTCGATGAAGCCCTCTTCCTCGGCCACCTTGGCGAACTCACGGTAGAGAACATCCCACTCCTCCTTTTCGCCGTGAGCGGCAGCCAGCAGGTTCTCGGCAGTGGTTCCGATCGGACCGGTGGGGTAGCTGGCCGTGATCTCCACGTCGCCGCCCTCAAGGAACTTGAAGAAACGCTCGGCGTGCTCCTTCTCCTGTTCGGCCGTCTCGGCGAACACGCCTGCGATCTGCTCGTAACCCTCCTTTTTCGCCTTGCTGGCGAAGAATACGTAACGGCTGCGCGCCTGACTTTCGCCGGCAAACGCCTTCAGCAGATTCTGCTCGGTCCTTGTACCTTTAATGCTCTTTTCCATAATCTTATATTGTTTAGTGTGTGTCGTTTATTTCCGTACAGCAAAGATAGGAAAATCCCCGACAATTCGCCAAATTATCTTCATCGTTTGTTTTTATACGGCTATTCGGATTACTTATAGACCCGATCGAGCATCTCCGCCACGTCCTTCCGGAACAGGGAATAGGCCGCCGGCAGAGCCATCGTGTCGCCGACCTCAGGCGGAACGATCCGGTAGCCGGGCATCGCCACCCACACCGGCACCGGGTCGAGCGTATAGGTCATACGGCCGTCGGGATGCCGCACGGCTTCGATTTCGGCCATCAGCCCTCCGTCGCAGTAGCGGCGGCGCTGATTGGAGACGAAGTTGCCCAGCGAATAGAGCACCACGTGCGATGAATCGGTCTCGAAGGGCTGCACCACGTGCGGATGGCTTCCGACGATCAGGTCCGCGCCGTTGCGGCGCAGAAAGCGCGCCAGCCGCCGCTGTTCGGCATTCGCCTGCCGTTCGTATTCGTTCCCCCAGTGGATGCAGACCGCGATGCAGTCCGGCGATCCCTCGCGCGCCGCGGCCAGATCGGCCGCCATGCGCACCGTGTCGATCAGGTTTACCCGCACGCCCTCCGGCACGGGGATTCCGTTGGTGCCGTAGGTGTAGTTGAGCAGTGCGAAGCGCACGCCGCAGTGTTCGAGCCAAAGCGGATTGTTGGCCGCACGGTCGAGGCTGTCCGTAAATACGCCCGTATGCCGGATGCCGCACCGCCGAAGTTCCGCGACGGTCGTATGCACCCCGGCGCCGCCGCCGTCGCAGCAGTGGTTGTTGGCCAGCACGGCCACATCGACCCCGGCGTCGCGCAGTGCGTCGGCCAGCGCCGCCGGAGAGCGGAAACAGGGATAGCCCGTATAGCGGTCGGTGCGGGTGAGCGTCGTTTCGAGGTTCACGATCACCAGATCGGCCGCACGGAAGCGGCGGTGCAGATGAGCGAACACCTCCCGGTAGTCGAACCCCGTTTCGCGGCGGGCCGCCGTGACCTGCGGCAGATGCTGCATCACGTCGCCCCCGAACAGCAGCCGCACGCGCACCGGCTTGGGCGGCGGAAGGGCAGACTCCCGCTCCGACTGCTTCGCCGGAACGCAGCACGCCGCCGCCAGCAGCAGCCACGGAAGAATATGTCGAGCGGATATTTTCATGGTATGCGCCCCAAAGTTAGCTTTCCGTAGGATAAAATCCAAAAACCGCACTATATTTGCCGTCCCGAACCGCCGAGCACGGTTTTTGCCGTCGTTCGGGATGCCGCGCGGCGCAGGCCGCGGCAAAAACGCGCAGCGGTGCGGCAGGCCGCTTTGCAACGCCGCCGTGCGCCGCAGGCTCCGGCCCGCATCTGCCGGCGGTGGAAGGGAACGCACCGCGCTTAGACACGGCGCAGGCCATGACAGACGCCAACGCGAAAAAACGTCGAACATATGCGTAACATAAGTAATATAAAGGGAGTGCTCTACGCCGTTGTCTCTTCGGCCACGTTCGGGCTGATCCCGCTCTTCTCGATCCCGCTGCTTCATGCGGGCATGGCCTCGCCGACGATTCTCTTCTACCGCATGCTGCTCTCGGCGGCCATCATGGCGGCGGTGGCGTTGCTGCTGAAACGCAACTTCCGCATCTCGCGGCGCGACTTCGGCGTGCTGGCCGGCCTGAGCCTGATGTACGCCGCCACGTCGCTGGGACTGCTGCGCTCGTACGATTACATACCGAGCGGCGTGGCCACCACCGTCAATTTTCTCTATCCGCTGGTGGTGACCATCGTCATGACGCTCTTTTTCCGCGAACGCAGTTCGGTGTGGATCGTCATCGCAGTCTTCATTTCGCTCGTCGGCGTGGCGCTGCTGGCGTGGGGCGACGCGGGAAACAACGATCCGGGACGCGGCCTGATCTATGCCGGGACGACCGTATTCACCTATGCGGTGTATATCATCGGGGTGATGAAGAGCCGCGCCGGACGACTCGACCCGCTGATCGTGGCGTTCTACGTGCTGACCTTCTCCGCCGCGGTGTTTCTGGTCTACGCCCTCTCGACGTCCGGCATCGCGGTAGTCCACACATGGCACATCTGGCGCAACCTGCTGTTGCTGGCCCTGCTCCCGACGGTGCTCTCCAACCTGACGCTGGTGCTGGCGATCAAGCATATCGGCTCAACGATGACTTCGATCCTCGGCTCGATGGAACCCCTGACGGCCGTACTGGTCGGCGTCGTCCACTTCGGCGAAGGCTTCGACCTCGACTCCGCGGCCGGACTGATTCTGGTCGTCACGGCAGTCATCATCGTCATTCTCCAGACCAATCACACGCCCCAGACTCCGCCGGCAAACATTCCGCCCACGCAGCCGCAGGAGTAAGACGCTGTCCGCCTTACACAGCCGAAAATCGCGGCCGCAGCCCGCTCCATTCCGCGCCGGAGGGCGACTCTCTGCCCGCAGGCGATCCGCCGCGTCGCGCCGACTGCCGTTCAGGACCGGCTCGGCGGCAGGCAGGCGCAACGGCCGGATTATTTCTTCTTCCGGTTCGGATTGGCCGGGAACCATCCCTTCGCCACACGTCCGCGCTGCTCGAACAGCTCGCCGATCGACCAGAGCGACGACGCGCCCCAGACGGCCAGCAGGGTGGACCAGAGGATATGCCGCACGGCGACCGACGCCGCGATCGCCGCGACGCCCATCAGCAGGAAAAACCACCAGCAGCGCACGCCGAAGTAATATTCGCCCTTGATTACGAAGGGGTGGAACAGACCGATGATCAGAAACGTAGCGACGCCGATCACCAGCCCCGTAAGGTTGTATTCCGTCAGAAATTCCATCATGATTCAGCAACAGTTTGAAAGCAAATATACGAAAAAAAAGAGCGGCCCTTTTCGGGGTTCGGTATTTGTAGGTAAAGAGAAGCGCAGAAAAGAGCAAGTATCAAGTTCACAGATATTTGATTCTCTCTTCTGCATATGCTCCAAGCAATAAAAAAGCAGAATCGGGCAGGTTTGACGGTGAGTTTTGTTACTTATCCGTTACCTGCCCGAAATGCTTTTGTTTGCATTAAGGCGTTTGTTTTCAGTTTGTTGCATCGGATTTCCGCATAACAAATAACTTGACTTAACGTTTAACCCATCCACAAAGTTCAAGTTATTATGCAACGCAGCACT
>NZ_CAXUDY010000009.1:0-86998 GCF_964250025.1 Alistipes sp. DJF_B185
CGTATATTCGTCGGAGTGCCCTTTTTCGTTCACAATAGATTCTGCATCGCCGCGTCGATTTGGCTGTTCTCGAAACTATCCAAATAGATTTGGGTGGTCGATAAATCGGAATGTCCCAACGATTCGGAAATGATGGCAATATTCACTCCCGACCTTTTCAGCACGGTGGCGAACGTATGCCGAGCGACATAGGTAGTCAGATGTTCGATGCCAACCCGTTGTCCGATTTTACGTAACCAACGATTCGTGTTCGTCAGCACCTTATGCGTTCGGTCATATCTCTGCTGCTCCGTCCTATGCACACGACGGTCGAGTATCGGAAAAATATAATCTTCATCCGTCTGTCCTTGACGCTGGTATTGGACAATGATATTCCGCATTTCTTCCGTCAGCAGAAAATTGATAGGCTTACCCGTTTTCTTGCGAACGTATTGCACCCGACCGTCCCGTACATTCCCGTATTTCAGCAGGGCGATGTCTGCAAAGTTAATCCCTGCTCCGAAATAGCTGAACACGAAAATATCACGCGCCAATCGTTCGGAGGGATAGCCTTGCGACAAGTCGAGTGCAATAACCTTGCGCACGTCCTCTTTCGTAATGGCCCGTTTCTTCGTCCGCGTATCGAATTTGCTGACTTTATAGGCATCGAACGGGTAATAGTCCCGTTTCACCAACTGCAATTCTACCGCCTTGTTGAACACGCTACGCAACGTTCGAAAGAGTTGGCTAATGGTCGTATCACCGCAACCGCTCGTCCGTAACCAATTCTCGTAACGACGCAACCACACGGCGTCAATGTCGCTGAACGGAATTTGCAACCGCTGCCCCGTGAATTTCAGCAACGATGTACGGGAGTATTTGTAAACGCCTGCATTGCCGAGTTTACCGCCGCGTTTCATGTCGTCAATCAGTTTATCGTACAATTCGACCACCGTAGCGCAACGGACTTGGTTATAAAAATGGGACACGAGCGTTTCCACCGTGTATTCACGTTGCTGGGAGGTCATTTCGACAATCAAATCGTTGTATTCCGCCGTTTTTGCGGCTATCAGCCGTTCGATTTGCTCCTTGTTGGGACAATTCCGTTTGGGCTTGCCTTTCTCGAAATCCCAAAATTTTTCGTGCAGGGAAAGGCCGAGCGAAACGTATTTGCGTTTGCGGTCTTTCGTAACTCGGAGCATTAAAGGAAGCGTTCCGTCTTTGAGAGGTTTGTACTTGTAACAAATGACCTCAATGTTTGCTTTCATGCGTCATTTCGGTTGACACATTGGTTAACACAAACGGGCAAAAAACGTGTAAACCGACCACGGAGGCACACAAAATAAAAACGACCTACATTGCTGTAAGTCGTTGATTTTCAATTGTGGGAGCTGAGGGATTCGAACCCCCGACCCTCTGCTTGTAAGGCAGACGCTCTGAACCAGCTGAGCTAAGCTCCCGTTAAAAATGGCTTGGGACTGCAAAGGTAATTCAATTTTCAGGAACTCCAAATTTTTCAGCAAAATTTTTCATTCTCTTTTCATCACCTCTTTGCAGGCGTTTTTGAAAGAACCTTACGCAACCCTCGCGCATCTGCGCCTGAACAAGGACTTGAACCTAGGACCCCATGATTAACAGTCATGTGCTCTAACCAACTGAGCTATTCAGGCATTTGAAACTCGTTGTTTAACCGTTTCGGAGTGCAAATATATAGCAAAATTTCATTCCCGCAAAATTATTGCACGATTTTTTCACAAAAAATGTACCTTTGCAAAACCGACATCCATACGCACCATGACGATACGACGACATATCTCACTCATAATCTTGGCCCTTTGCGCCTTGACGGCGCCGGCGCACGCCCAGTTGATTTTCACCCCCGATTCATGGGACTTCGGTACGATTTCCGAAACCGACGGCCGCGTAAGCCACACGTTCACGGGCGAGAACCGCTCCGACAAACCCGTCGTAATCCTCGACGTGGTGACCACCTGCGGCTGCACGGTGCCCGAATTCACCAAACGGCCGATCCGTCCGGGCGAGAAAACGACAATCAAAGTAACGTTCGACCCGACCAACCGCCCCGGCGCCTTCACCAAAGAGCTGGGCGTCTACTCCTCCGAGCGGCGCAAGATCGCAACGCTCACCGTGCGCGGTTCCGTCACTCCGCGCACCAAAACCACCGAAGAGCTCTATCCGGTCGATGCGGGCGGCGGTCTGCGGCTTGCTTCGACGCTCTGCACCTTCTCCTATATCCGCGAGGGACAGCAGGTCCAGTCTGCCATCGGCTGCATCAACACGTCGAACCGCCCGGTCCGTCTGGAACTGCATCCCAAGGAGTCGAGCGGCCTGCTCGCCGCCGACTACCCGCGCGAACTCGCCCCCGGCCAGACCGCCGAAATCAACCTCATGTACCTCAACCCGGAGGGCGCACCCCGCTACGGTTCGCTGCGCGACGCGCTGGAGGTGCGGGCCGACGGCCGCGGCAACGGAACGCTGATCGTGGCCCACGGCATCGGTATCGACAAGTCCCCGGCCGACGCCCGACGGACGCCGAAAGTGCAGATAACCGAAAATATTATTAAATTTGGCCCGGTAAAACACAACGCACCCCAACAGCAGCGCACCTTCACGCTCACCAACACGGGCGACGGCGAGCTGATCGTCCGCGCCGTGGAGACGGGCGGCAAGGTCGCGACGACGCTCACGCCGGGACAGCGCATCCCTGCCGGCAGTTCGTTCACGGCCAAGGCGACGCTCGACCCCGGCAGACAGGAATACGGCGTAGTGACCGATTTCGTGACGATCATAACCAACGATCCCACGCGCCCGATGCGGCGGCTGCGGGCGACGGCGATCGTCGAAGACTAAAGATACGACAATGCGGCTTTACCGCGCAGGCGGATAAAAGCCGGAAACCCATTTATAAATGTACCCGATACTTGAAAAAAGACTCCTCGCAGAGGGCATCTGGCTGATGAAAGTCCTCGCACCGCGCGTCGCACGCTCGGCCCGGCCGGGACAGTTCATCATCGTCCGCGCCGATGAACACGGCGAACGCATTCCGCTCACGATCTCCGACTTCGACGCCGAAGAGGGCAGCGTCACCATCGTAACGCAGGCCATCGGCGCTTCGACGCGCAAAATCTGTTCGCTCGAAGCGGGCGAAGCGTTCGCCGACTTCGCAGGCCCGCTCGGCCACCCCTCCGAATTCGTCGAAATGCCGCTCGACGAACTCCGCAAGCGGCATTACCTCTTCGTCGCAGGCGGCGTGGGCACCGCCCCGGTCTATCCTCAGGTCAAATGGCTCAAGGAACACGGCGTCAAGGCCGACGTGATCATCGGCGCCAAGACCCGCGACATGCTCATTTACACCGACGCGATGCGCGCCGTGGCCGAAAACCTCCATATCGCCACCGACGACGGCTCCGAAGGCTTCAAAGGGCTTGTTACGCAGGTGATCGACGAACTGATCGGAAAGCAGGGCCGACATTACGACGAATGCGTGGCCATCGGTCCGATGATCATGATGAAGTTCGTGGCCCTCACGACGAAGAAATACGCGCTGAAAACGACCGTCTCGCTCAATGCACTGATGGTCGATGGAACGGGCATGTGCGGCGCCTGCCGCGTGACGGTGGCAGGCAGGACGCGCTTCACGTGCGTCGAAGGCCCCGAATTCGACGGCCACGAAGTCGATTTCGACGAAGCGATGCGCCGTCAGGGCATGTACTGCACGCAGGAACAGCGCGCCGCGGCCATCGAAGCCGAGCGTCAAGCCGGACACCAATGTAAAATAGGACTGGACAAATAAACGCACGGCGGAGCCGGCACGCCGCTCCGCCTACACCCCCAAAAGCATACGACTACAATGGCAAACAAGATACCGCGCGTCCCCGTGCGCGAACAAGACCCGAAAGTACGTGCGACCAACTTCGAGGAGGTCTGCTACGGCTACGACCTCGAAGAGGCGGCGCTCGAAGCGTCGCGCTGCCTGCAATGCAAGAATCCCCGCTGCGTAGCGGCCTGTCCGGTCAATATCCGCATCCCGGACTTTATCGGAGCCTTGCACCGGGGCGAGCTGCAGCAAGCGGCCGACATCATCGCCGAAGACAGTTCGCTGCCTTCGATCTGCGGCCGCGTCTGCCCGCAGGAATCGCAGTGCGAAGGCTCCTGCATTCTGGGCATCAAGAGCGAACCGGTCGCCATCGGCAAACTCGAACGTTTCGTAGGCGACTGGAAACTCGAACACGGGGCCGCGGCGTCCCGCACCGCACCGCGCAACGGCCGCAGAGTCGCCGTCATCGGCAGCGGCCCGGCAGGACTGGCCTGCGCCAGCGACCTTGCGAAAATGGGTTACGGAGTCAAGATATTCGAAGCCCTGCACAAGGTGGGAGGCGTACTGGTCTACGGCATTCCCGAATTCCGTCTGCCCAAACAACGCATCGTGGCGCGCGAGATCGCCGAAGTCGAGCGGCTCGGCGTGGAGATCGAAACCGATGTCATCGTGGGCCGCACCGTCACCGTCGATTCGCTGCTCGGCGAGGAGGGGTACGACGCCGTATTCATCGGCTCCGGCGCGGGACTTCCCCGCTTCATGGGCATTCCGGGCGAGAACCTCAACGGCGTGGTTTCGGCCAACGAATTCCTGACGCGCGCCAACCTGATGCGCGCCTACGACGACACGTACGACACCCCGATCTACGTCGGCAAGCGTGTGGTCGTGGTCGGCGGCGGCAACGTGGCGATGGATGCCGTGCGCACGGCCAAACGGCTGGGCGCCGAGGCGACGATCGTCTACCGCCGCAGCGAAAAGGAGCTTCCGGCACGTGTCGAGGAGGTCCATCACGCCAAGCAGGAGGGCATCTGCTTCCGCATGCTCACCAACCCCGCGGAGGTCCTCGGCGACGAGCGCGGCTGGGTCACCGGCATCCGGTGCGTGGAGATGGAGCTGGGCGAACCCGACCAGAGCGGCCGCCGCTCGCCCGTAGTGAAGCCCGGCTCAGAATTCGACATCGCCTGCGACGTGGTCATCATGGCGCTGGGCACCTCGCCCAATCCCCTGCTGGCCGCCACGACCGCAGGACTGGAGACCGACCGCCGCGGCTGCATCACGGCCGACGGGCAGGGCGCCACGTCGCGCGAAGGGGTCTTCGCGGGCGGCGACGCCGTAACCGGCGCCGCGACCGTCATCCTCGCCATGGGCGCAGGCCGCACAGCGGCACGGGCCATCGACGAATACCTCAGAAAGCGTTAAACATAAATATCTCACAAGCAATGAAAAGCATCAAGATCATGGCCGCCGCCATCGCTTTGTGCGGCATGACTGCCTGCGGCGACAACACGCCCAAAACCTTTACCGGCTTCATCACCGATGCGTCGATGAACACCGTAACCGTCGAGAACGCCGAAGGGACCTTCACCTTCTCGACTATGGACGCCGACAAGAGCGAAGCCAACGGCCTGCTGCTCGGCGCCCCGGTCGTCGTGGACTACAAAGGCAAGCTGGAGGACGGCGCCGCAGCCGCTAAAGTCGCCACCGACCCGACCTATGCCGAAGCCGTCGGCAAATGGACCATGCCCGACCCCATCAACCCCGAAGGCGTAATGGGCATCGACATCCTGATCGAAGGTCAGGCCCAGTCGATCAACATGGCCACGCTGCGCTACACCTCGTGGGAGCTGCAGGGCGAAGCCGGCAAAATCCTGCTCAAAGGCCAAAGCGTCGGCAACGGCCAGACCATCGACTTCACCGAGACGGGTATCATCGCCAAGGACGCCGACGGCGTATACACGCTGACCATCGAGGGCAACAAGACGGTTTACACCAAAGCGACCAAATAGCAAGGCCGCTTTACGCAGCCAAAGCATATCCCCGGCCCCGAAAAGGCCGGGGATTTTTCACGCGTCCCGACGGCGGCCGCAATTTGGCGAACCGATTTAAATTCTTAAATTTGTATCCGCCAATTCTACCTAAGCCATGACTAAATTACTTGCGGGAGCCTTCCTGCTCCTCTTTTCTTTTGCGGCCGCGGCCCAGACACCCGAAGACTCGGTCGCTTTCGCCGGCGCCCGCTGGCAGATCACGCCCCTCGCGGCGGGCGCCGAATGCCGCCGCGCCCAGATCGACATGTTCGATTCGCGGCAGACCGTCTCGGTGGTCGCCTACCCCGCCCGTAATTTCACGACGGAAATCATACAGCTCGACGGCAAAGCATCCCCCACGAGCGAGCTGGGCAAAGCCGCCGGAGCCGACGCCGCCCTGAACGGCAGCTACTTCAACATGAAGACGCTCGCCCCCGTAACCTTCGTACTGATCGACAAGCAGATTCTGGGCCGGACGACTCCCGGTGAGACGATGCGCACCAACGGCGTCATCGCTTTGCGCGACAAACGCGGCCGCAAAATGGACATTCTCCGCTGCGACACGACCCAATACTCCCGCATCGCCCGCCGTTACCGCTCGGCGCTGGCCGCAGGTCCGATGCTGGTCCGCGACGGCCGGAGCGTCGAATACGACTCCGAAGACAGCTTCTACGCCCGCCGCCATCCCCGCACGCTGATCGGCAAACGGGCCGACGGCACGGTCGTCATGGCCGTCATCGACGGCCGCTTCAAGGGCGAAGCCGACGGCGCAACCATCGCCGAAACAGCCTACATCGCCCGTCAGCTGGGGCTCGTCGATGCGCTGAACCTCGACGGCGGCGGTTCCTCGACGCTCTGGACAGCGCAGGAAGGCATCCTCAACCACCCCTACGACAACAAACGTTTCGACCACGAAGGCGAGCGCGGCGTTCCCAACTGCATCGTGATCCGCCGCAACAAATAGCGCCGGGAAACCACCGCCCCTCCGGCGGGAAACGCAGCGCCGGGGAACAAAAAGCCGGGAAAGCGCCGATTATTATCGGCCGGAAACACAATACCGGGAATATAAAGCCGGAAAGGCACCGCCCCTCCGGCGGGAAACGCAGTGCCGGAAACACAAACCGGACAAAGCCGGTAAAAAGACCCGAACCGGTCCAAACAGCCGGTCTCAAAAGCCGGAAAAACAGCCGGTCCAAACAGCCGATAAAAAACGTGTCCACGCGACAAAGCCCGCCGGCTCCGCCGCGGCACACGCCCGGATACGAAAAAAGCCCCGGAATTTCCGGGGCTTTTCATATTCAGTCCTATTGTCATTTGCCGACGATCTCCTCAACCCGCTCCACGATCATGGCGGGCGTCACGGCATGCAGACAACGGTAATCTCCGTAACGGCACGGTTTATTTCCGAAGACCGAGCACGGGCGGCACTCCATATCGGCCTGCACGATGCCGCGCGGATCGCAGCCGTACCCGAAGAATCCCAGACCGGGATGCGTCGCACCCCATACCGACACCACGGGCGTCGCCACGAGTGAAGCCAAATGCATGACCAGCGAATCCATCGACACCACGCAATCCAGATTGGCGATCAGGTCGATCTCGCCCGCCATCTTAACCCGTCCGAACAGCGCCGTGACATTAGGATGAAGGCGCTCCATCTCCTGCGCGAATTCCGCCTCGGCACCCCCGCCGCTATGGATGAAAACCCGGTCATAACGCCCGGCAAGCAGGCGCACCGTCTCGCGGGCCAGCGGTTCGGGATAGGTCTTGCCCTGCTGCGCCGAGAAAGGGGCGAAACCGATCCACGTCCCCGTCTTTTCACCCATCGGACTGGGATGCTCGCGCCGCACGGCCGGCTTCGGATCGTCGAACACGAATCCCAGTTTCCGGAATACGTCGCAATAGCGGACGACTGTATGTTTCGCAGGTTTGACACCCCGGCCGCCGCGCCGGATAAATTCACCCTTCTCGTCCCGGCCCTTCCCGATGGCCGCGAAGGGAATACCGTGCAGCCGCAAAGCCGTGCGGAACGTCACCGAACGCAGCACGCCGTGCACGTCGGCCACGGCATCCGCCCCCAGCCGCCGCGCTTGGGCGGCCAGCCGCCATATGCCGCACAGCGAATGGTGGGCGCCCTTGACATCGACGTCCAGAAAACCGACGTCGAGGTCCGTGAAAAAGGCCCGGAACAGCGGTCGCGTGGCAACCGTGACCTGCAGATCGGGATATGCCCGCTTCAAGGCCCGCAGCGCATGCGCGAGCATCGCCACGTCCCCCATCGCCGAGGTCCGGTACACGATCAGATGACGCGGAAGCTTCTTACTTTTTCTGACCATAAAGAACCGGGTTCAACGCCGGATCATTATACATTTTCATCTGTTTGTAGGTCTTCATGTACTTGCGGCCCGCCTCGATGTCCTCGATCAGCTCTTCGATCGCTTTCGAAAGATCCGCCTGCTGCGCCAGCAGCACGTCGAGCTTCTTCCGGCACGCCGCGCGGTGGGCGTCGTCCACATCGGTACGCTCCGTCTCGCAGGCCATGTGGTAAATCTTGAGCGCCAGAATCGACAGCCGGTCGATGGCCCACGCCGGGGTCTCGGTATTGAGCCGAGCGCCGGGCAGGGGTTCTATCTCCCTGTATTTGTCGAGCAGGTACGAATCGACGTACTCCACCATGTCCGTACGCTCCTGATTGGACTTGTCGATGCGCCGTTTGATGGCCAGCGCGGCCACAGGGTCGATCTGCGGATCACGGATGATATCCTCAAGATGCCACTGCACGGTGTCGATCCAGTTCTTGTGATAGAGCAGGTGATCGATCGTTCCCGGCTCATAGGGATTCTCGACGGGGCGGTCCACATCGTCCCAGCGGTGATACTCTTCGATAACCCGGTTGAAAATGCGGTTTGCGTTTTCGGTAAACATAGTTCAGCAATATATTTTAATTGTAATTTTCGTGGGAAAATTATACCTTTGTCCGTATAAGATTAAACAAAGATAATGAATTTTTCCAAAAATGCAATACTGCTCGCTGGAATCCTCCTGACGGCATTCGGAAGCCTGCGGGCGCAGGTCCGCCAGACCCGCGAGGAGTATATCGACCGTTATAAATCCATCGCCGTGGCCCACATGGAGCGTTACGGCATCCCGGCCAGCATCACCATGGCGCAGGGCATCCTCGAATCCGACTGCGGCAACAGCCGTCTCTCGATAATGTCCAACAACCACTTCGGCATCAAGTGCAAACGCAACTGGACGGGCGAAAAAGTCTACCACGACGACGACGCCAAAGGCGAGTGCTTCCGCAGCTATCCCACGGTCGAAGCCTCGTACCAAGACCATGCCGAATTCCTCGACACGCAGCCCCGCTACGACTCGCTGTTCGCCTACTCCCCGACCGACTACAAAAGCTGGGCGCGGGGACTGAAGGCCGCCGGCTACGCCACGGCGCCCGACTATGCGCAGCGGCTCTGCCGCATCATCGAGGAGGCCCAGCTCTTCCTGCTGGACCAGCCCGACGGCGAGCGGCTCTACGCTTCGCGTTCGGGGCGCAAGATCACCGATCCCGAAGGCTGGTTCACCGACCAGACCAGCATGGAGCGCCCGGCCGACGGATCGTCGGCCGTCGATCCGGACAACTACCGCGTGACGATCAACGCCCACAACGGCTACAACGTCTATGCGACCAACGGCGTGCACTACGTGCTGGCCAAGGAGGGCGACACGTTCGAGAACATCGGGAAGAAATTCCGCATTTCGGCACGCAATCTGCGCAAGTTCAACGATCTGAAGGACAAGAAGGCCCAGCCGATGCCCCACGAGGTGGTCTACATCGAGCGCAAGAAAAAACGCTGGGAGGGCAACGCCCACACCCACACCTGCCGTCAGGGCGAAACGGCCTACGCCGTGGGGCAGTCGTACGCCATCCGCACCCGCTCGATCGAGAAGCTCAACAAGCTCAGGCCGGGCGACACGCTCGAACAGGGCCGCCAGATACGCATAAAGTAAAACACACGATACAGCATGGAAACCACACCGCTAAGAAGCAAGATCCTCGATACGATCATCCGCAAATCGACGCTCAAGCAACGGATTTTCGACAACACCTTCTCGGCCTTCAACGAGCTGAAGGAGACGCTGCTCGAAATGGCCTCGGAGCTGGACGACGAGCTGGACGGCAAACTCGACCGCCGTGTGCGGCTCGAATACCGCGACCGCGGCAAGTTCGAAGCCCAGCTGCAGGTGGCCAACGACATCCTGATATTCCAGATGCACACCGACATCTTCGAATTCGCCGCCGACCACCCGATCTGGCAGAATCCCTATGTGCAGGGCGACCGCGAAAACTCCTACTGCGGCCTGATCAACATCTACAACTTCCTCTCCGACTCGTTCAAGTTCAACCGCAACGCCGACGAAGGCTACCTCATCGGCCGCATCTTCATCAACCGCGAACGCCGCTACTTCGTCGAGGGCAAACAGCAGACCTCGATGCGGGCCGCGGAGTTCGGCAAAAGCGAAATCGGCCATGACGCGCTCATCGCCATCCTCGAAGAGGCGATCTGGTTCGCCCTGAACTTCGACCTGCTGATGCCGCCTTACGAGGACAACAAGCGCGTGACGGTCGATCAGTTCAACACCAAGATGGACAACTCGAAATTCGTCACGGGCAAGCGGCTCGGCTACGATTTCGAAGTGGAGGACATTTAAAACGGAATTTACATTGAAAGCATCGTTAATTACGCTCCTTGCGGCCGCACTGCTCGGAGCGGGCATCGTACAGGCCCAGAACGAATACGCCGAAATCGCCCGACTGCGGGGCATGAACCAGACCGTCCGCGGCATCCGCTCGATGGCCGACGGCGAGCACTACACCACGCTCGAAGGCAGCAACATCATCCGCCACAGCTACGCCGCGGCGGGACCGGGCGAGCGGATGCTCCCTTCGTCCGCGGCCAACCTGACGATCACCGACTACTCCTTCTCGCCCGACGAGCGGCAGATACTGATCGCTTCGGGGTCGAAGCCGATCTACCGCCACTCCTATACGACCAGCTATTTTCTGGCTGCGGGCAACAGCCTGACGCCCGTACTCCGGGAGGCCGAAGCCCCGCGCGACGCTTCGTTCTCGCCCGACAGCAGACTGATCGCCTATTCGGACCGCAACGACCTTTACGTTTACGACACCGCCGCCCGGCAGACGCGCCGCATCACCGACGACGGTGCGTGGAATTCGGTCATCAACGGCACGACCGACTGGGTTTACGAGGAGGAGTTCGGCTTCACGAAAGCCTATGCCTTTTCGCCCGACAGCCGCCGCATCGCCTACCTGCGCTTCGACGAATCTCAGGTGCCACTGATGGAGATGATGCGCTTCGACGGCAAGCTCTACAATCAGGCCTACTCGTTCAAATACCCCAAGGCCGGCGAACGCAATTCGACGGTCGAAGTGTGGGTCTGCGACCTCGCGACCGGCGCCAAAGAGCGCATCGACACGGGCCGCGAAACCGACCAGTACATCCCCCGCATCGGCTGGACCCCCGACGGGCGGCTCTACTTCTTCCGGCTCAACCGCCGCCAGAACACCTTCGAGGTGATTCTCTGCGAGCCTAACGGCGCCCAGCGGACGATCTACGACGAACGTTCGCAGCAGTACGTCGAGCGCGTGGACGACTCCTCGCTCACGTTCGTGGACAAAGACCGCTTCCTCGTACGGCAGGAGAGCCACACGGGATACATGCACCTCTACCTCTACAGCATCCGCCGGGGTTTCCTCGCGCAGGTGACCAAGGGCGACTGGGAGGTGACCGACGTCGCGGGCACCGACGGCAAGCGCGTGTGGTACCTCTCGACTGAGACCTCCCCCCTGCGCCGCAACCTCTACAGCGTGCGGCTCGACGGCACGCAGAAACGCCGCCTGACCACGGGCGAAGGCTTCTATACGATCGCGCCGAGCGCCGACATGAAATACTACATATCGACCTTCTCCAACGCCGCGACCCCCAACCGGGTCGAGATCTGCGACGGCGAGGGCAACCCGGTCCGCCTGCTGGCCGACAGCAAGGCCCTGCGCGATGAGCTGGCCGCCGCGAACCGCCCGCAAAAGGAGTTCTTCACCTTCGCCACCGAGCGCGGCGACACGCTCAACGCCTACATCGTCAAGCCCCGCGGCTTCGACCCTTCGCAACGCTACCCCGTCCTGCTGACGCAGTATTCGGGTCCCGGTTCGCAGTCGGTGCGCGACCGCTGGTCGCTCGACTGGGAGGACGCGCTGGCCGACAAGGGCTATATCGTGGTCTGCGCCGACGGACGCGGCACGGGTTTCCGGGGCGAGAAATTCAAGAAACAGACCTACGGACGGCTGGGCGCGCTCGAAGTCGAGGATCAGCTCTCGCTGGCCCGCTACATGGCGGCGCAGCCCTATGCCGACCCGGCGCGCATCGGCATCTACGGCTGGTCCTACGGCGGATTCATGGCCCTGAGCTGCGCGCTCAAAGGGCACGGACTGTTCAAAATGGCAATCGCCGTGGCGCCCGTCACTTCGTGGCGCTACTACGACTCGATCTACACCGAAATCTACAACAACCTGCCGCAGTACAACGCTTCGGGTTACGACGACAACTCGCCGCTCAACTTCGCCCGGATGCTCGACGACACCAAGACCCGCCTGCTGATCATCCACGGCACGGCCGACGACAACGTCCACTTCCAGAACACCGTCGAGATGACCCGCGCCCTGAACCGCTGCGGCAAGCAGTACGACATGATGGTCTACCCCGACCAGAACCACTCGATGCAGCCCCACGACACGGCGAACGTACGGCAGAAAATGATCCGCTACACGCTGGACAACCTTTAAAACGAGACGATATGGAACGGATGCTCTTCATCGAAACACCCGTCGGAAAACTCGGCATCACGGCTTCGGACGAAGCCGTCACCCGCATCTTCTTCGGCCGCGAATACCGCAACCGGCGCAGACCGCGCAACGCCCCGGAGACGTGTACGCCGGAGACGGCCGGTCCCCTGCTCCTGCAGGCGGCGGCCGAGCTGGCCGAATACTTCGCAGGAACGCGCCGCGAGTTCACCCTCCCGCTGGCGCCCGCCGGCACTCCATTCCAGCAAGCCGTGTGGGAGGCCCTGAGGACGATCCCTTACGGCGAGACCCGCACCTACGGCCAGATCGCGGCGCAGATCGGCCGCCCGACGGCCTGCCGCGCGGTAGGCATGGCCAACAACCGCAACCCGATCGCCATCGTCGTCCCCTGCCACCGCGTGGTCGGCAGCACGGGCGCACTGGTCGGCTATGCCGGAGGTCTGGGCGTGAAAACCCACCTGCTGAATCTCGAAAAAGCCCACGAAGACTGACGGCGCGACGGCCCCGGACAACGGCAGGCGACCGGCCTCAAGAAGCACACAAGACGGCCTCGGCCGGACAACTGAAACGGCGGCAGGCCCGCCGGCATTGCGCTGGCAAAAACTCATCCGCACGAAAAGAGGGCGGCATCCGCAGAAGATGCCGCCCTCTTTTTCCATTCACCCCGTCAAAGCCCGAACGCGAAAGCGTTTATACCGTCGTATACGGCGCTGACGACTCCCAGCAGCAGGACGCCCGCCATGCAGAGCGCAAGACTGATGCGGGTATAGCGGTCGCTGCGGAACGGCGCGACGGGCGCATCGTTCGGAGTGATATACATCGCCTTGACCACCAGCAGGTAGTAATAGAGCGAGATGACCGTATTGATCAGCGCGATGAACACCAGCAGGTGGAAGCCGCCTTTGAACGCCGCAGCGAAGACGAAGAACTTCGAGAAGAACCCGGCAAAGGGCGGAATCCCCGCCAGCGAGAAGAGCGCGAGGGTCATCATCACCGCCAGCTTGGGATTGGTGCGGTACAGCCCGTTGTAATCTTCGATCCCGACCTTGCCGCCGCTATGCTGCTCGACCGTCGAAACGACACCGAAAACCGCGAGGTTCGCGGCCATGTAAACCAGCACGTAGAAGACCAGCGAAGTCATGCCGAAGGCGCTCCCGCCGATCACGGCCAGCATGATGTAACCGGCCTGCGAGATGGACGAGAAGGCGAGGAAGCGTTTCAGGTCCTTCTGCCGGATGGCGAAGAGGTTCGCCACCGTGATCGACAGCACCGTCACGGCATAAAGCAGCGTCTGCCACTGCCCGATCATCGGCCCGAAGACCTTCATCAGCACGGTCATCAGCACGAACGCCGCCGAGCCTTTCGACACCACCGACAGGTAGGAGGTCACCGTCGTCGGCGCGCCCTGATAGGTGTCGGCGGTCCAGAGGTGGAACGGGACCAGCGAAATCTTGAACCCCAGCCCCGCGAAGAAGAAGACCATGGCCATGATCTGCAGCGGCGAACCCGTAATGCGCGCCGCCATATCGTCGAAATAGAGCGTCCCGGTCGTCCCGTAGAAGAACGAGATTCCATAGAGCATCAGCCCGCTGGCGAAGAGGGCGCAGAGGATGTACTTCGCACCCGCCTCGGCCGAATAACGCTTGTACTTGTCGAACGCCACCAGACAGGCCATCGGCACCGAAGCCAGCTCCATGCCGATAAAGAAAAGCAGGAAGTTGCCCGCGCCGACCATCAGATACATGCCCAGCAGCGTCGAGAGGGTCAGGATGTAGAACTCGCCCTGCTTGTGGGCCGTATCCCCGCGGCGCAGCCACGCATCGGCCTGCAGGAAGACGATCAGCGTCCCGACGGTCAGCACGCTCTTGACGACGGAGTGCATCGGCACGTACTGGAACATGCCCCCGAACACTTCGCCCGGAGTCCCCGGAACGACATTGACCGCGACCTGCAGCGCGAGCAGTCCGCAGGCGACGGCCGAAAACCGGCGGCGTCCCCGCTCCCCCGCGATCAGGTCATAGAGAAACAGCAGGACGATCACCGCGATGAGCGTCACTTCGGCCTGCATAGAGGTAAATATGTTGCTGTAATCCATAATCGCTTAACTCATTAATTGTGCAATGATGCCCGTCACGCTCTCCCGGATCATGTCACTCACCCACAGCGGCGCGAGACCCATGCCGGCGATGGCGGCGACGAGACAGACGACCGACAGCCGCTCGTCCCTCGTGGCGTCCGTCAGTTTGAGGTGGTGTTCGTCGGTGCAGGTGCCGTAAATAATTTTCCCCACCACCCGCAGGATGTAAACCGCCGTAATCACGATGCTCGTGCAGGCGATGATCGTCACGACGCGGTGGAACGTGTCGTCGTTCATGAACGCGCCGTTGAAGATGGTCATTTCGGCCACGAAGCCGCTCAGCCCCGGCAGTCCAAGGTTCGCAAGACCCGCGATGACGTACCCCACCGCAAGGAAGGGCATGACCTTCATCAGGCCGCTCAGCTCGCGGATGTCGCGCGTATGCGTACGGCCGTAAATCATGCCGATCAGGGCGAAGAAGAGGGCCGTCATCAGGCCGTGGCTCAGCATCTGCAGAATCGCTCCCGTTCCGGCCGTGGTGTTCATCATCAGAATGGCGAAGAGCACCAGCCCGCAGTGCGACACCGACGAATAGGCGTTGATGTATTTGAGGTCGGTCTGCACGCAGGCCGCCAAAGCCCCGTAGACGACCGAGATTGTCGTCAGGACGATGAATATCCAGCTCAGTTCGTGCGCCGCCTCAGGCATCAGGTACATCGCCACGCGGAAACAGCCGTAACCGCCCAGCTTCATCAGCACCCCGGCATGGAGCATCGAGACCGCCGTCGGAGCCGAAGCATGGCCGTCGGGACTCCACGTATGGAACGGGAACAGCGCGCCCAGCACGCCGAACCCGACAAAGACCAGCGGAAACCAGACATACTGCTGCGCGAGCGGAATGCTGTGCAACTGCGCGATTTCCAGAATATTCATCGTCGTCGCCCCGGCGCCGAAATAGATGCCCAGAATGCCGATCAGCAGCAGCGCCGAACCGCCCATGAGCATCAGCGTCAGCTTCATGGCGGCGTACTCCTTGCGGCCGCTGCCCCAGACGCCTATCAGCAGGTACATCGGGATCAGCGCCACCTCGTAGAACATGAACATCGTGAAGAGGTCCACCGAGATAAAGAACCCGAAAACGCCGACGCTCAGCAGGCAGAACCAGAGGAAGTACTCCTTGATCTGCGTTTGCATCCGCCACGAAGCGAACGTACCCGTAAATACGATGACGGCCGACAGCAGCAACATGGCGACCGAGATACCGTCCACGCCCACCGCATAGTGGATATCGAGCGGAGCGTACCACACATGGCTCGCGGTAAAGAGCATGGCGGCCGTCTCGCCCGCTTCGCGCAGGCCGAGGTAGCGCACCACCAGCACCGCCGCCAGCAACAGCAGCAGCGAAGAGCCCGCCACCATCACGGCACGGATCTGCCGCGTCGATTTCGACAGCCAAAGTCCCAGCATCATCAGCAGCGGAATGGCGGGAAACAAGGATAACATATTCATAATAACTTCAAATTAACGGATTAACAGCAGGATGATCGTAAAGCCCAGCGCCCCGCCGAGGAACCAGATGCAGTAACGCTGCACGCTGCCGCTCTGCATGTCGCGGATCGCGTACGCCGCGCCGCCGGCCGCCCTTGCCAGCAGATTCATAAAGCCGTCCACGACGTGGCGGTCGAACCACGCGATCGGGGTCGAAACAAAGCGGAAGATCACCTTGTGGGTGACGAACTGATAAACGTCGTCGATATAGAACCGGTTATAGGCCGCCCTGTGCAGGCCGCGGAACCGCAGGGCCAGCCGGTCGGCGACGGGCTGCCGCTCGCGCAGGTACATCCACGTCGCCAGCGCAATGCCCGCGGCAGCCACGCAAAGGCTCACGCCCGCCACGCGCCAGTCGATATGAATCGTGTAGGGCATGCCGTCGCTGCTGACGAACTTCCCGAACGGGATCGCGCCCCCGACGAGCGTCACCGCCGCCAAAAACACCAGCGGCAGGGTCATCGTCAGCGGAGCCTCATGCGGTTTGTGCGCGGCATGCAGTTCCCGGTTCTCGCGTCCCCAGAAGATATTGTAGTACAGGCGGAACATGTAGAACGCCGTCAGTCCGGCAATGGCGGTCATCAGCCACCCCATCGCGGGGCTGAACGCGAAGCAGGCCGTCAGAATCTCGTCCTTCGAGAAGAAACCGCTCAGGGGCCAGATGCCGGCAATGGCGAGACAGGCGACGAGGAACGTGGCGTGCGTCACGGGCATATACCTGCGCAGGCCGCCCATGGCCGACATTTCGTTGGAGTGGACGGCGTGGATGATACATCCGGCGCCGAGGAACAACAGGGCCTTGAACATGGCGTGCGTGAAGAGGTGGAACATCGAAGCCATGTACCCCAGCCCGCCCGCATGCGGATCGGCCGAGGTGCTGACGCCCAGCGCCACGATCATAAAACCGATCTGCGAAATGGTGCTGAACGCCAGCACGCGCTTGATATCGCTTTGGACGCAGGCCACCACGGCGGCGTACAGTGCCGTAAAGGCACCGATGTAGGCCGTCCAGTGGAGCACTTCGGGCGCATAGCCGATAAAGAGCGGGAACATGCGCGCCACGAGGTAGACGCCCGCCACGACCATCGTCGCGGCGTGGATCAGCGCCGACACGGGCGTCGGGCCTTCCATGGCGTCGGGCAGCCAGATGTGGAGCGGAAACATGGCGCTCTTGCCCGCGCCGCCGATGAACATCAGCCCCAGCGCCAGCGGGATCATCGTCCCCGCGGCGGCCAGCAGCCGCACCTCCGGCGTAAAGGAGAACGTCCCGGCGTAATAGCCGTAGAAGAGGATTCCGACGAGGAATCCCAGATCGGCGAAGCGCGTCACGATAAAGGCCTTCTTCGACGCGGCGACGGCCTCCCTCTTCGTATAGTAGAAGCCGATCAGCAGATAAGAGCTGACGCCCACCAGCTCCCAGAACAGGTACATCTGGAAAATATTGGTCGCCACCACAAGTCCCATCATACTCATCGTAAACAGCGACAGGAACGCATAGTAACGCTGGAAACCCCGTTCGCCCTTCATGTAGCCCAGCGAGTAGACATGCACCATCAGCGAGACGGTCGAGATCACCACGAGCATCATCACCGAAATCGGGTCCAGCAGGATGCCCATGTCGATATGCAGCGTACGGCTGATCGGCAGCCAGACCGTATTCCACGGAATCAGCGTCGGGAACGCCCCGGCGGCATCGCGCCCGGCCGTGAAGTATTCGAACGCCGTACAGTAACACAGCAGCGTCACCACACCCAGCACCGCCGTGCCGACGAGGCCCGCCGCCGCGGGCTTGAGCTTCATGCCGGCCAAGCCTAAGAAGAGGAAGCTCAGCAGGGGCAGCAGCAGAATCAGAATCGTATATTCCATAAGAGTCGTTTTTCGTTTTCGGCTACCACTTCATCTCCCGCAGGCTCTTGACCTCGATATTGCGGATGTTGCGGTAAATATTGATGATGATGGCGATGGCGACGGCCGTCTCCGCGGCGCTGATCCCGATGGCGAACAGCGTAAAGAAGAATCCTTCCAACTGTTCCGGGAAGAGGAACCGGTTGAAGACGACGAAGTTGATATCGACCGAATTGAGGATCAGCTCGACGGAAATCAGCATCGCCAGCAGGTTGCGGCGCGTGACGAATCCGTAAATTCCCACGAACATCATGATCGTGGAGAGGACGAGATAATATTCCATGTGTATCATAGCCGTACTTTTTTAGCGTTTGCGTGCGATGAGGATTCCGCCGACGATGCAGGCCAGCAGCAGGATGCTGATGACCTCGAACGGCAGCACGTAGCCGTATTTGCCGCTGCTCATCAGCGCATGGCCGATGGTCTGCACGTGCAGTTCGCCGTGAACGAAATGCGAGGGCCTGAAATCGTGTCCGAGCGTCACATAAAGGCAGACGCCGAGACTCAGCAGCGTCGCGGCCAGCCCCACGAAGAATTTATATCCCTTCAGGTCCTCCGACTTGTCGCCCTGACTCGACGTCAAAAGAATCGAAAAGACGTACAGCACCGTGATGCCGCCGGCATAGATCAGCAGCTGCACCGCGCCGAGGAACGAATAGTTGAGCTGGAAATAGATGCCCGCCGTACCGAACAGCACGAACAGCAGGTAGGTCGCCGCGCGCAGGATGCGCTTGGTCGTCACAGCCAGCAGAGCGCTCACGGCCGTGAAGACCGCCAGCACCGTAAAGACGATTAATTCGAGTGTTATCTCCATGGCTTACTGTTTATTCAGGGTTTTGACCAGCTTTTCGCGCGTGTAGACCGCATGTTCGAAGTCGGTCGAGAAACGGATCGCCCCGGTCGGGCAGGCATTGACGCACAGACGGCAGAACATGCACGCCCCCAGATCGTACTCGTAGAGCACCAGCCGCTTGCGGCTCTTGCCCGTTTCGGGATCGGCGACCATTTCGGTCGTGATGCGGATGGTGCCGTTGGGACACGCCGACTGACACAGGCCGCAGGCGATACACTTGTTCCGGCCCTCGGCGTCGTGCGGCATGGTCAGTTCGCCGCAGAAGCGGTCGAACATCCTGAGCGTGGCGCGGTTCTCCGGATACTGCTCGGTGACCTTGGGCGTGAAAAACTCACGGCCCGTCACCTTGAGTCCCGTCAACAGGGACCCCAGTCCGTGAAAGAATCCTTTGATATAGCTTTTCATGGCTAAAAATGCAGTTTAAATACGACGACAACGACCATCAGCAGCAGGTTGGCCAGTCCGATCGGCACCAGATACTTCCATTCGAGCGTCAGTATCTGGTCGATACGCAGGCGCGGGAATGTCCACTTGATCCACATCAGCAGCCACACCACGAAGAACGCCTTGCCGAAGAACCAGACGAAGCCCGGAATGTAGTCCATCGCGGCGTTGAAGCCCTCCCAGCCGGAGATATGCAGCGGCATCCACCCTCCGAGGAAGATCGTGGCGGCCACGCCCGCGACGATGAACAGATTGACGAATTCGGCGACGTAGAAGAGTCCGAAGTGCATGCCCGAATATTCGGTGTGATACCCCGCCGTCAGCTCCGACTCGGCTTCCGGCAGGTCGAACGGGCCGCGGTTCACCTCGGCGTTGCCCGCGATCAGGTAGATCACGAAGGCGATCAGCGCCGGAATATGCCCCTTGAAGATGAACCAGCCGTCGGCCTGCCGGGCCACGATCTCGGAGAACTGCATGGTGTCGGTCAGCACGATGATCGTCAGGATCGAAAGGCCGATCGAAAGCTCGTACGAAATCATCTGCGCGCCGCTCCGCATGGCGCCGATGAGCGAATACTTGTTGTTGGAACTCCACCCCGCCAGCAGGATGCCGACCACGCCGATCGACGACGCGGCCATCATGAAGAAGACGCCCACGTTGAAGTCCAGCACCTCCAGCCCCTTGTTCACGGGCAGGCAGGCGAACGCCAGCACCGACGCCAGAATGACGATGTAGGGCGCGAGGTTGTAGAGGAACTTGTCCGAACGGCGGATGGTGATAATCTCCTTGGTGAGCATTTTGAATACGTCGCAGATGACCTGCAGCGTGCCCCACGGCCCCACGCGCACCGGTCCCAGACGGCACTGGAAGGCCGCACAGACCTTGCGTTCCATGAAGATCATCAGGATGGCGATCACCGTATACATCAGCAGCAGGCAGACACCGACGATCACGCACTCCAGAAAGACCGCCAGTCCGAGGGGCATCAGCGACGTGAGCAGCCCGTGAATCCAGCTCGTTACTATACTAAAATCAAACATATCTGTAAGTTTTTCCTTTTTCAATCCGTTTTCCGCTCTCCCCGGCTGCAATTCACGGTCTCTGGCCGTGTTTACAAGTCTGCCCCCCTAAATCCCCTTCTCGGAGGGGACTTATCCGCCTGCGGCGGAAAAAACATCGGGAAGAGCCGGCGCCGACCGGCGAAGCTTTCAACCTCTCACCGGTCTATATCGGGTACGACGTAATCGAGCGTGCCTCCGATGGCGATCAGGTCGGCGATCTTCGTCCCCTTCGCTATGGTTTCGAGACACGATACCAGCGGCAGTCCCGTCGAACGGAACTTCATGCGGTAAGGCGACTTGTCGCCCCGGCTCTCGATAAACACGCCGAATTCGCCGCGGCTCCCCTCGACGGCGGCGTAGTAGCTGCCTTCGGGAATGCGGACCACCGGCTTCATCTTCAACTGGTATTCCCCTTCGGGAATATTGTCGATCAGCTGTTCGACGATGTTCATGCTCTGCTCGATCTCGCGCATGCGGACCATGTAGCGGGCGAAGCAGTCGCCCTCGGTGAAGAGCACCTCCTCGAAATCGACCTTGCCGTACATGGCGTAGGGATGCCGCTTGCGCACGTCGCAGGCCCAGCCCGCGGCGCGTCCCGTGCCGCCCGTGGCGCCGAACGAGATCGCATCCTCACGGGTCAGCACGCCCGTTCCTTTCAGACGCTCCTGCGCGATGACGTTGCCCGTGAATATTTCGTGGTATTCGCGCAGCAGCGGACGCATATAGGCGATGAACTCCTTGACCTTGCGCACGAATTCAGGATGGATGTCGGCCTGCACGCCGCCGATGGTGTTATAGGTCTGTATCAGGCGGCCTCCCGTGGTCTGCTCCAGAATGTCGAGCACCTTCTCACGGTCGCGGAACCCGTAGAAGAACGCCGTCAAAGCCCCCATGTCCATACAGAGACACGCGAAGAACAGCAGGTGCGAATCGATGCGCTGCAGCTCGTCCATGATCGTGCGGATATACTGCACCCGCTCCGACACCTCGACGCCCAGCCCCTTCTCGATGCACATGCAGAGCGCATGACGGTTCTGCGCGGCCCCCAGATAATCCAGCCGGTCCGTAAGGGCCAGCGTCTGGGGATAGGTCAGCCCCTCGCACAGCTTCTCGATGCCGCGGTGGATATAACCGCAGTGCACGTCGAGCTTCTTGATGATCTCACCCTCCAGCGAAACCCTGAAGCGCAGCACGCCGTGCGTCGCAGGGTGCTGGGGACCGACGTTGATGACGTATTCGTCCTCTTCGAAGAGCACGTTGCGCTTGCGGATGAAACTGCCGTCGGAGGTCAGCTCGAAACTCGGAGCGCTGTCCTTCGACACCTCGTTGGTCATGCGCAGCGGATTGAGCGCCGGATCGTAATCCTTGCGCAGGGGATACCCCACCCAGTCGTCGCGCAGGAACAGCCGCCGCATGTCGGGATGGTTCAGGAACCCGATGCCGAAATAGTCGAATACCTCGCGTTCGTTCAGCTCGGCGGCCTTCCACAAATCGCAGACCGAGGGCAGGCCGCATTTCTCGCGGCTCGGCGTCAGCGTCCGCAGGACGACGTTTTCGCCCGTGGCGGTGGCTTCGAGGTGATAGACGGCTCCGAAGCCCTCTTCGCCCCAGTCCATGCCCGTCAGACTGCGCAGGAAATCGAATCCCGCGGCCCTGAGCCGGGCGGCCAGATCGTGAAACTTCTCCGCGGGCACGGTCCACATGCCGTCGCCCGCCTCGGACCATACGGCCTGAGGTTCCCATGCCGTTATCTTGTCTTTCAGCGTCATACTCATTGCTTTTCTCCTCCTTCCACATTCAAATCGTTCCGCTCCGAGGTCAGGTCGCGGCGCAGCAGCTCTTCATACTCTTCGCGGCCGATCTGCTTGTTCACCCCGCCGAAGAAACGCTGCAGCTTCACTTTGCGCTGCAGCTGCATCAGGCCGTAAAGCATCGCTTCGGGCCGCGGCGGACAGCCGGGTATATAGACATCGACGGGCAGAATCCTGTCCACGCCGTTCAGCACGTGATACGACTTCTTGAAGGGTCCGCCGCTGATGGCGCAGCCGCCCACGGCGATCACGTACTTCGGATCGGCCATCTGGTCGTAAAGGCGCCTGAGCACCGGGGCCATTTTGTGGGTGATGGTGCCGGCGACCATGATGAAGTCGGCCTGACGCGGCGAGGCGCGGGCCACTTCGAACCCGAACCGGGCGAAATCGTAACGCGCCGCGCCCACGGCCATGAACTCGATGCCGCAGCAGCTCGTGGCGAAGGTCAGCGGCCACAGGCTGTTGCTGCGGCCCCACTCGATCAGCTCGTCCAGACAGCCCACGATCACGTTCGTATTGTTGTCGCGCAGTTCGGCGACCATCTTTTCGAGGTATTCGTTGTCGTTGAAATCTTCGTATTTCATCGACTTGATCTTCGGTTCTCTTTTTACTTCCATTCCAAAGCTCCTTTCCGCCATGCGTACGCAAGGCCCAAAATCAGGACGACCAAAAAGAAGAGGATGCTCACCAGTCCGTACACACCCAGCTCCTGCACGACGACGGCCCATGAAAAGAGGAACACCGTCTCGACGTCGAACATCAGGAACAGGATCGCAAAGAGGTAGTAACCCACCTTGAACTGCATCCACGACCGGCCCCGTGTCGGGATGCCGCACTCATACGCTTCGCCCTTCTGGGGGTTGTACGAACGCGGCGACACGGCGCGGGCGATACCCAGCGCGACTGCGACCAGCGCAATGGCCGTCAGGATGACGACCACCAATAGCGTGAAATACATAACCTGTTATTTTACGAATTTATATTCCGGAACACGAAAAACGGGCATGCCCCCGGCGGACGGGACGTCGCGGCCGGAAACCATGCGGCTGGCAAAAAGGGACAGCCGGGGCTAAATCAGAATCCGCCCCAGAGAAAAGATGTAGTAATCGACCGGCTTGGAATAGAGCGCGCCGCGGTCCGAGAGCGCCGAGTTTTGCTGCGCCACGGCTTCCGCCGCAGCCGAACGGGCATAGAAACGATGCCGCACGATGGCCTTATGCTCCGAAGAGTGGGCCGGAATCTCGATCGAAGCGTCGCCCGAAAGCATTACGGCGGCCGTGAAATAATTCTGCGCCGTAACGGGTGCATGGAGTGCGGCCTGCGGACTCATTCCGGGCTGTACCCGGCATGCGCCTCCCTGCGGCGTCGCACCGTCGAGACTTCCCGCCAGCACGAAGAGCAGCACGAACAGCGCATATTGAATTCTCTCCAGCATTATCGACAAAACAATTTCAGCGCAGCGAATATACGCTCTTTCCCGCTGAAAAGCTACCTTTCGGACGAAAAAATGCACAAAATGATGAATTTTGGCTACAAAAGTGTCAAACCGACCTGATTGCCGGACGACGGACCTCCGCCGACAAAAGTCAAGACCGAAAAAAAGCTCCCCGCATTTCTGCGGGGAGCCTCCGTTAACATTCGGACCGGATAGCGGTTATTCGTTCCGACCATAGATATACAACTCATTGATGCTAAGCGCAGTGCTGCCCTTCATGCCGACCCACTTGACATAGCGGGCGTTGCAGGGTTTGAGCAACTGAACGTAGTTGGTTGCGCCATAGCCTCTGTTGGGAGCCTCGGCCTGCCGGAGCTCTCCGTGCGGCGTCCAGTTCTCCCCGTCTTCCGACGTAGAAAGCTCGAAGTACTCGCCCAAATAGTCGATACTAAAAGCCTGAATATCAAAACCGGCGACCCACTGCAAGGTCTTCATGTCGATCGTAAGTTCGAGCGAGGAATCTCTCCAAAGATAAATATCGGAATACGAATCTCCGTCCCAAAGAGCGGTATTAGCATTCGAACTTGAGCTGCCGTTGGTTTGCACGGTCCATCCGCTCGTCGGATACTTCTTCCACGACGGATCGGCCGCGGACAGGAAAGTCAGGAGATCGGACTTCTTCACGATCGAAATCGCAACGCCGGCATCCTCCGGATCGACGGCGGCCCCGGCGGTATCGCCGACCAGCTCGGCCGTGAGCTGCACCGGGAAAGTGCCGAGTTCTTCGTCCGCTTCGAGGAAGTCGTCCGTCACCGACCACGTCGTTGCGTCCGACTCTTTCGCCCCGGCCGGAATCGTCACCTCGGCAGCGGGCGTAAAGCGCTCGTCGTCGACAAATCCTTCGGGAATGCCCGCCGATTTCACGACGAACTTCGTATCCTCCAGTACGGGACGGTCCACCACGACCTTCACGTCATATGTTATCGGATCTTCGTTGACGATCGCACCGTCGATGAAGTTGCGCTTGAAAGTCACGGCATTGCCCTCGACGCCCACGAGCGACGCGACAGCGACATAGGCAGCCTTTTCGATCACCATCTTCGCCTCGCCGTCCACCACGGGAACCTGCGAACCGCGCGCTTCGACCACACGCACGCCCAGCTCGTAGGTCACAGGCCCGAACACATTCTCCATGAAGTCGTAGTTCTCCTCGATCATCCTTACCGAGACTGCCGCCGTAGTGCTGCCGGCGGGAATCACCAGCTCGCGCGCGCTGATCTCGACCAGCTCGGCCGGTACGTTGGTGATAATAGGTTCTACGCGAACGACCGTCTCTTCGGGGCTGGCCTGCGCAAGGGCAATGGTATACTCGCCCGAAAGCGAACCGGCGAGATTCAGCACGCCTTCATTATCGTAAGTTCCCGCGAAAGTCGCCACCCGGTCCGTAGTACCGGAGATCGTTGCGCCGACCGGCGTTTCGGGGTAACCCGCCAGATCGACCTCCTCGTCGGCGCGGCAGCCGGTGAAGAGCGCTGCGCCGCCCGCGAAGGCGAAAACCAGCGCATATTTAAACATGTTTTTCATCGTTTACTGTTTTTCGGTTAATTCCGCCTTGCAGGCGGGGTCGCCCCGCCTGCAAGGCGGAATCGAATCAATAGTTTGGCCACTCAGGCTGTGCCGGACGCGAATAGGTATCCGGCAGGTCCTCAGGATAATTATAGCGCGTGGTGTCGGCGAACTTGTAGAAGTGCTCCGGCTCCTTGAGCGGCGAACCGTAGAGAGTTTCGGGACCCTTGTTCAGCCGGTTGACGAAAATATTGCGCCAAGCATTCTTGTCCACCCTGCCGTTGGTATTCTTCAGCGGATCGGGTGCGAAGCCCATGAACCAGCCCTTGCCGGTGGTCGGGTTGAGCATACCCTCGGCAACGCCGCTGGTGAAGTTGCCGCCCGTACCGCGGTTGAACTCCATCGAGATGGCCGAGCACTGCTTCTGGGTCATGTTGCCCTTGGGCGAGGTGGACTGACCGTAATCGCCCACGGCGATGTCGACCCACTCCGCAATGTCCTGCCCTTCGATCTCGGTCGGCCAACTGCTGATATGGAACGAAGAGTAGCAGTAGGCTACGACCAGCTTGTCGGGCATCGCCTTCTTCGATTCGTAGGCAAGACGGGCCGCACGCGCCGAACTGCGCGAAGCATAGTAGGGATTCGAAAGATCGGGACTGTTCGAATACTCGTCGTCGAAGCACACGCCGTCGATATTGTATGCTTCGCAGAACGTGGCGAGTTCCTTGGCGAACATCTGGCATCCGTAGTCGGAAAGCTGGGCTACACCCGACTGGTCGTGGTTGCCCAGTACGCACATGATGACCTTGATGCCGCGTTTGCGCAGCGGCTGAATGAAGACCTCGTTGTTATCCATCCAGTACTGGGTCTGCGGATTGAGGCTCAGGAACGGAGCGTTGCGGTCCGCATGGTGGTTGATGTTGCCCGAAAAGAGGCAGACCACATCCCACAGCAGGCGTCCGTCTTCGAGCTCGAACGTCAGGGCGTTGAGCGGATTGACGTCGTTGACCTCGAAGAACAGGAAGCCCTTCGGCAGGTCGTCGCCCTTATAGCAGGTAGGCATCGAGGTCATATCCTTCACCACGTAGAAACAATGGCTCTCCTTGAGGATCACGCCATCGGCTTCGAGGGCTACGGGGATCAGATATCCCCGGCCTGCTACGAGTCCTTCGGCAGCATGGACAGTCATCTCGACCGTAAGTTCGACATTGCGGCCTGCGGCGGCAAAGAGGCCGTCGTTGGCAAAAGTCACCTTGTCGGCCGGATAAAGCGTATAATCCGTACCGTTGGCCTTGTTGTACTGCCCCGCGTCATAGGAGGTATCGAACTTGGCCCTAGCCGTGAACCCCTCGGCGGGGGCTTTGGTCAACACCAGACGCAGCTCGGCGGTGTAGGTCTCCTTCCACAATTCGACGGTGGTGTTCGACTTCCCGGAGTTGAGGTCCTGCAGCACGGCGCCCGTTTCATTGAGGCCCGTTTCGATCGAGCCTGCGCCGTCCCACTCGCCGACCGTGACATCGTCCGTGCAGGAGACGAACGCAGCGGAGTAGAGCAAGGCTGCGGCTGCGGCGAGAATACCGGATTTGAAATATCTCGTTTTCATGCGTAATAGCTGTTATTGGTTATTTTACTTCAGGAAGAGTTACGGGAATCCAAGTCGGCGTGCCGCCCACGGCAGAGAGATTCGTGCCGTTCGCATGGTCGATGATCGTCGAACCGGAACCCTCGTTGAATTTCCAGTAGGCCACCAGCCCCTCGCTTTCGGGGCTGACACCGTACATGTTGCCGGCGATCTGCTCCGGCGTACGGGCCACGCTCCAAACGCGCAGCTCGGAAATCTCTCCGGGGATGTAACGCTCCTCGTTGTACGACTTGCCGACGTAACAGTTGCTGGTCAGCGTAACCGATCCGCTCATCTTCTGATTGGAGTAGGCCACCTGCTTGCCGTTCTGGTAATAGATACGCTCGCCGTTTACGGCGTCCCAAACCACGGCGATATGCACCCACTCATTGACCGGAAGCCCCGGAGCGGCATTGGCTGCGGGCCAGTTGCCGCCGTTGGCCGATCCCGTCGCCAGCTGGAGCTGGTCGCGCGGACGGTCGGCGTCGCCGATGCGCACGAGGAAGTTGCCTTCGATACCGAATACCGAGCTGAGGGCGTCGCCGCGGCCGTCGGTCCAGTCGGCGCTGCGCAGCAGGGCCTCGATGGTGACCTGCTTCATGCCGCTGACGAGCGGTTTGGCGTCGGCCGACCAGCTGACCGGGAAGTTCATCCACGCGATATTGGCCACCACGTTGATCATCGCACCCTGACGGGCCACGAAGTAGACCGTACTGCGGCTGTCGAGCAGATCCACGCCATTGCACGAAGTGACCGTCACGGGCAGCACGTAACGCAGGCTGCCGTCGAGCGTATTGATGTCCTTGAACACGATCTCTATCGCGTCGCCGCTCACCTGACCGGCCGCAATGTCGATCCGGTTGGAAGAGAGTTCGTAGCATTCGGCGGGAAGCGCCACGGCGTTGTCGCCATAGATCATGTTGTAGGCGGCTACCTGCGACGGATCGGCCCCGATCGTCACGGCGACCTGCTGCGCGGCAGGCTTGGCCAGACGCGACTCGATCGTCTTGGTATATCCCGGCGTGTCGCTCTTGATCAGCAGGTCGTCGGACAGAATGGTCGAGGTGATATAGAACTTGTTATCGAAACGATGCTTCTCGACATCCTCGTTCTTGCAGCCGGTGAAAGCGACTGCGGCGAGCGCCGAGAGAACCAATAAGCATTTGTTGTATTTCATGGCTGTCAGTTTTTAGATGGAGGGGTTCATAATGCCGATCGCCTCGCGGGTCTTGGCCCACACCTTGGCGGGGTTGTAATAGTCGTACTGGACATCCTCGATCAGCAGCCCTGCACGGGTATAGCCCGGCGAAGGGAGCGTCACCCATCCGGCCCAAGCCTCGATCGCCTCGACCGTATCGCCGAAGGCATCGACCATGCCGGTATAACCGAACTCCTTCTTGTCGTCGCCGGGACGGGTGGTCTGGGCCGTCACGATCAGACGGTCGGCCGGCACGCCGGCAACGCTGACTGCGGTAAGAGCCGAGAACGACATTTCGTCGAGCGTCTTCACGTCATTGGTCGGCAGGATGATGTAGGCGCACTCGTCCAGCAGCGGCATATTCGCCTCCGTAACGGCTCCGGTGAAGCCGCGGAAGACGAGCGCATGCGACGGGTGGGCCTCATGCCAAGCGCGGATCGGAGCGAAGAGCGCTTCCTGACGGGCCGTATAGACGGCCAGCGCCTCGTCCTGCATGCTGCCTACGGCCTTGCCCGTGTAGGTGAAGATGAAGCCGTCATAGCCCCAGCGGTCTACCAGCGCGATCTGCTCGCCGACACGGCCGCCGAGATAAGCCAGCGCATCTTCCTCGCTGAGCGTGGGGTCCTCCTTCAGCACCTGCGTCCAGTCGTTTTCGAATGTCTGCAGGTCGATATTGAAGAGGATGCGGGTTCCCTTCTCATGCACTTTCCGGATTTCATCGACAAGCGTCTGGCAGAGCACGGCCGGAACCGGGTTCACCACGATGAAGTCGACGCTGTCGGGTATCGCCGTAAAATGCTGCGTACGATGGGTCGTCGCGGCGCCGTTTTCGGGAACGGTCATCGTAACGAACACCGCCTTGTGCGAACCGGCCTTGTACTCCCGGAGCGCCTGCATGTACCGGGCATACAATTCGGGATTCGTCTCCTCGAATGACGAATAGTTCACGTCGATCGCCTCAGGCTCGACGGCCTCGTGGCAGCCGACCATGAAAAGCACGGCTGCAAGGGGCAGAAAATATCTTTTGATGTTGATTTTCATAGTTTGACGGTTTTATAGGTTAGCGAATCCGGGGATTGCAATCCCACCACAGACGGGTGGACATTTTGTCCTGACCGCCCAGCCACTGATCCACGGCGGCCCGGATCGTTTCGCCGTTCGCCTCGTACTCCTCCAGCGGATAGGTCATACGGCGGGCGCCCAGCTGCAGATTCGTGATGTCGGGATTGTTATTGACCACCACCGGGAACAGACGCGGATAGCCCGTACGGCGGTAATCGGCCCACGCTTCGGTACCCAGCGGGAAATTGGCGATCCACTTCTGGGTGATGATGCGTTCGAGGTTCTCTTCGAAAGCCGCCCCGTCGTTCCAAGGGATCGTGACCGTCGACTGGTTCGAACAGCTGTAACCGAATGCCGGGTCGTCATAGCCGCCGGGAAGCGCCGTCGAAGCCATATAGGCCGTCAGCTGATCCGCGACGCCGCAACGCTCGAACGAGAGCCGGATACCCTCCTCGTAGAAGGTCCGGGCGTTGCCGCCCATCGCCCAGCCGCGCAAAGCGCCCTCGGCGCGGAGGAAGGCCACCTCCGAAGCGTTCATCCACATCAGCGACGTCGATGCCGTCACGTTATACCGCGAGAAGTTGTTGATACGATCATCGTCGGGAATCTGGATGCCGTTGCGAAGACCGTCATAGCCGCCTCCGCTGAAAGCCGACTCGTTGAAATAGCTCGCACGACGGGGATCGTCGTAACCGTTCATGAACGACGCGATATCGGCGGCGATGCGGTGGTCGCCCGCACCGGACTTATAGCTGAAGAAGCAGACGTAGAAAGGATTGCCGTCCTTGCCGAAGCCCGTATACATGGCATTGCCGGAGTTGTCCTCGATCACGCCCAGCTCCGAGCTGACGGCCTCCTCGGCCAGCTGCTGCGGAGTACGACCGTCATCGGTGGTGAAATCCGTATAGACGATACGCATCGCAAGACGCAACTTGAGCGAGTTGGCCAGACGGCCCCAGCGCTCCAGACTGCCGCCGTAAAGCCGGTCGGCATCGGTGGTGATCATGCCTGCACGGTTGCGCGTAAGCACCTCGACGGCAGCATCCAGATCAGCGAACATGGCCTTGAAGACCTCTTTCTCCGAGTCCAGCGGCACCGGATCGGCGCCCGTACCCACCTGCGTATAGGGAATCGGTCCGTAGGTGTCGGCGACGCGGTGTACGCCGGCGACCTTCACCACCTTCGCCACGGCGATGGCATTCTCGTCTTCGGTCACCTTGCACAACTCCGTGAAGTTCGACATTTCATTGGTGTAGATAACCCGGTAAAATACCGGCGACCAGTTCGACTGCGGGTCGTAGGTCGAGAATTTTCCGGTGTTGAATCCGCTGTTCGCATCGGCGATATAACCGCCGTAAGGCCCGCCCAGCAGCAGATCGGTGAACTGGCACTGATTGACGTCGGCCGGAATGACCCAGCTCTGCATGGTGGTCATGAACGACCGCATGGCGTAACCGTCCCGCTCCATATCCTCTGCGGTAACCTCATAGGGATTCCGGTTGATATCTTCGTAGTTGGCCGTGCAGGATGCCGCGCCGAGCGCTGCCGCCGCAAGGGCCACCGTCATATTCGATATATTGAATTTCATGGCGTTTTAGCTTGATTAGAATTTGACACGCACGTTGAAGCCGATGCTGCGCAACGAAGGCATCATGAAATAGTCGATGCCCTGATAGTAGTTGCTGGTGGTAGCGACCGCCTCAGGATCAAAGGGCGCCTTGTTGTAGAGCATCCACAAGTTGCGGCCTACGATCGAGAGGGTGATGTCGCAAACGTCTCCCAGCTTCTTGCGCGGAATCGTGTAGCCGATCGAAGCCTCCTGCAACCGCACATTCGTAGCCGAATAGGTGTAGTACTGCGGAGTCGTATCGCCGTTGGCGACGGTCTGGTACCATTTCTGCGCATCGATCAGGTCGTTGCCGTTGATGACAATGCCGCCCGCATCGCGCGCATCGGCCGACGAGGCCGATACGCCGTAGTAATCCATTACGGCCTGCGTGCGCGAGTAGACTACGCCGCCCAGACGGGCCGTGAGCAGGAACCCGAAATTGAAGTTGCGCCAGCGGAAGTCGTTGCGCCATGCCAGATTGGCGTCGGGGAATACGGAACCCAGCTTGATGAAATCCTTGGTCTGCGTCTTGTTGTCCACGAAGATGTTGCCGTCCATATCCTGATAGATATCGCCGTTCGAGTCGCGGCGCAGGTCGGCGCGCGAATAGATGTCGCCCAGCGAGCCGCCCTCGCGCAGAATGAAGCGGACGTTACCCATGCCTCCCACGTTCAGGTCGCCGATCGGAGTGACCTTGCCCGTGTTGGGGTCGATCACCTCTTTGCCCAGCTTCATGATCTTGTTGCGGTTGACGCTGGCCGTGAAGTTGCTGTCCCATGAGAAGCGGTTCCACGTATTCTTGTAGCCCAGCGACATTTCGAAACCGCGGTTGCGCACGTCGCCGTCCTGCTTGTAGACCTTGCTGTACATCGAACTTGCGGGGATGCCCGTGTTGAACGTCTGGTTGATCGTACGGGTGTTATAGTACGAAATGTCGAAATTGAAATGTCTGAGGAAGCGCATCGTAAGACCGACTTCGAACGATTTGGTGCGTTCGGGCTTCAGGTCGTAGAGCGGACTTTGGGACGAGAGGTTCCAGCTGTTGGTCGAAGAGTTCCACGAGCGGGTCGGATTGGCGTAGAAACGCGAGAAAGCCAGACCCACCGATGCGTACGACGCACGCAGCTTGACGTAGGAGAGGTTCTTGGGCATGTTCGGGATGATCTCCGAGAGCACGACCGAAGCGCCGACCGACGGATAGAAGAACGAGGAGTTCACCGAGTTGGGACCCGCCAGCTGCGAAGGCCAGTCGTTGCGGCCCGTCACGGTCAGGTAATACGCCCCCTTGAAGCCCACCTCGGCCGAGAAGAAGACCGACTGCGACTGCTCGCGCCAGCCGATCTGCTCGCGGACGGTCTTCGAATTGGAGAGGTTGTAGACGTTGAACACGTTGGGGATGTTATTCGGCTCGTAGATGGCGTTGCCGTCCTTGTCGTAACCGGTCTGCTCTCCGTAGGCGATCGGGCCGCGGACTTTCGAGGCGTCGGAACGCATGTCCGAGATCGAAGCGCCGACGTTGGCCTGCAGACTCCAGTTCTCGCCGAAGGTCTTGTTGATATTGACCATCACGTCGCCGTAGGTCTGACGGTCGTTGGTCTTGGTGATGCCGTAGAGACCGTTGGGCGATCCCTCGGTGCGCAGGTTGTTGGTCGATGCGTAGAGCTTCTCGGTATAGTCGCTGTTCGAGTTGTCCACCCGGATGCGGCCCGAAACCGAGAGCCAGTCGAGGATGTCGTAGGTCAGCGAGGCGTTGATCATGTAGCGGTCCTTGCGGTTCTCGCGCAGGTTGCGGTAGCTGATCCAGTAGGGGTTCTGCATCTGATAGGTATCGGCTCCCATCGTCGGCCAGTACTGCTCGTAGATGCCGCGCGAGGGGTTGTAGCGTTCGTACATCTCCACATCCGCCCAGTCGTCGCCGCGCGGGAAGAGGTAAGCCGACACCAGCGGGTTGGAGTAGACGCCCTGATTGACCATGTTGCGGTCTTTCTGGATAATGTAGCTGGCACCCAGATCGAGGTGCATCTTGTCCTTGAGGAACGACGAGGTATTGCGGAAAGTGAAGTTGTAACGGTCGTAACCGTTGTTGGGAATAATACCGCGCGAATTGACGGCGCCGGCCGAAGCATAGGTCTGGCTGCGCTCGTTGCCCGTCGAGAACGAAACCGTCTCGGTGCCCACGACGCCCGTCTGGAAATAGTCGTCGGCAGGGTCGTAGCCCCTGTAATTGAACGCATTCAGACGTTCGCCCCACGAGTAGATGCCGTTGGCGGCTCCCGCCAGCTTGTCGCCCGTGCCGTAACGGGTCTGGAACATCGGCATCACGAAAGGCGCGAGCACTTCGGTGTTGCTCGTCACCGTCACGGTCGTCTGACCGGCCTTGCCGCGCTTGGTCGTGATCAGAATGGCGCCGTTGGCGGCATCCGAACCATAGAGTGCCGCGGCGGCTGCGCCCGACAGGACGGTCATCGACTCGATATCCTCAGGGTTGAGGTCGGCGATGGCCTCCGAAGAGCCCTGCGAATCGAACTCCTCGCTGCCGTCGCTGCGGAAGTTGCACATCGGAATGCCGTCGATCACATAGAGGGCGTTCGACGACTGCTCGATGGATTTCGAACCGCGCATCACGACCTTCGACGAACCGCCGACACCCGACGACGAGGCGTTGATATTCAGACCGGCCACCTTGCCGTTGAGCGAATTGACGAAATTGACGTCTTTCACGGCCACGATGTCCTCGGCGTTGATCTGCTGGGCATTATACGAGAGCGCCTTCTCCGAGCGCTTGATGCCGAGGGCCGTCACGACGACCGATTCGATCTCCGATGCGGCCTCGCGCAGCGTAATGTCGAACGAAGTGCGGTTGCCGACGGCAACCGCCTGCGGCTCATAGCCCAGATAGCTCACTTCGAGCCATGCCGTCGAAGGTGCGGGCACCGAAAGGGTGAAACGGCCGTCGGCGTCGGTCGTCGTACCGGTCGAGGTGTCGCGGACGATGATCGTGGCGCCGATGACCGGCTGGCCGCTCCCGTCGCGGACATAACCTGCGACGGCCGCAGGCTGCTCGGCTTTCTTTACGGAGAGGATGATGCTCAGCGAACGGATGTCGTAGGTCAGGTCCGCACCCGCCACCATCCGGTTCAGGGCTTCCGTAAGCGGCACCGCCGTAACATCGAGGCTTGTGATACGGTCGGTCTTGACATCCGAACCCGTAACGAACAGATATTTGGTCTGCCGTTCGATCTCGGACATGATCTGTGACATCGGGACACGGTCCATCCGGATCGTAACTTGGGGCAGGCTGCGGTTCTGGGCCGCCGCCCGCGGAGACCAGATAGCGCAAAGACCAAGCATGAATAAAAAAGTAAATGACCTTTTCGCTTGTCTGATAAATGTTTTATTCATAAATTTGTACTTTAGGTTTGAGTAGGAAGTTTGCTTGACCTCCGGCCTGTGCGATGTGCTACCATCCGCACGGGCCATTTTTTGAGGGTCCGACAATCATAATATCTGATTTCTCATAAACTTGGGTTACTTCATAGGCCGGTCGTTTTAAGGTTGGACTGAGTTTATCGAATGGTTATCGTATTGTTCTGTTCGTCTTTCTCGTACTCGAAATCGGCAAACCGCTGCAGCACCTGAAGCGCATTGTCGATACCTACCGACTGCCGTATCTTACCCTGTCCGATACGGATCGACGGTTCGCGCTCGATACGGATTGTGACGCCGAAGGTCTTTTCGAAGCGGTGCATCAGCTCGGAGAACGACTGATCGGTCAGGCTGATGATTCCGTTCGTCCACAAATATTCCTCATCGTTGTCGATCTGCGCGAGACAGAGATGCTTCCCTTCGAGCGTCACCATCTCGTCGGGTTCCAGCACCAGTCGTTCGCCGGGGACGAGCCGGCTGGAAACGGCGACGCGGCCTTCGAACAGAGCCGTCGAGAAGAGCCCGTTCTCCTCCTCGGCCACGACATTGAATTTCGTGCCCAGCACCTCGACGTCGCAGGCGTATGTCCGGACGATGAAGGGATGTTTCGCATCGTGCACCACTTCGAACCGGGCTTCGCCTTCGATCTCCACACGGCGCTCGCGCCCCGTAAAGAGCGCCGGATAGCGCAGCGTCGTTCCGGCGTTGAGCCATACCGAAGTGCCGTCCTGCAACGTCAGGCTGACGCGCTGTCCGTAGGGTACGGATACCGACAGTAGCCGTTCGCCCTGCCGCGAGAAATCGCGTGCGGCGTGAAAATAATAACCGCCGAAGGCGAGCAGTACGACGGCCGCTGCCGCCGCGCTCCACCGGCGCAGGACGGAGCCGAAACGGCGCCTGCGGTCCTTGGCGTAAAGTTCGTTGATGACCGGAGCGCTCAGAGCCACCAGATCGTGCTGCCGCTGCACCTTTGCGAGTTCCGATTCGTGTGCAGGATCGGCTTCCAGCCACGTCAGCACTGCCGTCTCCTCCTCAGGCGATGCTTGGCACGCCACGTAGCGATATAATGTTTCCTTTTCCATAAGTTGCTATATTGACGCACGACAGTGCAGGATTTGCGAAAAAAATCGCAAAATCCCGCAAATAAATATTTTTAATAATTCCGGGGGGGGGCGGTCGTCAGAAGCCGTTCAGCAAGAGTCCTATCAGCGGAAGATAATCCTTGAGCGCAGCCTTGAGCGCCTCCTTCGCCGCACGCAGTTCGTAGGTCACCTGTCCTTCGGACAATTCGTAAACGGCGGCTATTTCCCGGTAGGACATCTCTTCGTAACGGTGGGCGATGAAAATCCGCCGCCGCTGTTCAGGCATCCGCCGCAGTTCGCGCTCGATGATGGCGAGCGCCTCGGACATCATCAGGTTCTGGGGGTCGTTGGCTTCGAGCCGCGCGATACGCTCTCCGACCACGCGCGCACTGGTCTGGTGCATGTTCTGTTGAATTCTGAGATGAATGGCTTGGTCGCGCAGATAGTCCAGACACTTGCGCTTGAGCGCGGTAAGCAGATAGGCGGGCAGATTCCGGGGCGTCGTCTCCGTGCGGCTCTCCCAGATTTTCAGAAAGGTATCGGACACCAAATCCTCGGCCACCATCCTGTCACGGACATACGACACGGCGATCCGGACGAAATACGTCCTGTACTCCGCATAGACCTCCTCCAAACCATGGGGGGGGGAATTTTCGATAGAGCGATTCATGGCAGAATAAACGTCCGGTCAAAAAAATAAAGGTAATACTTTTTGCCATTTCCACCAATTTTTTCCCGCCAGAATTTTCTGCGGCGAATGACGGAAATATATAATATTTCCGATCCTGTATATCCGGCGGAACAAATCCGCCGCCCCCGGAAACCCTCCGCCGCATGAAATCCGGAGACGAAAAAACGCCGTCCCCCAAACCGGGAAACGGCGTCCTTTCCTAAGCGGAACCCACTATTCCTTGGCGTAGCGCTCTTCGACGACCTTCCAGTCGATGCGGTCCCAGAGGGCTGCGACGGCATCGGCGCGGCGGTTGCGGTAGTCGATATAGTAAGCATGCTCCCAAACGTCGAAGCACATCAGGGGCTTCATGCCGTAGCGCAAGGGATTGCCGGCGTTCTGCTCGCTGACGATCGCCAGCTTGCCCGACTTGTCCTCCGCGAGCCATACCCAGCCCGAACCGAACAACCCTGCGGCGGCCTTCTCCATCTGGGCCTTCAGCTGATCGAACGATCCGAAATTTTCGTCGATGGCCTTCAGCAGCGCGCCCGTGGGACGGGTCTGCGCCTTGGGCGAGAGTTCGTCGAAGAAGAATTCGTGGTTCCACATCTGCGCGGCGTTGTTGAAGATCGCGCCGTCGGCCGAAACGACGATATCCTCCAGCGGCTGCTCGGCATAGGGGGTATCGACAATCAGTTCGTTGAGTTTATTCACGTATCCCACGTAATGCTTGTCGTGGTGAAAGCGCAGCGTCTCTTCGGAGACCTGCGGTGCGAGCGCGTCATAAGCGTAAGGCAGGTCCTTCGGAGTGAAGCGCACCTGTTTTGCAGTGTCTGTTGCCATAAGCGGTAAAATTAATAGTGAAACAATGAGGTTTAACATAGTCTTCGTCGTTTTTTATTGTTCTTCGAGAGGTTCGAAGGCCCATTTGCCTTCGCCGCAGACCGGGCATATCCAACCGTCGGGCAGATCTTCGAATGCCGTGCCGGGAGCGATGCCGTTTTCGGGATCACCCAGCGCCGGGTCGTAAATATACTCGCAGACGGTGCAACGATACTTTTTCATAGCGCGAAAGAATTAAAAAATACACACCGGCTTTCACAAATATAATACCGATACCAAAGATCTCAAAATATTTTCGTAATTTTGAGTATACGAACAACAAATTACAACCTAAAACGCTCTTTTGTATGACACTTCCGTATGCAGAACCCTACAAGATCAAAATGACCGAGGCCATCCGCACCTCCACGCGCGCCGAACGCGAGACATGGATCCGCGAAGCCAGCTACAACCTCTTCAAACTGCGCAGCGATCAGGTCACGATCGACCTGCTGACCGATTCGGGAACGGGTTCGATGAGCGACCGCCAGTGGGCGGCCATGATGACCGGCGACGAAAGCTACGCCGGCGCATCGTCCTATTTCCGGCTCAGGGAGACCATTTCCCGGCTCTTCGGCATGCCTTTCTTCCTGCCCACGCATCAGGGGCGCGCCGCTGAGAACGTCATCTTTTCGGCTCTGCTCAAAGAGGGCGACATCGTGCCGGGCAACTCCCATTTCGACACCACGAAGGGACACATCGAGTTCCGCCGCTGCCACGCCGTGGACTGCACCATCGACGACGCGGCCGACACCCAGAAGGAGCTGCCGTTCAAAGGCGAAATGGACATCGCCAAGCTCGAAAAGCTCCTGCGCGAGAACCCGCGCGAGAAAGTTCCGTGCGTGGTGCTGACCATCACCAACAACACGGCGGGCGGACAGCCCGTGTCGATGCGCAACATCCGCGAGACGGCCGAAGTATGCCGCCGTTACGGAGTGCCCCTGCTGCTCGACTCGGCCCGTTTCGCCGAAAACGCCTACTTCATCAAGACCCGCGAAGCCGGTTACGCCGACAAGACGATCAAGGAGATCGTCCGAGAAATCTACACCTATGCCGACATCATGACCATCTCGGCCAAGAAGGACGGCGTGGTGAACATGGGCGGCTTCGTGGCCATGCGCTCCGAGGAGCTTTACAAACGGGCCATGACCTTCAGCATCATGTTCGAGGGCTACGTGACTTACGGCGGCATGTCGGGCCGCGACATGGACGCGCTGGCCGTGGGATTGGACGAGAACACCGAATTCGAGCAGCTCGACGCCCGCATCCGTCAGGTGAAGCTGCTGGGCGACCTGCTCGACGAATACGGCGTCCCCTACCAGCGTCCGGCAGGCGGACACGCCATCTTCGTCGATGCGAAAAAGGTGCTGCCCAACCTCCCGAAGGAGCAGTTTATCGCCCAGACGCTCGCCGTGGAGCTCTACCTCGAAGCGGGCATCCGCGGCGTGGAGATCGGCTCGATCCTCGCCGACCGCGACCCCGACACGCACGAGAACCGCTATCCGCGGCTCGAACTGCTGCGTCTGGCCATCCCGCGCCGGGTCTATTCGGACAACCACATCCGCGTGATCGCCGCCGCCTGCCGCAACATCTACGAACGCCGCGCCGAAATCACCACCGGCTACCGCATCACGTTCGAGGCGCCGATCCTGCGGCACTTCACCGTGGAGCTGGACAAAATCTGACGCCCGGAATCCGGCGGTCAGACGGCCGCCGAATCGCCGGCTCTTCCGTAAAGAAGCCCCGGCGCAAAACACGCCTTACACCGCAAACGACGCTGCAACACTCCGGTTGCAGCGTCGTTTCTGCCGTAAAAACCATATGGCTTCCACCTCCGAGCAGGCTTCCGCCAGCCAAGCCCCGCACCGTCTCCGTTCCGGCTGTCCGGCTCCGTCTCACTCGTCCTCGCTCCATGCCACTCTGCATTCCATTCCGCTCCACCCTATCCCTTCCCGCCTCATCCTGCACCTCCGGTCCATTCCCTCCTGCGCACCTTTCCGCCCCCTCTCTCTGTTCCTTCCCGCAGCGCGCGGCTCAACCCGCTCCTCCCCGTTCACTCCCGTTCCGTCATTCACCCGGCTCCGCCCACCGAAATTATTCATCGAAAAAGCAGAAAAATGCGCCGTTTTTTTTGTTTTTTCATTTCCTCGCCCCGTATTTGTCCTACAAATAAGATTGTTCCATTCAATACCTACCCATTCATTACCGACAGGACTAACTAATACCCAATAATTATGTTCAAACTATCCGGACTCATTCCCGCCGTCTTCACGCCGTTCGACAAAACGGGCGCAATCAATTTTTCGCAAATCCAGCCCTACGCCGACAAACTCATCGCCGAAGGGGCCTACGGCGTCTTCGTCTGCGGCTCGACGGGCGAATGCACCTCGATGACCGTCGCCGAGCGCAAGAGCGTGCTCGAAGCGTGGACCAAAGCCGTAGCAGGCCGCATCCTCATCATCGCCCACGTGGGCGGCACCTGTCAGGCCGACTGCATCGAACTGGCCCGCCATGCCGCCGGACTGGGGGGGGGTAGATGCCGTAGGCACCGTCGCCCCGTTCTACCTCAAACCCGGCTCGGTCGAAGAACTGGTGGCCTTCTACAAACCCATCGCCGCTGCATGCGCACCGCTGCCCTTCTACGCCTACCACATTCCCTCGATGACGGGCATCAACCTGCCGATGATCGACTTCCTGAAGAATGGCTCGAAAGAGATTCCCAACCTGAACGGCATCAAGTTCACGTCGAACAACTTCATGGAGATGATCGAATGCATCCGTTTCGACGGCGGCCGCTTCGACATCCTCAACGGGTTCGACGAAATGCTGCTCTGCGGCATGGCCGTCGGCGCGCGCGGCGGCGTGGGCAGCACCTACAACTACTCGCTCCGCACCTACCAAAACATCTACGACGCCTTCATGGCCGGCGACCTCGAACAGGCCCGCGCGGCGCAGCAGGAGTCGGTGGACATCGTGCACGTGATCATCAACCACGGCGGCGGCATCCGCGGCGGCAAAGCCATCATGAAACTCGTCGGCATCGACTGCGGCGACTGCCGTCTGCCCCTCGCCCCCTACACCGAGGCCGAAATAGCCCGGCTGGACGAAGAACTCCGGGCGATCGGTTTCAAAAAGTAGCCCGCATACAAAGCTGACAATCAACACGCACGGCTCTCTGGCAGATTCCGTTCCGGCGGTCGGTCCTTCCGGCCGGTCCGGAACGGAATAAAATAAGCAACAGTCCCACGCTCTATATCCGAAAACGGACAGAACGTGAAGAAATGCCGGCCTATTCTCTCCTTCGTAATAATTTGCAAGATTTACCACTCGAGAATAAACTTACACTTTCCGTGTTAGTCAATATGTTACTACAAATGGAGGAAACATATTCGGAAAATACAACACCGACACTTCTTTTTTGGGACTGTTGTGAGTACAATTTACGACAAAACATTCAAAACGGCAATATTGATTCTAAAATATCTTATTTCATATTGCGGGAACAGCGTCTTCCGGGAAAGGGTGCGCACAGCCGTCCGATTTGCAACGGCACGCAGACGGCGGCATACGCCCCCGGACTTCACGGCCGAACTTCACAGCCGCCGGAACCGCCGGCGCGGGACGCAAAAAACCGGACCGCAAATCCGGCCCGGCACGCATATCCGACAACGGTTTTTACATTCCGAAGAGCGCCAGTGCGGCCATCGGCACGACGGCCCACCAAAGCGCGCGCCGTTTTGCCGCAGGCATCAGCCGTGCAAGGGTCTGCGAGCGTTCCAGCCAGCAAAGAAATCCGAACCACAGGCCGCCCCGGACCAGATTCAGCACCTCGGTACGCACCAGCCCGGCATAACCGCCCGACACCTCCGGATCATAACCTGCAACCAACGGGGCAATCACGGCCACACCGTGCACCAGCACCCGCAAACCGGCATACCAGCGGACCAGAGGCAGCCCATAGGATTTGCGCAGCGCCAGCGAGCAGAGGAGCGCAACCGGCAGCAATGCCCCGGCAAGTCCCAGCAGCTGCATTCCGGCGGTCAAGCCGTCGAGCCGCAGGTTCCCGTTCACGCACTGCATCAGCAGCGCGAAAGACCATTCGCCCAGCCGGGTCATGCCGTAAGCGCCGAACAGCCACACCGGCCCCGGCAGTTCATTGAGATTTTGCAGGAAAGGGGATTTCATAAGGAATACAGTTTGCAGTCTGGGGCAAAGATATAAAAAATCAGGCCATTCAACACATTCGAAGCCGTGACTTAACCGACGTATTCCCGGACGGCAAAAAGGCCCGTGTATCTCCAAAAGACGATACACGGACCATAGATCAAGCTATATAATCAACTCAAATCGGTCGACAGAGTCTCATCTCTCAGAAATTTATTGGGCAGTAGCTTCAGCGTAGGTAATCGTGTAACCGCTGGGAACGAACGTCCAGTCCTGCGGGCGGTTGCCGTTCGTGCAGGTCACGTTGGTCTCGCCCCAAGCGCCGTCGGCAATCGCCTTGAACAGAGCCGTAGGATCGTTCTGCGACCGTGTGCGCAGGTTGAAGTGCATGATCGCACCGTAACCAGCTTCAGCCAAGTCATAAGCACGGTCGCCAGCCGTAGAAGGACTATTGTACACACCAAGATTGAGCGACAGCGGAGCAAAACGGTCTTTGGTAACACCCGCTACACCGATGTAAGTGCTATACCCGAAGTTAGCATAAACGTAATCGATCTTGGCGCCGGCCGTGGCGTTGATCTGCGAAGAGCCATAGTTGCCCCACTGGAATACAGTGATGAGCTTGTCGGCCGGCATCTTAGCGCGCAGTTTGGTAATGATGTTGCCCCAAGAACCGCTGACGGTAGTCGGCGATCCGTCATATTCGTTATCGAATCCGATACCGTCGAGACCGTACTTCTGCACGGCATAGGCAAGGATCGTGGCGAACTGATCGGCCTGCGTGTCGTTCATGCTGGTGACTCCGATATTCTGCCAGTCGCCCAGCACGGTAAGCAGCACCTTGATGCCCATATCTTGCAAGGGTTTCACATAGGTCAGGTAACCGCCGTTCTCCAGCAGGTTGGTCATCTTGTCGTTCAGGTAGAGCGTCGGACGCACGACACCGTTCACCGTCTCCTTGTGAATATTGGAAGCGAAGAATTCCACGATATCGGCATAGGGCTTGCCGTTGGGAAGTTTGTAATCGCCGGCATTGAGCGGATTCACGTCGTTGGTCTCGACATAAATGTTGACAATCGGAGTTTTGTCTCCGAATGCACGGGTCATTTTCGCCTCCGGCTGAACAGCATCCAGCTGAGGTTCCTCTGCCTGTTGGCAGGAAAATAATACAGTTGCTCCGATAAAGAGCGTGCTGAAAATCTTAATATAAGTTTTCATAGCTTAAAGTAATTAAAGTTTAAAATTCAAGTGGTTAGAATTCAAGTTTTTTTTGGATTTAGCAGTTTTTTCTTTTCAGAAAAATGTGAGAGAGTTGGATGAAACCTGTCGACCGATTTTAGTTTCATATTCAATTTACCAATCTTTCAGCCATTTGCCGTAACCTCCGGTTCCGTTCGGTAATGTGCCAAGATTGTTTGTATCCAAAGTGTAGCTGTAACCGTTGCGAGTACCGAGAATCCAGCGGCTTTCATCGTCCATATATGTACAACATGCTGCAAATGTCGGATCCCAAGCGGTTTCGTATTTGTCCTGTAAAATGGTTCGGATGTCGTCGAATACGACAATCTGATTCGGTTTGTATTTATTCTGCACCCAATCGACAAGAAAATCCGGCTCCCTGTAAGCTATTTCCACCGGATCTGTCGTGCCGGGATAAATCGGGAAATTGACACAGCCGTAACGTTCTTTAGGAAGATTCGCAATCGGCTTCTGCGTATAGGCCGATACATACTCCAGCTCGGTATGCCACGGGTCGAGCAGCTGCACAGCCTCGTTGTTGTTATTGTAGCCCGACCATGCGTAGTCGATGTAGTCCCCGACGGCGATTCCGCCCGACGCCTCGGTGTCCCAGAAAGACTCCGTCGGTTTGTCGTAGACGGTGACGGTAATCATCTTTTCGGAACCCAATGCTTCGCGCAGAGCTTTGATCAGCTTGGGATAGGAGGTCGTATTCATGGCTGGCATGCCCTCCTTGCCGTAACTGGAGTTGCGGTCCCAAAGGTTGACGCCGTCCAATCCATACTCATAGACCACGGCTTTGATCTGGGATGCGAAATCCGCGATCTGCATATCGGAAAGATTGCAGAATCCCAACCCCTTGCCGCCGCCTTCGATACTCATGCACAACTTACGGCCTTTGTCCTGAAGCGGACTATTATATTTCACGTAATGGTCCAGAACATAACGCATATCCGAGCCGAGGCTGAGTTTGGCGCGTCCGGTTTCCGCTTCGTAATCGAGCCTGACGGTACGCAGGTTGATGATATTGCCGACGGTGCTATACCATTTGACGGTCGATCCGCGGGCCAGCTTTTTCTGCATGAAATAATCATCCACCAGAAGAGGCTGGTACTGCGATGTGTTGATGTAGAAAACAAAGAACAGGTCCGAGCCGTCGTGAAGTTCATAGTCTCCCAGCTGGGGCTGACGAATCGTAATCGTATAATAAAGCACCTGCCTCTCATCGACATCGGCAGCATTTTTATCGGCGACGGATACCGGCAGCAGGTATTCTCCCGGCTCCAAACCCTCGGCCGACACCTTGATTCGTTTCGGGTCGGTTCGCAAACCCTCCTTGGCTACGGTCAGGGTTTTACCGTCCGGAAATTCACAATTCGCTTCAGGCAGCAGTTCATACTCCGTTTCATTCGCCTGATTGAAACCCTCCAAAAGCGAATTATCGACCCAAATTTCCAGCGCAAGGCCCTCGGCAGCGGGTTTGGTGATCTGATAATAGATATTATCCGTCACAAAACCGGCCCCCTGCGTTAGTAACAGATACGCTTCATTCTCGCTCGCCCTGTTACTGCGCAGCATGCCGTAGGTATTCTCAAGCCCGTCCTTGTCGGGCAGTTTGCCTCCTTCGCGTTCCACGGGGTCGGCGTCGCAGGCCGTAAGGCCCGCGAGCACCGCCGCGCAGAGCAGCGTCACTACTAATAAATTCTGTATCTTTTGCGTCTTCATAATTTACTCCTCCACTTCATTAATTTTCGGAATCTCGATGCCGTCGGGCCACTTCAGGTCGTATTTCGCCTGACCGTCGTTGCCGTAGCGCGAGTAATCCTTCACCGTATTGCCCTTGCCGTCGTTGAATTTCCAGTAACCGAGCAGCGTCGGGTCGTCCTTCGGGTTCTCGACGTTGTACATGTTCTCCCAGATCTGTTCGGGAGTGCGGGCGACGGACCAGACGCGCGCCTCGGCGATCTTGCCGTTCAGCGGACGGTAGTCGTTGTACGAATAACTGATAAAGAACTGGCGGGCTTCGCTATACGTATCGTAGCCGAGCGTCTTGTACTGATCCTTCTTGCCCGGATCGGTCTCGTTGTCCCACAGGTCGTACAGCGCACGGCGGGCCAGATGGATGAAGTTCTTGTCGTCCAGTGCGGCCGGCCCCATCTCGGTCCCCTCGCTCTGTATCCTGCCGTTGACATAGACACGTACGACGCGGGTGTTTTGGTCGTAAGTGCAGGCGACGTGATACCAGTAACCCTTCTGGAGGACCTTCGTGTTGTCGCGTCCGGGGAATTTGCCGAATCCGACGCCCGAACCGTCGAACTGCAGCTGTTCGCGCTCGAAATTCGTGTCGCCGATACGCAGCAGCGCATAGTCCTCCTCGCCCATCACGGTCGAAATGCTCACCGGATTGCCCTGAATGTCGGTCAGCGCGAAATCGTCGATGTAGATCAGCGCCTCGTAGGTCATGGCCCGGAGTTTATTCCACGGCATGCTGTTGTCGCCGTACTTGTCGAGCGACGGGAATTCGATCCAGTTGTCCGTAAGCTGCGCCGCGACGGTGATGGCCGAAGAGCGTTTGACGACATAATAGGCGGCCTCGGAGCCTTTCAGCACCGACATCGACGAATGGGAGATGCGCACCGGCAGCAGGTAGGTCTCGTCGATGGGCAGCGCGCCGGTCTGCTGTTCGCCTTCGCCCATCAGCCCTTTCAGGCGGAGCGTCACCACCTCTGACGCGGTCTTGCCGGCATGGATGGTCACGTTGTCGGACGACAGCTCGTAATACTTCGCGTCGAGCATTTTCCAGTCCGAACCGTAGCGGGCGTTGTAGGTCGCCACGAGCGACGGATCCACCGTGAGCGAAACCGCGACATCCTGCCCTTCGGGATAGGCCAGCGTCGCCTGAATCGGCTTTTCGACCGTGGGCGTATTGTTGCTGAAGGTGGCCGGCTGCACCTCGCCGGTCTTCGACACGTCGAGGTACACGACATTGTCGAACTTGTGGTCATCGGCATCATAGTTATCGCAGGCCGTAAAGGCCCCCGCTGCCGCAACGCCCAGTATGAGATATTTATGTATTAATTTCATAGCGTCGGTTATTTAGAAGGATTAAGCGTCTGGATGGCCTGACGGATCATTTTGTAGTTCATGTCCGCATTGTAGTAGTCGTTGCCGATGTTGTAGGCCCCCAATCCGCACAACGGACCGTAGGCTATCACGCGGCGCGACATCTCCTCGACGGCGGCATACTCCACGCGGTCTTCGTCCTTGAGGGGCGCTCCGGCCTCGGCCGCCAGCAGGAGTTTCGAAGCCGGAACGGCCGCGTAACCCGTGGCGTTGAGTATCTGCAGCTTCACGTCGCCGACATCTTCGGTTTTCTCGGTGTCGAGGATGAAATAATCCACCTTCGCACGGTCCGCTTCGGCGACGAAGAGCGGATTGCCCTCGAAGACGAGCAGCTTGCTCTCGTCGGCCGAGAGTTTCGAGACGATCAGCGCTGCGGCCTGCACCGCTGCCGGATCGCCGGCGTTGGGAATCCCGGTGAACGAATAGCCGTCCATGCCGTTGGCGGCGACGGACGACACGACCCGGTCGAGCCATGCGCCCAGTTTCGCGGCGTCGGCGAATTCGGCGGCACGTCCGGCATAGTCCACCTGCCAGAGCACTTTCGTGCCTTTCTCGCGCATGACGGCCATATCCTCGGCATCGTAACGCGAGAAATTGTCGGCATTGGTCAGCGCCACGATATCGAGCGAATCGGGCAGGCAGCGCATGAAGTCCTTCTCGCTGGCCGCCGGTTCGGGCGAGTTGTGCAGGCGGGCGTAGACGATGAAATGCTCGCTCTTTTTATAGTCCCGCAGAGCGGCCGTATATTCCGCCCACAATGCCGGGTCCTGCTCCCACGGTTTCTTCACGTTGTTGTCCACGGCCTCCATTTCGGTCCAGTCATTGCAGGCGGCAAGGCCGAAGAGTACGCCGAGGAGCAGGAACAAACCGGAGAAACGTATTATTCTGTGCTGTTTCATAGCGTTTAGTTGTTATAAGGTTTCACGTCCCACCATACGCGGGTGCCCATACCGTCGCCCTTGCGGCTGCCCTGCGACTCGCTGTTAAGCATCTGTACGGCTTCCTGAAGATTGGCGTTGTTCTTGTCGTATTCCTCGACGGGATAAGGCAGACGGCGGGCGCCCTGAGCCAGATCCACCGTACCGCCCGACTTGTCCTCGACGGCGGGCAGCAGGCGCGGATACCCCGTGCGGCGGTGCTCGGACCACGCCTCGACACCCAGCGGGAAGATGGCGATCCATTTCTGGGTGATGATACGCTCCAAATTGCGCTCTTTGATGGCCGCCTTGTCGGCGCCTTCGGCGGAATCGTCCTCCCATGCGATGGTGATCGAACTCAGGGCGGTCGCGCTGTAATTGCCCAGCGGATCGTTATAGGCCGCAGGTTTTCTGGTCTTGTCGGCGATATAGGCGTCGGCGTCCTTGGCGCCCTTGTCCTCGAACGAGAGGCGGATCGCCTGCTCGTAGAGCGCCTTGGCGGCATCCTTCGTTCCCCAGCGCAGCTCGTATTCGGCCTTGAGGAAAGCCACCTCCGCCGCGTTGATCCACAGGTAAGGCGTCGAACTGGTAACGATCATGTTCGAATACTTGGCCTGCGCCTGCGATTTGCTCGTGACGTCGATGCCGATACGGATGCCCACGTAATCGCCCTTGTCGTTGGGCAGGAACATCTTTTCGAGACGCGGGTCTTCGTAGCCGGTCATGTAGCAGAGAATGTCGGCGCCGACGCGGTGGTCGCCCCAGTCGTTGTAGATCAGCGTCGTGCGGTTCTCGGCGGCGTGCATGGCCGCGTTGTCGGCATTGGCCGTGATGACGCCTGCGGCGATGGCTTCGGCAGCCTTCGTCCGGGCGACGTCGGGCTTCACTTCGCTAAGGCGCATCGCCATGCGCAGCTTGAGCGAATTGGCATATTTGAGCCACTGGGCGATATTGCCGCCGTAGACCCGGTCGTAGCGGCTGAAAGCCTCGGCCGGAAGCGTCGTATTGGCGGCGAAGGCGGCGATCGCCTCGTCCAGCTCCCCGAACATCTTCATATAGACCTCCTCCTGCTTGTCGTACTTCACCGTAATCGACTCGTTGGTTTCGAGGTTCGAATAGGGAATAGGCCCGTAGGAGTCGGTGACGCGGTGCATGATCGCCACGCGCAACAGTTTGGCGAAAGCGACGGCCACCTCATCGTCCGTACCGGTGACGATGCCGCGCCACGGCGTGTAAGTCTCGGTAATCACGTTGGCGAACGGCCATTTGCGCCAGTCGGCCGAAGGATTGAAGGTCTCGAACTTCGTGAGCCAGCTGTCTACCGTCGCTCCGATATAGCCGCCGAACGGACCGCCCGACAGGCTTTCGTTGAACTGGTACATATGCTCCTGCACGGGAACCACGAGTCCCTGCAGCGACTGGAATTTCGTGCCGATCTTGTAGTTCAGGGCATCCATCTGCCCGTCGGTCACCTCGTTCGGATTGCGATTCATGTTCTCGAAATCGCCCGTACACGAAATGCTGAGCAGCACTACCGAAAGCAGCAGTAGCTGCATGTATGCATTTATCTTTTTCATGCTGTTCATGGTTTAGAATTCAAATTTCACGTTGAAACCCAGACTGCGCAGCGACGGCATCATGAAGTAGTCGATGCCCTGATAGCTCAGCCCCGTCGAAGCCACGGCTTCGGGGTCGAAAGGAGCCTTGCAGTAGATCATCCACAGGTTGCGGCCCACGAACGAGACGGTGAGTACCATCTTGTTGCGGAACCATTTGCGCGGCAGCGTGTAGCCCAGCGACAGCTCCTGCAGGCGGAAGTTCGTGGCCGAATAGGTGTAGTACTGCGGAAGTCCCGACTGCGAACCGATAGCCTGATACCATTTCTGGGCATCGACCATCTCACGGCCGTTGATCAGCACGCCGCCCGCATCGCGCGCGGCTGCCGAAACTTCCGAGACGCCGTACAGGTCCATGTTGGCCTGCGTAGCCGAGTAGCAGATGCCGCCGATGCGTCCCGTGAACAGCAGGCCGAGGTTGATCCCCTTGTAGCGGAAGTCGTTGCGCCATGCGAGGTTCTCGCTCGGAAAAACGGAGCCGAGATAGATTTGCTCGCCCTCGTCGGTGAGAAGCAGGTTGCCCGCCTTATCGACCTCGACATAACCGTTGTCGTTGAATTTCAGGTCCGAAGTGGTATAGAGGTCGCCCAGCGTGCCGCCCTGCTTGAGGATGTATTTGGCCTTGCCCAGCCCCTTGATGTCGAGTTCCGAAAGATTCAGCGGCTGGCCCGTAACGGGATTCAACGCACCGGAAGCCAAGTCGACGATCTCGTTCTTGTTCCACGAGAAGGTAAAGTTCGACGACCAGCCGAAATCGCGCCACTGGTTCGAATAGCCGAGCGACAGCTCGACGCCGGTATTGCGGACATGCCCCGTCTGGAGGTAGATGGTCGTATAGGACGACGACGGCGGAAGCGCCGGGTCGAACGTCTGGTTCTTCGTATCGGCGGAATACCACGACGCCGAAAGGCTGATGTTCTTCCACAGACGGGCGTCGATACCCACCTCATAGGTGATGGTCCGTTCGGGTTTCAGGTCGCCGATCGGATAGTGCGTCTTATCCTTCCATATCTTGCCGGTAGCATCGTACTCGTAGGTCGGCGTGGTCAGGAAACGCGGGAACGGCAGGCCGACCGAGGCGATCGAACCGCGGAGCTTGAGGTAGGAGAAGGCGTTGCCCAAATCCCATGTCGAGGAGGGAACCCACGAAAGGCCGACCGAAGGGTAGAAAAACGACTTGGAGGGCGACCCGGCGATCTGCGAAGCCCAGTCGTTGCGGCCCGTCGCGGTCAGGTAGAGCATCTGTTTCCACCCCACTTCGACCGATGCGAAGACCGACTGCGTCTGGTCGTGCCAGCCGACCTTCTCGGCGCGCTTCTTCGTGTCGTCGAGGTCGAATACGTTGAAGATATTGGGAAGGCCGTTCTCCTGAATCGGACCGCGGTACGAAAGTTCGTCGGTCTTGATGTTGTTGAGCGAAGCGCCGACGTTGGCCGTGAGCGACCAATCGTCGCCGAAGGTCTTGTTGACGTTCAGCATCACGTCGGCATAGGTCTGCGTATCGTAGGCACGGGCTTCGGTATAGTGTCCGTTCTTGCCGCCGTCGGTGATGGTCGTGTTGGACGAGGCGTAAAGTTTCTGCGTATAGAGCGAATTGGAGTTGTCGAGACGCACACGTCCCGAAACGCTCAGCCACGGCAGGATGTCGTAGCTGGCCGAGAACGACAGCATGTAGCGCTTCTTGTCGGTATTGCGCAGGTTGCGGTAGGCGATCCAGTAGGGATTCTGCATGCGCAGGTCGCCGCCCTCCATGTCCGCCGACCAGAACTGCTCCATGAGTTTGGTGCCGGGATTATAGCGTTCGAATTTCTTGTAAATCGCGAAATTCTCGCCGCGCGGGAAGAGATAGGCCGGGACCAGCGGGTTCGAATATACGCCCTGATTGGTCATGTTCTGGTCTTTCTGATAGATATAGCTGGCACTGGCGTCGAGCCGCAGTTTATCTTTCAGGAAGTAAGAGGTGTTGCGGAAAGTAAAGTTGTAGCGATCGTATTCGTTGTTGGGGATGATGCCGTCGGAATTGACCGATGCGGCGGAAAAATAGGTCTGGTTCTTGTCCGTACCGCCGGAAACGGTCACGGCGTTGGTGTACACGTGTCCCGTTTCGAAGAAGTCGGCGGGCGTATAGCCGTAGCGGGCCGCGGGCAGGAGCTTCTGGCCCCAGCTGTAAATGCCCGAACCGCTCCTCACGCCGTTCGAACCCGTGCCGTAACGGTTCTGGAACTCCGGCTGCACGAAAGGATCGAGGAATTCGGTATTGCTCGAAAGCGTCACTTTGAGCGCGCCGGCCTTGCCCTTTTTCGTCGTGATCATGATGGCGCCGTTGGCGGCGTTCGAACCGTAAAGGGCCGCAGCGGCGGCACCCGTGAGCACCGACATCGACTCGATATCCTCCGGGTTGATGTCCGCGATGGATTCCGAGGCGCCGCGCGAATCGAACTCCGTACCTCCGCCTCCGCCGAAGTTATACATCGGAATTCCGTCGATGACATAGAGCGCATTGGACGACTGGCTGATGGACTTGTTGCCGCGGAGAATCACCTTCGACGCGCCGCCGACGCCCGAAGAGGAGGCGTTGATCGTAACGCCCGCGACCTTGCCCGTCAGCGAATTGATGAAGTTGGCGTCCTTGACCGTGGTGATGTCCTCGGCCTTGACCTGCTGGACGTTATAACTCAGGGCCTTCTCCTGACGCTTGATGCCGAGGGCGGTGACAACGACGCCCTCGATTTCGGAAGCCGCTTCGTGAAGCGTGACGTCGAAGGAAGTCCGGTTGCCGACGGAAATCATGACGGGTTCGTACCCCAGAAAATTAACCTCCAGCTGGGCCGTAGCCGCGGGGGGGGGTATCTGAAGCGAGAAAGTTCCGTCCATGTCCGTACTCGTGCCGACGGTCGTGCCTTTGACCACGACGGACGCCCCGATGACGGGAACGCCGTTGACGTCGCTAACCTTTCCCGTCACGGCGACGGGTTTTTCCGCGGCTTTCTCGGCAAGAATGATGTACGTGCCGTCGATCTTATACGTAATATCCGTATTTTTGAGCACGTAGTCCAATACTTCCTGAATCGTTTTCTGCGTCAGATTGACTGAGAGCTTTTTACCGGTATCGACACCTTTGTTGATAAAAAGATAGCGAGTTTGTTTTTCAATCTCTTTCATAACCTGCGACATGGGCACGTCGGACAGATTCAGGGTTATGCGCGCATTCTGCGCCTGAGCGGTTAAGACACTCGCGCTCAGAGAGATTGCCAATACGAACCCAAACAGTCTTCGAAAGGTTTTGAAGAATACTGTTTTATTCATACTTTTGTAAAGTTTAAGATAATAGGTTAATGGGTGCAAGAATCATTTAATCTGTTATCTTCGCCTGCGGAGGTCCAGTCCGCAGGCTTTTTTTATCGGTCAAATGATTCGGATCGTCAAGTCGTCAGTTGTTTTTCATGCGCATATCTTACCGGGGTTTTAGGTTAAACAATAACAGGCGGAGGATCAGCGGATCGTCACCACATTGGTCTCCTCATCCTTCTCGAAGGAAAAATCGGCGGCGTACTGCAAGATGTGGAGGGCATTCTCGATGCCGTCGTTCACACGAATCTTACCGCTGATTTTTCCGATGTCGGGAATCGAATTCCGGGCGATGACGATCTTGACGTCGAACACCTGCTCGAACTTGGCCATCAGTTCATCGAACGGAAGTCCGCTGATGCGCACCAGACCTTCGGTCCAGCAGAGCGCCTCCGGATCCCTGATCGTCTCGACGAACAGGCGGCCGTTCGAAAGATTCACAATATCATCGGGTTTCATAACGATCTCCTGCCTGCGCGGATCGAGCAGGTTGGTAACTTTGATCCGGCCCTGCAGCAATGCCGCCGAAAACCGGTCGTAGGTCTCGTCCGCTATTACGTTGAATTTCGTTCCGAGCACGTTGATCTTGGTCGCAAAGGTCTCGACCTCGAAGGGGCATTCGGCATCGTGACGCACGTCGAACAGCGCCTCGCCCGAAAGTTTCACGCTGCGGAGATTCTTTTTGAATACGACCGGATATTCGATCCGGGCGCCCGAATTCAGCCAGACGCGGGAACCGTCGGGCAGGGTGATTTCGATGCGCTGGCCGTTGGGAACGTGCACCGCGGTCAGCCGATCGGAAATAGCTTCGTACGTACGCTGGTGGGCGACGTACCCGCCCGCAAAGACGAGCAGCAGCACGGCGGCCGCACGCATGGCAAAGATCCACACCTTGCGCCACGGAATGACTATTCCGCGCGGCCGGAGCGCTCCGGCCCTCGCGTCGTTTCCGTACAACTCCATCCCCTCGAATACGAAGCGGACGATGTCCAGTTCCTTCTGGTTGGCAACCGGATCGGCTTCCAGCCACTCCGCGACCTGCAAGTCCTCCTGCGGCGTGGTATCGCCTTTAAGATACCTGTATAAAATTTCCTGATTCACGTTATTTTCTGTTTCCGTCTCTATAGTATAAAACAGTCGGGCGCGACGGCTTTACAGGCATTTTTGCGATTTTTCAGCAAATAAATTTATTTATTAAATTCGGCAAAATATTTATTAAATCACATCCCTGAAAATCAATCGGATATCCGTAATGAACAAGCTCCGCCCGCCCGACTTTCCGGGAAGGAATCTCCCCGGACGCATCCGCCGCGGCATTCCGCAAAAAATCCGCACCGGAATCGGCATTCCCGAAAAATTGCCTATATTTGCAGACACAATATCACACGAGTCCGGCTCCGCAGCCGGAGGTCCGGACTTCGGGTTTCATACAGGCTGTAACGAAAAAGGCGCCCCGCCGGCACCTTTCATGATTTATTGCAGAAGTTCGAAATGAAACCGACCGACCCGACACCCCCTCCGCGACAAAGTGCATCACTCATCAGACGAATATGACCACCGCACGATAGTTGCGCTTTTTCCGAAAAATGCTAACTTTGACCTCAACCTACCCGGCATAAAAGATGGATAGACAAACACCCGTACTGACTTCGGACGAATTCGGAAAGTTCTTTTCCGAATACAAAAACCGTTTTGTCAGCATCGCATACGGGTACGTACACGATACGGATATCGCGAAGGATATCGTAACGGACAGTTTCATGTATCTTTGGGAACACCGGGAGCAGGTGAATATGGCCGAAAACATCAAGGGATACATCTACTTTTGCGTGAGAACCCGATGCGCCAACCACATCAAAGAGCAGGAGGTGCTCCGCAGGGCCAAAAACGAGATCACCAAAGACGCCTACTGGAAGCTGCAATCCAGCCTGAACTCCCTGAGCAGCGACGAGCTTTCCAAAAAACTCTTCCAGTCGGAAATCATCGAACTGTTCAGCCGGGAACTCGCCAAAATGCCGGAGCTGACACGGGCCGTCTATCAGGCGAGCCGTCAGGAGGGACTCACCTATCAGCAGATAGCCGAACGATACAACATCTCGACCCGGCAGGTGGCATCCGAGATGCAGCGGGCCTATGCGCAGCTCCGCGTTCCCCTGAAAGACTATCTGCCCGTAATCGGACTCCTGTTCGCCATGCTCTCGAAATAGCCGGAGCGCATCCGAATTTCAGGGCTGCCTTCGCCGGGCAGGCTGTCCGGGCGGCGTATCCAGACTGCCCGCACGAAAACTCTCCGACGACACCCCATGAAACGGCAAAAAAGGGAGACCGGTCAAGTCTCCCTTTCAATCAGCTGCCGCTGCGGCGCGCTCAGATCAGCGTTTCGAGAATCTGCACGGCATTGAGCGCCGCGCCCTTCTTGATCTGGTCGCTGACGCACCAGAACGTCAGTCCGTTTTCGCAGGTCAGGTCGCGGCGGATGCGGCCCACGTAGACGGGGTCCTTGCCCGCGATGAAGAGCGGCATCGGATAGACTTTGTCCGCAGGCTGGTCCATCAGCACGACGCCCTTTGCCTTGGCAAAGGCCTCACGGGCCTCGGCGACCGACACGGGACGCTCCGTTTCGAGCCAGATGCTCTCCGAATGGGCGCGCATCACCGGCACACGCACGCAAGTCGCCGACACGGCGATATCCGAATGCATGATCTTGCGCGTCTCGTGGAACATCTTCATCTCCTCCTTCGTATAGTCGTTGTCCGTAAAGACGTCGATATGGGGAATCACGTTGTAAGCCAGCTGAAAGGCGAATTTATTGACGGTCGGCTCCTTGCCCGCGCCCAGCTCGGCGTACTGCTCCACCAGTTCGTCCATCGCCGCGGCTCCGGCGCCGCTGGCGGACTGGTAGGTCGAGACATGCACGCGGCGGATGTGCGACACCTGCTCGATCGCCTTCAGTGCCACGACCATCTGGATCGTCGTGCAGTTGGGGTTGGCGATAATGCGACGCGGAGCGTTCTTCGCATCTTCGGGATTGACCTCCGGCACCACCAGCGGCACCTCGGCATCCATGCGGAAGGCGCTCGAATTGTCGATCATGACCGCGCCGTGTCTGGTGATCGTCTCCGCGAATTCGCGCGAAGTTCCGGCTCCGGCCGAAGTGAGGGCGAAATCCACCCCCTTGAAGTCGTCGTTATGCTGCAACAGTTTGACAGTTATATCCTTTCCGCGGAATTTATAGACACGGCCCGCGCTGCGCTGCGAACCGAACAGCAGCAATTCGCCGATCGGCAGGTCGCGCTGCTCCAAAATCCTCAGAAATTCTTGGCCCACAGCACCGCTGGCGCCCACAATCGCAATCTTCATCTCGATAAAGTTAAAAAATGATCATCGTTTCCGCTCGGACGGACCGTACACGGAAGCTTCGGGACAAATATAGCGATTTCGGCGCGAACGACAAAAAAATCGGCCGGCACAGCGGCCGGCCGACTCTGTTCAGTCGAAGAAATTGTCGTCGTCCGCATCCGGGACACGCCCCTCAGGATCGGTCTCCTCGTCGCAGTCGTAGCGCGGCATCATCGCCGGGCGGATAAACTGGTCGTTGCGGCTCAGGCCGAGACGGCCGTCGTCGTAGACCCGTTTCATGAAGTCGCCCACGATCGGCAACGCCATCACGCTGCCCTCGCCGCCCGATACGAAATGCACCGACTGATCCTCGCCGCCGACCCATGCGCCCGCCACGAGTTTCGGGGCCACGCACATGAACCATGCGTCGCGGTTCTTGTTCGAGGTGCCGGTCTTACCGCCGATCTCCACGCCCGAAAAGCCGTAATCGCGGTTCAGGCGGCCGGCCGTACCCGACGTCACCACGCCCTGCAGCATCGTCAGCATCGTATAGGCCGTGCGCTCGCTGACGGCGTCCTGCGACTGGGGTATGAAATTGGCGATCACGTTGCCCTGCCGGTCCTCGATGCGCGTCACGAAAATGGCGTCGTTATGCACGCCCTCGTTGGCGAAGGTCGAGAAGGCGCTCACCAGCTCGAAAACGTTCGATTCCGACGAGCCGAGCGCCAGCGCCGGCACGGGGTCGATATAGCTGCGGATACCCATGTTGTGGATGAAGTCGGCGACCGCCGCAGGCTGTTTGGCCTGCTTCATGATCCACGCCGAATAGTTGTTGCGGCTGCGGGCGAGACCCCAGCTCAGGGGGTGCATCACGCCGTCGTACTCGACCTTGCCCGCCTCCTTGGGCGACCAAGCCGTGCCGTTGGCCGTCTCGATCGTAACGGGCAGGTTGGGCACCATCGTGCAGGGCGTCAGCCCCAGATGGTCGATGGCGAAGGTGTAGACGAAGGGTTTGATCGTCGAACCGATCTGACGTTTGCCCTGCTTGGCCATGTCGTATTTGAAGTAGCGGAAATTGGGGCCGCCGACGTACGCCTTGACATATCCCGTACGGGGATCGAGCGCCACGAACGACGCCCGCATGATACGCTTGTGGTGCAGGATCGAGTCGCGCGGAGTCATAAGCGTATCGCGTTCCCCCTTGTAGGTGAAGACCTTCATCGAGCAGGGTCTGTCGAACGAAGCGTTGATCTCCTTCTCGCTCGCGCCGGCGTTCCTCATCTCGCGGTAGCGGTCCGAATAGCGGACGGCGTGACGCATGATGCGCTCGCGCTCCGCCTTGTCGGCGTCGATAAAGAGCGTCTTGGTGCGCCGGTACTGGGCGTCCATGCGGGGCTGGATGACCGATTCCATCTGTTTCTGGACGGCCTGCTCGGCATAGGTCTGCATCGTCGAATTGATCGTGGTATAGATCTTCAGGCCGTCGCGGTAGATGTTGTAGGGCGTGCCGTCGGCCTTGCGGTTCTTGCGGCACCAGCCGTAGAGCGGATTCTCCTCGTACTCCTTCACCGCCTGATCGTAATCCCACTCGTTGTAGAACTGATTGCGTTTGGGACGTTCGGCGTTCATCACAAGACGCAGCATCTCGCGGAAGTAGGTCGCCGTACCTTCGTTGTGCGACACGGGACGGTAATTGAGGACGATGGGAAGCGCGCTGAGCGAATCGCGCTGCTTGCGCGTAATGGCCCCGGCGTCCTCCATGCGCGAAATGACGAGGTTGCGGCGCGCGAGGGCGTTGTCGTAATTGCGCACCGGCGAATAACGCGACGGGGCGTTCACCACGCCCACCAGCACGGCGGCCTCCTGCACGTTCAGCTCGTGAGGCTCCTTGTTGAAGAAGGTAAGGGCCGCGGACTTGATGCCGTAGGCGTTGGAGCCGTACTCCACCGTATTGAGGTACATGGCGGCGATCTCCTCCTTGGTATAGTTGTATTCGAGCTTGAGGGCCGTGATCCACTCCTTGAGCTTCGACGTGACGAGCTTGGCGTTGCGGACCAGCCGCCCGCGGTTGCGCACCGTGTCGCGCGGAAAGAGGTTCTTGGCCAGCTGCTGCGTGATGGTCGAGCCGCCGCCCTGCGAGGTGTTCTGCAACAGCACGGTCTTCACGGCCACACGGGCCAGCGAGGGGATGTCGATGCCCGAATGGGTTCTGAAACGGGCGTCCTCGGTGGCGATCAGCGCCGCGACGATCGGCGGCACCTCGTGTCCTCCGAGCCGGATATGGAGCGTCGAATCGTCCGGGAAAAGATCGGCGTACTGAACGTAGGAACGGTTCTGCACGAAGAAGGTGCCGATGACCTTGCCGTCCTCGGAATAGATCTCCGTGGCGAGGTTGCTGCGGGGATTCTCCAGCTCCTCGAACGAAGGCATGCGACCGAACAGCCCGAAGGCGGTCAGCAGCAGCATGAAGAAGAGCAGGGCGAACGGCGCGAAGGCCAGACACCAGATCCATTTTATCGTTTTCGGACTCACGTCCGTCTTTTTCTTCTTTGGCATAGGACTTAATTTTGCGCTAAAGATACGAAATTTATTGCAATCAGAACGGAAGACCCACGGCGGCGGCCCACCACACGCCGCCGTTTGCGGGACGATAGACCGACAGCTTGAAGGTCGAAGTCGCCGATGCGGGCTGGCGGAACGCATTGATATCGAATACGATGTCGCCGCCCACGGACCAGATGCGCCGCCACTTCATCCCTCCGCGGCCCACGTCGCGGAACTGGGCGTAATCGCCGCCGACGTTGAGCCGGATGCGCTTGAAATACAGCACCGAGCCGATACCCCCTTCGGGATACCACACCGGCAGCTGGTAGTCGGCCGAGAAGGCCGTGTAGTTGTTCGAAATAATATCCGACGAGGTATATCCGCGCGGAATAAGGCGCGTCGAGCGATAGCTCAGCGGCGCGTATCCCGACGGAAATTTGTAGCCGCCGATCGAGGTCTGGTAAGTAGCGGCCACCTTCAGCGAGTTGTGGGCCGCGAATCCGGGCAGGTATGCCTGTCCGTAAAACGAAATCAGGTCGCTGAAATGGGTGTTGGCCGGGTTGAAGGTATAGGCGGTGCTCAGCATATAGCCCCAGCGCGGCGCGAAGTCGCGGTGCGCCATGCGCACCTGATCCGAGTACCCCAGTCCGAACGAGAGCTTGTGCAGTCCCTTGCGGAAACCGATGCGCTGGATATTGGAGATCTGTCCGGCGTTCCATTCGATTTTACCCAGATTGGCTACCATGCCGTTGGAGTAGTTCCAGCCGGAGGTGACGGAGAGCTGGCGCGTGTGATAGCCCCGCTGGAAATAGAGCGGAAGCGTGGCGGAGAGTCCCACGGAGTAGTACTTGTCGGGGCTGGGACGCTGCTGGTACTCGTATTTTCCCGTCTGCTCGTCGTACTGTCCCACCGAATAGAAAACCTGATTGCCGCCGTACGAAGCGTCGAGGTCGAGACGGACGCCCAGCCCGAAATAGCGCACGCCCAGATTGAAAATCGCCCCTTCGTTGCGGTTCCAGCCGTACGAAGCGAAGGCTTCGGTATTCGACAGCAGATTCTGCGAAAGCAGGGTGACGCCCAGATTGAGGTTGATATTGTGTTCGTCCACGGCCTCGAAGGGATTGAAGGCCACGGGGGTCCAGCTATGGACATTCACCAGATTGGGCACCTTGCGGTATCGCTTCGCGCGGTACACCCCCTCCTGACGCAGCGAATCGACTGCCGAGAAACGCACCGTATCGAGGTTCACGACGTCCCACCGCTTGCGGTCGGGATTCACGACGTTGAGCGGCAGTTTCGAAGGCGTGACCGGAATCAGCGCGTCGGCATCGGCGTCCTGCGCCGCCACATGGTAACCGCGCCTGTCATAGGCTGTCAACAGCACCCGTTCCCGCCCCTCGCCGTCGCGCCACGGCACCGGCATGAACGATCCGTAAGCCGACGTCGTGATGCGGTATTCGCGGCGGGTCTTCAGGTCGAAGCAGTGGGCTTCGTCCCGGCCCGAAGCGATCGAGCCGAAATAGAGCCTGCCGCCGCCCGCGCGGAGGTTGCTCAGCGTAATGTAGGCGCCTTCGGTAACGGGATGCACGCCGTCGCCGTCGATGCGGCCGAGCCACATGCCCGAATCGTCGGTGACGATGACGTAATAGCCCCGTGTGGCATCGTCCCACGCCAGTCCGTGAATCTCGGACCGGCCGGGCGTCGCAAAGCGTTTCTCCGCGCCCTCCTTTCCCTGCACGACGACCGTATAGCGGCCGTCGGGATTGTATTCGACCCACGCGACGGCATCCTCCGACGGCGTGGGATAGAGTGCGTTGCGGCGTCCGACGACCATCCGGGGCGTGCCGTCGGAGAGATCCATGTAGCACAACTGCGAATTGACCCGCTGTTCGAAGAGTTTCGATCGGCGGTACTCGGTCCACCACACGCGGCCGCCGGCCATGGCGGGGCGCGTCGAAACCGCCCCCGTATAGCAGATCACCTCCTCCTCGCCCGTGCGGGTGTCGAGCCGCACGAAACGCGACGGCCGGTCGTAGTCGGTCTTGAGCGCCAGCGCCGACGCGGCGTCGAGCGGCAGGGGCCACTGGTAGGTCGTGTAATTGCCGGCGGGCATCGGCGTCTGCGGCTCGGCGCTGTCTTCGACCTGCGGCAGCGACTCCCAGTGCCGCTCCAGCACGTCGAACGTCTCGCGGAAAAGCCTGCTGACATTGGTGTCGTAATATTTTTCGAGCGCGACGCGCGTCGTGGCCAGCACATAGGGGTTGCGCGAGCCGTAGCGCGCCACTTTGTCCCAGACCACCTCGCCGTAGCGGTCGTAGGCGTAGGAACAGATCTGATAGCCCAGCTCGTAATGGTCGGGAATGTAGTCGCGGTAGGAGCCGCAGAACCATTTGTCGATGTTGCGGCGGTCGCGCGTGTCCTTCCGGTCGCGGCCTACGCGGCCCATGGCGCGGTAACCCAGCGAGAACGAGGGCTGAAGCCCCCGGCCGAACGACGACATGGCCGTTTCGGACATCACGGCGTCGCCCTCCATGGCCCAGATCGGCATACAGAGCAGGCCGATGGTCGAACCCTGCTGCCCCAGAATATAGCTCAGGGCGCGGATAACGCCCCGGTCGAGGTTGTTGTACTGCACGGCATGGCGGTACTCGTGGGCCACGAGCTGTTTGTACCACGGCATCGAATAGCCGTCGATCGCGGGCGAGGTGAGGAACTCCACACGTTTCGGGAGGTACATCACCAGTCCGTTCGACTGGAAATTTTCGGGGTGCATGACGAAGGGAATACGCATCGGACCGTGACGGAATCCGAACGCAATGTCGGGCCGGACGGTACGGATGTAGAACAGCGTACGCCGCGCCACGGCCGAAACCGTATCGGGATAGATCATCCGCACGTCGGGCGTACGGATCGTGCTCCATTTCAGCCCCGCGGGGTCCGACCCCCACGTATAGTACTGGGCCGAAGCCTCGTGCGCGAAACCGAGGGCGCACAACAAGAGGAGGATATGCAGCAGCCGCTTCACCTACGAACCGGCTTTTTTGCAGCGGTAGCCGCTCTTGGTGAGTATCTCGACCACACGGTCGCGGTGGTCGCCCTGAATGATGATCTCCCCCTCCTTGGCCGCGCCGCCGACGCCGCATTTGGTTTTCAGCAGACGCGCCAGTTCCTGCAAATCCGCATCCCGCCCCACGAAGCCTTTGACCAGCGTCACCACCTTGCCCGCGCGCTGCTTGCGGTCGAGCCACACGCGCAGCTCCTGCCGCGCCGGGGGAAGCGTCTCCGCCTCCGGTGTTTCGGTCGTTTCATAGTTGAAGTCGGGATTGGTCGAATAGACCATTCCGAGCCTCGCTTTCCAATCGTTGTCCGCCATATTGTTCGAAATAGTAGAGATCAAACGTCCTTTCGGAACCTCTTATTTTGTGCAAAAATAATAAAATATTACGGTTGTGCACGCCCGACGGCCGAGATCGGCGAAAAAGAGCGCATTCCGCCCTCAAACGGCGGCGCACGCCCACACGTAGATGGAAGCGGGAAGGCGGAGCCGGAGAAAAAGCGACAGCGACGCAAAGAAGAAGCGGCGCAAAGAAGAGACAGCGCAGAGGACGGCAGCGCAGAAGAACGACGGCAACACAGAAGAACCGCGACAGTACAGAGGACCGGAACCAGCGCAAAAGACGGGATCCGGCGCAGAGAACCGGAACCGGCCGCCCCGCCGCTGCAAAAAATCCCGGCCTTGGGAAGAAATTCCGGCCGAAATCACTATCTTTGTTTCCGTATGGCTAAAAAGTTCGGCGACAAACTGCGCAGATTCAATCCCTTCACGCGCCCGGCGACTCTCGAAGAGCTGCCCAAACCGCTGCCGGCCAATCCCGACCAGCGGCTGGTGAAGGTCTACGTAGAAGGCTACGAAGACGTGGCCTTCTGGCGCGGCATCTTCGACCACTTCCAGAACCCCTACCTGCGCTTCGAAATCTCGGTGCCCAACCGCGCCGACCTTCCCAAGGGGAAGAAGGTGCTGATGGGGATGATCCCCCGCTCGTCGGAGGAGCTGATCCTGTGCGTCGATTCGGACTTCGACTTCCTGTTCGCCGACCGCACGGAGCAGTCGCGCGAGGTGAACGCCGCCCGCTACATGTTCCACACCTACGCCTACGCCACCGAGAACTTCCTCTGCTACGCCCCCTCGCTGCACAACGTATGCGTCAAGGCGACCAAGAACGACACGCGCATCTTCGATTTCGTGCATTTCATGCACGAATACTCCTGCACGATCTACCCGCTTTTCCTCTGGTATGCCTACTCGGCGCAGCTGGCCACGGAGAACGTATTCCCGCTGATCGACTTCAAGTCGGCGGTGCGCATCGGCTATCTCGACCTCGAAAACAACGGAGAGAAAACGCTGGCGTGGCTGCAGAAAAACGTCGCCAAACGCGAGGAGATGCTGCGCAGGCGCAACCCGAAGATGATCGACCCGATGCTCGAATTCGAACAGCAGCTCAAGAGCCGGGGCCTGACGCCCGAAAACGCCTATCTGTTCATGCACGGCCACACGCTGATGGACAACGTGGTGATGATCCTGCTCAACTCCGTATGCGAGAAACTGCGGCAGATGTCGATCGCCAAGATCACCGCGTCGAAAAAGCAGGGCGTGGCGCTCAAGAACGAGATGTCGAACTACACCAACTCGCTGCGGTCGATCCGCGACGTGCTGCTCGACAACGAGAACTACACCAAATGTCCGCTTTACAAGCGGCTCCAGCGCGACATCGAGAAATACATTGCCCGCACGATCTGGAACATGAAGCGCAGCGGCGAAATCCGCGACGACTCGACATGGACCATCCTGCGCAACATGCGGCAGGGATAGGAGAGCAAACGATACGAGAGCGGCCTTCGCAATGAAGGCCGCTCTCGTATCGTAATTTCGGGACCGCGGGCGAAAACTCCACCGCCGGATTCCGCCCGAAGCTCCGGAGAGCCGGAGTGCCGGAGAACCGGAGTGCCGGAGAACCGGAGTGCCGGAGAACCGACGGGGCGGAAGCGCCCCGGACAGCGACCGTCCGCCACTACTTCTTGCGAACCACGCGCACGGTGGACTGCGTGGCCTGCCGCACGAAGACCTGCGGGCCGCGGGCGTACTTGCGCCACAACTCGTCGGTATAGCCGCGCACGGTCAGCAGCTCCATATTCTCGGCCTTCATCACGTCGCAGCCCGCTTCGCGCAGCGCCTCGATCGCCTCGTCGATGTGCCACGAGTTATTGACGCACAGGCTCAGGTTCACGGCCGAGTTGTGGATCAGATTGGTCTTGATGCGGAAACGCTCCAGCAACGAGAAGATCGTGGCGAACTTCTCCTCCAGCACGAACGAGAAGTCGCGCGAACGGATCGTCAGCAGCACCTGATCCTTCTTGAGAATCAGGATCGGCACCTCCACCGGCGCCGACATGCCGCGAATCACGGTACCCGGTTTGCGCTTGTCGCCGAAAGGCCGCACGTAAAGCGGAATATTCTTGTTCTGCAGCGGTTTGATCGTCTTGGGATGGATGATCTGCGCGCCGCTGTAGGCCAGCTCGATCGTATCGAGGTAGTTCAGTTCGGCGATCTGCACGGCGTCGGGGAAAATCTTCGGATCGGCGTTCAGCACGCCGTCCACGTCCTTCCACACGGCCATCGACTCGGCGTCGAGGATATTGGCCACCACGGCCGCCGAGTAGTCCGAGCCTTCGCGCCCCAGCGTGGTGGTCGTACCGTCGGGCGCACCGCCGATAAAGCCCTGTCCGACAAAGATATTCTCGACGCACTCGGCCAGCGCGCCCTTCAGCAGCGGAGCCGAAGCTTCGATATCGACCCCGGCGTCCTTGTGACGCTGCTCGGTGAGGAAACAGCGGCGCATGTCGATCCAGCGGTTCGACACTCCGGCATAGTTGAGATACTCCGAGATAATCGTCGTCGAGACCAGCTCGCCGAAGGCCACGATCGTATCGTACCACAACTCGGCGTCGGAGGGTTTGTAAACCGTTTCCACGGCCACGCGCTCCAGCTCGTCGAAGAGCGCATCGACCCGTTCGAGCTGTTTATGGCCGCGCCACAAATCGTCGATGATGCCCGCATGGTACTCCCTCAGCGCGGCGACATGCTCCATGGAGAGCTGTTTGTCGCCCTTCTGAAGTCCTTCGAACACCTTTTCGAGCGCGTTGGTCGTCTTGCCCATGGCCGAAACGATGATGAAGAGATTCTGCTCGTCGTCGATAATCTTGCGCAGGTTGCGCACTCCGTCGGCATTACGCACCGACGCACCGCCAAATTTGTAAACCTTCATGTTATCTCTCTTTTTAACCTAACCTACCTTCTTTACCGTCCGAAGGCGACCGGCCGCCGGACTCCCGCGGCGGAACGCCGCGTCGAACGACCGCCCCCCCAACGCCTCACGCAGGAGGCGTTTGCCGCGGCGCGACAGGGCTTCCGCCCGGATCATTTCTGTTTTTTCACCTCTTTGTAAGGCACTCCGATATTCTGGAACAGGAACGAATAGGTGTCCGCCTCCTCGGCGATACGTTTGGAGGTGGGTTTGCCGGCCCCGTGGCCCGCATTCGACTCGATGCGGATCAGCACCGGCGCATCGCCGGCCTGACAGTGCTGCATCTGGGCGGCGAACTTGAACGAGTGCGCCGGCACGACGCGGTCGTCGTGGTCGGCCGTCGTCACGAGCGTCGCGGGGTATTTCACACCCTCGCGGATGTTGTGCAGCGGCGAATATTTATAAATGTAGTCGAACTGCTCCCCGTTTTCGCTCGATCCGTACTCCACGGCCCAGCCCCAGCCGATCGTGAATTTGTGGTAGCGGAGCATGTCCATCACGCCCACGGCGGGCAGGCAGACGGCATAGAGGTCGGGACGCTGCACCTCGCAGGCGCCGACCAGCAGGCCGCCGTTCGAACCGCCCGCAATGGCGAGTTTGTCCGACGAAGTGTATTTTTCGGCGATCAGGTACTCGGCCGCGGCGATGAAGTCGTCGAAAACGTTCTGCTTGTTTTCGAGCATGCCCGCCTTGTGCCACGCTTCGCCGTACTCCGAACCGCCGCGCAGGTTGGCCACGCAGTAGATGCCGCCCTGCTCGACGAACATCATGGCCGAGGGTCTGAACGTGGGCGTCTGGTTGATCTGGAAACCGCCGTAGGCATAGAGGTAGCAAGGATTCCCGCCGTCGAGTTTCATATCCTTGCGGCGGGTGATGAACATCGGAACCTTCGTGCCGTCCTTCGAGGTGTAGAACACCTGTTCGGTCGTGAACAGCGAGGGATCGAAATTCACCGCGGGGGCTTTATAGAGCGTCGATGCGCCGCCGGCGATGTCGTATTTGTAGATCGTGGCGGGCGCGATGTAGTTGGTCAGCGAATAGTAAAGCTCCGTATCGTCCTTCTCGCCGTCGAAACCGCTCACCGTGCCGATGGCCGGAAGTTCGATCTCGCGTACGAGTTTTCCGTCGAAACCGTACTGGCAGACCTTGCTCTGCGCATGTTCGAGGTAGGTAGCAAAAAGATACCCTCCGGCCGAGCCGACGCCCTCCAGCAGCTTCCCGCCGCTTTCGGGAATCACGGTCGAAACCTTCGACGGGTCGTTCAGGTCCACCTTCATCAGCGCGTAGTTCGACGCGTCGCGGTTGGTCACGTAATAGAGCTGGCCGTCCCGGCACTCGACGGGCGCATAGTCGGCGTCGAAGCCCGGCAGCAAGGTGCGGAATTTCGGTTCGGAGACCTTTTTATAGAGCACTTCCGTACCCGACGTACCCTCCGAAGCCACGATGAAGAGCCACTGCCCGTCCTTGCTGGGCCACGGGCTGAAATAACGCAACGGATGCTCCGCGTCGGCATAGACCAGCCTGTCGGCCGACTGCGGCGTGCCGAGGCGGTGGTAGTAGACCTTCTGAAACTGGTTCTGCGACGAGAAAACGCCCTTCTGAGGAGCGTCGTACGCACTGTAATAGAATCCTTTGGAATCGGGCGCCCACTCGGCTCCCGAAAACTTCACCCAGTTGATCCGGTCCGAAGTCAGCGTACGGTCGGCGGTGTTCATCACACGGATTTCGACCCAGTCCGAACCCGATGCGGCGACCGAGTAGGCGCAGTATTTGCCGTCCTTGGAGAAGGTCACGCCCGAAAGGGCCACCGTACCGTCTTCCGAAAGCGTATTGGGGTCGATGAACACTTCGCCCTCCCCGCCCGGCTGCGCGGTGCGGTAGAGCACCGACTGGTTCCGCAGTCCGTCGTTGTAGAAATAATACCATGCGTCGCCGTGTTTGGCCGGAATGCCCTCTTTGGGATAGTTCCACAATTCGGTCAGCCGTTCGCGGATCGCGCCGCGGAACGGAATCTGCGACAGGTAATCCTGCGTCACGACGTTCTGGGCCTTCACCCACGCCGCCGTCGCCTCGGAGTTGTCGTCTTCGAGCCAGCGGTAAGGATCGGGCACCTCCGTCCCGAAGTAATTATCGGTCACGTCGGTGCGCTCCGTCCGGGGATAGGGCATGTGTTTTATCTGTTTCATGTCGTTGCAGCCTGTCAGTATCGCCGCGGCGCCCGCGAGGGCCGCCGCCATGCGCGGTAATCTCATCATAACTATACGGTTTGGGTATATATCGGGGCAAAGTTAGGAAAAAATAAGATAGTTCGGCCTGCGGATCGAAGTTTTTGCGTAACTTTGGCTTGCAAAAACACTCGGAAAATTATGTACAGCGAACTGAAAGAGATAATCGGGCAGGCTTGGGAAAACCGCGAGCTGCTCAGGGAGGAGTCCGTGCGGCAGGCCGTGCGGCAAACCGTCGAACTGGTGGACAAGGGGGAGCTGCGCACGGCGCAGCCCGTAGATCCGGAGAAAAGCCAGTGGCAGGTGAACGAATGGGTCAAGAAGGCCATCATCCTCTATTTCCCGATCCAGCCCATGCGCAAAATGGAAGCGGGCGAGCTGGAGTGGTACGACAAGATGGAGCTTAAGCACGGCTACGAACAGCTGGGCGTGCGCGCCGTGCCCCACGCCGTAGCGCGTTACGGCGCCTACATCGCTCCCGGAGCGATCCTCATGCCCTCGTACGTCAATATCGGCGCCTACGTGGACACGGGCACGATGGTCGACACGTGGGCCACGGTCGGCTCCTGCGCGCAGATCGGCAGACACGTCCACCTTTCGGGCGGCGTGGGCATCGGCGGAGTGCTGGAACCCGTACAGGCCGCACCCGTAATCATCGAGGACAACTGCTTCATCGGTTCGCGTTCGATCGTGGTCGAAGGCGCGCACGTCTGCCGCGAGGCGGTGCTCGGCTCGAACACCGTCATCACGGGTTCGACCCACATCATCGACGTCACCGGACCGGAGCCCGTCACCTACAAAGGCTACGTTCCGCCGCGCTCGGTGGTCGTTCCCGGCAGCTACCGCAAGCAGTTCCCGGCGGGCGAATACAGCATCACCTGCGCCCTGATCATCGGCCAGCGCAAGGAGTCGACCGACAAGAAAACCTCGCTGAACGACGCCCTGCGCGACTTCGGCGTGTCCATCTGATCGCGTCACCCTCCCGAAAATCCCACCCACGACAAAATGAATAATTCATGATCTACCGTATCGACGAAACCACCTCGACCAACGACGAAGCCCGCGACGCGAAATACCGCCACGGCGACATCGTCTGGGCCGAACGGCAGACCGCCGGACGCGGCCAGCGGGGACATACGTGGACCAGCCCCGAAGGTGAAAACCTCACCTTCTCGATGGTGCTCGAACCCCGGTTCCTTCCCGTCGGGGAGCAGTTCCTGCTCTCCGAAGCCGTGACGCTGGCCCTCACGGACACCTTCGCCGCCTACGGCATCGACACCCGCATCAAGTGGACCAACGACATCTACGTCGGAGACAGGAAACTGGTCGGCATCCTGATCGAACACAACCATGCGGGAGCCTCCCTCTCCCGCACGATCGCCGGCATCGGCATCAACGTCAACCAGACGGCGTTCGACCCCGCGCTGCCCAACCCCGTCTCCCTCGCGCAGGCAGGGGGCCGCAAGTTCAACCGCAGCCGGCTGCTCGAAACCTTTCTGGTCCGCTGCCTGCGGCGTTACGCCCAACTCGAACGGGGCGAAAAGGAGACCCTCCAGCACGCCTACCGCGAACGGATGTACCGGCTGGGCGAACAGCACCCCTACCGGCTGCCCGACGGCACGCTGTTTCAGGCCGCGATCGAAGGCGTGCTTCCCTCCGGCGAACTGATCCTGCGCCATGCCGACGGCACGCGGCACGAATACCTGTTCCGCGAAATCGAATTCGTGATCGCCGGGAAACAAGGGAACGCCGGCCCCGCAAAGAAATGAATTTCCGCTCCGCCGACGGAATATGTTTTTAATTGAAGATGAATATACTAATCGTTTGCAATCACTTCTATCCCCACAACCGCATCGCCGCATTCAGGCTCAACGCCTTCGCCCGGTATTTCCGGGAGGCGGGACATTCGGTGACCGTCATAACCGAAGGAGACCGCGATGAAACGGCGATGTGGAACGGCTGCGAGGTCCACTACGTAAAAGACCCGGTGATACCCTCGTCGAAACAGGAATCCCTCCTGCAGCGCAGAAAGAAATGGGCTTTCAGACGCATATTGTCGGCCCTGCAGTTCCGGCTGTTCCTCGATTACAAACGGATATGGCAGTTCAAAGCCTGCAAGAAGGCGCGAAAACTCGCAAAAAGCCGGCAGTTCGATGTCGTATTAAGTTCATACGGTCATCTCTCTTCGCACCGGATCGCATACAGGCTGCACAGAAAAATGCCGTTTTACTGGATCGCCGACATGCGCGACGAGATGTCGAAGTGGCCTTGGCTCCTGCCGATAAACAGCCGGCGGCTCCTCTTCTACGAGCGCAGAATACTCAAGGATGCGGACCTGATCCTGTCGGTATCCGCACCCCTTGTCGAAGATTTCAAACAAATCGGCGGAGGGATCGACAAGGTTATCGAGATAACGAACGGGTACGATTACGAAGAGGTGCACGACGTCTCTTTTCAGCCCGTCTACACCATGGCGTTCATCGGCCATTTTTACAATTCGATCACTCCGGACAAATGGTTCGGAGCCTTCTCCGAACTGGTTGCCGAGGGAGCGCTTCCCTCCGACAGCCGCATCCTCATCATAGGAAACACCTCGCCGCTGGCCGTTCCCGAAAACATCAGGCAGAACGTATTCCAGATCCGGCAGGTCGATCACGACGAAGCCATCAGGAAATCGCTGGAGACCGACACGCTGGTCGTCGTGCATCCCAAAGGACGGAAAGGCGTCTACACGGGCAAGCTGTTCGACTACCTCGCCACCAACAAACCGATCCTCGCCATCTGCGATCCCGACGACGTCATCGCCGACCTGCTGGAGGAGACACGCGCGGGTTTCACCGCGGACGAAACGGACAACGAGCAGGTCAAGCGGATGATCCTGCGCTGCTATTCCATCTGGAAGAACAAGGAGGTGCTGCCCCGCGACTGGGACAAGATACGGCAGTACAGCCGGAAGAATCAGGTCGGCCGGCTGCTCGAATATCTGGCAGGGCAGGAAGCCCTGAAACAGCACTGACGCCGATGCCGGGCCGGCCCGGCATCGGAATCTCCGCCCCTAACCGAAATCCGGCGCTCCGCTCCGGCAGTCGAAAACGCGAGACGGCGGCCGAAAACGGGAAGCCGCGAAGCCCTTACGTCCGGTTCGGCCGCAATTTCGCGAGCACCGGTCCGAACAACTCCATATAGCGGATTCCGGCCCGCTGCGCAAACGGCAGGTACAACGACAGATAGACGGCGAAGCCCACCGAAACGACGACAAGATGATGCGTCATCCCGGTCAGCAAGACAGCCAGCCTGGCCGCCGTGCAGGCCGCGGCCGATACGAGCAGCACGATCGTCAGCATCCTCCACGGCATCAGCCCCGCAAGCGAAGTGCCCAGCACGCGGGCGGTGGTCGTCATCAGCAGGAACAGACAGAAAAACGTACAGCCCGTGGCAATGGCCGCAATAGCCCAAAGGGACGGAAACACCATGACGCACCAGAGTTCGAGACCGACGATGAGCAGAGCGGTGACAAGGTGCGCACGGGCAAAGGCTTTTCCCCGCCCCAGTGCAAACAGGACGGGGGCGTAGGGCATGATACGCGCCAGATTGACGAGGGTGACGATCCGGAACAGGCCGGCCGCTTCCCGATACCCCTCCCCATACAGCAGGCAGATGATCTCAGGAGCGAAAACGCAGCAGAATACGGACAACGGATAAATGATCGCCGAGGACTTGAGGACAGCCGCCTGCCACAACCGGACAAACTGCCCGCCGTCAGCCCCTTCCACCGACATCCTCGAAAATTCCGGCAGCAGCACACCGGCCGCGGCACCGATAATCATTCCGGCCAGCGGAAGTTCGCGGTATCCGTTGGCGAACAGGGCGAAATCCTCGACGCCCAAATAGCGGCTTACGAAGAACTGGCTCGCCGAACCGATCACGAATCCGTACATACTCGAAGCAAACACCGGCATCGAAAACCGGAGCAGCTCCCGGACCGTCAGCCGGCTCTTCACCGGAGATACATTGCGGAACGGCACGGACGACAACTTCTGCCCGGCAACGCATGTGACCAGCGACGCGAGGACGAAACCGGCGATCGCTCCCGACACCCCCGCATCGAAAACCACGACCGGAAGCACGACGCATGCAATCATGAAGGCACGGCTTATCAGCACATAGCCGGCCACGAGGTGCGCCTTGCCGTAGACGACCAGAATATTCTCCCCCCCCCAAGACCGGCATCAGCAGCATGGGCGCCGCGGCAAACAGCCTCAACGGCTCGGCCAGCAGCGGATTGCCGAGCACTCCGGCTATGGCGGCGGCCTGCCAAAGCAAAATGCACGAAAAAAACGGACGCAAGAAGCAGAAACAGCCCGTTCAGTTTGCGTACGACATCCCTCCCCTCCTCCGGCGACACGCGGGCGAGGTAATAGGAGTACGCTTTGGGAAGTCCCAGCGAAAAGACGGCCAGCAGGGTGTTATAGACGTACAGCACCTGACTGTAAGTACCGTACTCCGACGTGGTCATGTAACGGCAGAGCACCGCCTGCATGACCAGCGTCACGCTCAGCGACAACAGATTGGCCAGCGCCAGCCACAAGGCCTGCAGCGTGCGGCTCCTGCCTGCATTTCCGATCTGAGGGGTGGAGTGCTGTTTCATGCCTCGTACCGGATGGCCCGGCGGCCCGTTTTACAGGCTCCAGTATCCGAGCGATTTGATCCGGCCCTTATAGAGTCCGCGAATGTCGCCCAACAAGGCCGCCCCGCGGGAGATGGAGCGGAAATAAGCGTCGTCGAGTCCGCGATAGTCGTCGTGCGCCACGGCCACGACAATCAGGTCGTAAGGCGGCCGGAGGGCCGGCACCGGCCGAATTCCGTACATGGCATAAACCTTATCGGGATCGGCATGGGGATCGGTCACATCCACACTCATCCCCTCACGCTCCAGCAGTCCGACCATCTCGGCGATCCGGGAGTTGCGTATGTCGTCGATGTTTTCCTTATAGGTAATCCCCATCAGCAAAGCCCTTGCGCCGCGTCTGTCGTTCTCCATGGCCGCAAGCAGCGACCGCACCACGTACGCCGCCATGCCGTCGTTCACGGCGCAGCCCGAACTCGTGACGGGCATCTCGACCCCCAGCTTTGAAGCGGCCGATACAAGATAGAGCGGATCGACCGGAATGCAATGGCCGCCGACCAGTCCCGGTCTGTACTTTACGAAATTCCATTTGGACGAAGCCATATCGATGACCTCGCCCATATCTATTCCCATGCGCGAGAACAGCCGCTGCAATTCGTTCATCAGGGCGATGTTGACACTGCGCTGCACGTTCTCCGCCATTTTGGCCGCCTCGGCCACCCGGATGCCCGACGCCCGGCAGAGATCGGCCGACACGACTTCGGCGTATACGCGCGCGACCTCGTCCAGCGCCTGCCCGTCGTTCGCCGACACGATTTTGGCGGTGTTCGAGAAGGTATGCTCCGAATCGTTGGGATTGATGCGTTCGGGCGAGTAGCCCACCTTGAAATCCGCACCGAGTTTCAGCCCAGAGCCTTTTTCGAGCAGCGGCACGCACACCTCCTCGGTGCATCCGGGGTAGACCGTGGATTCATACACGACATAATCGCCCCGCTTCAGATAGCGCGCTACGGTGCGCGTGGCCTCGACAAGACAGGTCAGATCGGGATTCTTGCGCTCATTGACCGGGGTGAGCACCGTGACGATATAAAATGCGGCCCGCGACAACTCCTCTTCCAAAGAGGTGAAACGGATGCTCCCGCAGCCGGCGCCGTACTTTTCACGCAGTTTTTCGATACGGCGGGCATCCATATCGTACCCCACCACATCGAAACACCGGGCAAACCTCAGCGCTACGGGCACGCCTACATATCCCAGCCCGATCACGGCCAGCGACGTTTCCCGACCGGTCAGCCGATCATATATCATCTTCTTCATAGGCACATTCATTGACCTTGCGATAACTGCGTCCCGACTCCGGGCACACGGCCCTGCCGGCTTCGTCGAATTCCAGCCTGTGCCCCAAGCGGCTCATCCATCCGACCATGCGTGCGGGCACCCCCTCAACGAGGGCATGATCGGGGACCGAATGCGTAACGACCGCCCCGCGCCCACGAAGGCGTACCGGCCGATCTCGACCCCGCATACGACGGTGGCATTGGCCCCGACGGTGGCGCCCCGGCGCACGCGGGTGGTTTTATACTGATCCCTGCGCGAGATCTCGCTTCGGGGATTCTTGACGTTGGTGAATACGCACGAAGGGCCCAGAAAAACATAATCCTCGCAAATCACGCCCTAATAGATCGACACGTTGTTCTGCACCTTTACCTGACGGCCCACAGTATCACGTCCGCGGCGACCATGACATTCTGTCCGATATTGCACGCCGGTCCCAGCACGTCCCCGGCCATTATATGCGAGAAATGCCAGATCCTGCAACCCGGCCCTATGACCGCCCCGTCGTCCACGAACGAAGAGGGGTGGATGAACGTTTCACTCATGGTATCTGCTTTCGTTATCGGCAAAATAGCGGCATACGGCATCCGCCACACGCTCCACCTCGGCGTCGGTCAGTTCGCTGTCCATCGGAAGCGACAGCACCGCCGCCGGCAGCGCTGCGGCATGGCGCATCGCGGGATCGCAGATGCAGGCGTCGCGGTATGCGGGCTGTTCGTACAGGGTTCCGGGATAATAGACCATGGAGGGTATGCCCTCCTTGGCGAGTGCGGCCCGAAGTCCGTCGCGGCAGGCCGGAGGCACCTTGACGGTGTACTGGTGGTAGACGTGGGTGGCGTAGGGCGTCTCGACCGGGGTCACAACCGGCGTCAGACCGCCCAAACGCTCCGTGTAGCGCGCTGCCACGCTCCGGCGGGCGGCGATCCATGTGTCGAGGTGCGGCAGCTTGACCCGCAGTACGGCGGCCTGCAGCGTGTCGAGCCGCGAATTCATTCCGACCAGCCGGCTGTCGTATTTGGGGAACCAACCGTGACTGCCCAGCGCCCGGATGCGGGCCGCCAGCCCGTCGTCGTCGGTGAACGCCGCGCCGCCGTCGCCGTAACAGCCCAGCACCTTGGAGGGAAAGAACGACGTGCACCCGATCTCCCCGATCGTACCCGCATAGCGGCTCGCGCCGTCGGACATGCGGCATACGGCTCCCAGCGACTGGGCGTTGTCCTCGATCACCCTCAGGCCGTGCTCCTTCGCAACGGCCGTGAGCGCAGCCATATCGCACGGCTGCCCGAACAGATGGACGGGGATGACGACACGGGTACGCTCCGACACCAGCCGGGCGACGCTCGCCGGGTCGATGTTGAAAGTGCGGGGATCGACGTCGGCGAAGACCGGAACGCCGCCCAGCAGCAGCACCGTTTCGGCCACGGCCGCGAATGCAAAGGCCGGGACGATGACTTCGTCGCCCCGCTGCAGCCCCACGGCCAGCAGTGAGAGCAGAAGCGCGTCCGTACCGTTGCCGCAGGCGATGCAGTGCCGCACTTCGAGCCGCCGGGCCAGCTCCTCTTCGAACAGCCCGACCGCAGGACCCTTGATGAAGGCGGTCTCAGCCATGACATCGCCGATGGCGCGGTCCACCTCATCGCGGATGCCGAGATACTGCCTATGTAGATCCACCATTTTCATCGCTCCCGTTCTTTTTTCGCATCACCCCTGCAAATTCCGCAGCAGCGGATGATAGTCGCCCGTCAGGCCGACCGCCGCACTCTTTCGCAGCATATCGAGCGTATGGACGGCACACGCCGTATCTTCGACCGCAAAACCCCGGCCGGCAAGTATCCGCTCGTAGCTCAACGTGTGGAGGTCCGTAAACCCGTTCGTAAAGTCGAACTCCTCGCCGTTGATAACGAGATGTCTGTACGGAGACATGGGATTATCGTTCGGCGAAGGGCGATGGGCGGCGTTGACGCTCAGAAAATACCTGACGCGGGCACCCTTCAACTGCAAAAAGCCGGCCGAACACTCCGGCGACGAATGGTGCAGCACCACCTTCTCGGCCGGCCCGAATATCCAGTGCAGCATGTCGATAAAATGGATGCCGATATTGGCCGTCACGCCGCCGCTCTTGCACGGGTCGCCTTTCCACGAAGCGGCATACCAGCTTCCTCTGGGAGTAATGTAGGTAAGGTCTACATCATAAATTGTCGGGGGGGGGCGCAGTCGACCATCCGTTTCAGCCGCTCTATTTCCGGATGAAGGCGCAGCTGCAATATGGGGAATACGCGCCTGCCCGCGGCCCGGCTGCAGGTCTCCATCCTCGACAACTCGTCCGGAGTCAGTGCCAGCGGCTTTTCACAAATCACATCGAGCCCCGCCTCCAAGCCTGTTACGGTATGGGTGCAATGGAGGTAATTCGGGGTGCAGACCGTCAGAAATTCCGCACGGTCGGCGACCATGCGCTTTCTGAAATCATCCGGATCGGTGGTGAAATAGGCGCGGGGGAAATACCCGTCGATCATCCCCACGCTGTCGAATACATCGTGCGCCGCCACCAGATCGCACCCAAGCGACCGCATGGCGTTCAAATGTCTCGGAGCTATGTACCCGGCAACGCCTATGATCGCGAATCTCCGGGATTCGGACGTCTCTACCCCTGTCATACCTGTAACGCAAGCTTGATTTTGCCGCAAAAATAATACATACAAATATTTTGCGCAAGCCATTCCGCAAATCGGCAACGATCCGCGGCGCAAAATCGCATTAAAAAATACAGAATCCCCTTGCTGTTACGGAAATAACAGTTATATTTGCATCAGAAAAAGCACATTCCAAATTTAAAACGATAACCGAATTATGAACGTACCTGCAAATCTGAAATACTCGAACGACCATGAGTGGTGCCGTATCGAGGGCGACACGGCCGTTATCGGCATTACCGACTTCGCGCAGAGCCAGCTCGGCGACATCGTTTTCGTAGACGTGCCGACCGTCGGCGAGACGCTCGCCGCAGGCGAGGTGTTCGGCTCGATCGAAGCCGTGAAGACCGTCAGCGACGCTTTCCTGCCCGTCGGCGGTGAAATCGTCGAATTCAACGACGCGGTAGACGCCGACCCCGCAATCGTCAACAAGGACGCTTACGGCGAAGGCTGGATCGTCAAGGTCAAAATGTCCGATCCCGCGGAATACGACGCGCTGCTGAGCGCCGCGGATTACGAAAAGCTGATCGGCTGATCCCCGCCCCGTTCCAAGCCCCTCTTCCGAGAGGGGTTTGCTCCATGACAGGGCCGGCCGCGAACGACGCCCCGCCGGAAAGAAACGCACAACAAACTTAAATATCAACAGTTATGTCAAAAGTTACAGTAGTAGGTGCAGGTGCCGTAGGCGCAACCTGCGCGAATGTAATGGCTTGCCGCGAGGTCGCAAGCGAAGTAGTCCTGATCGACATCAAGGAGGGTCTTTCTGAAGGCAAGATGCTGGACATGTACCAGTGCTCGACGCTGATGGACTTCGACACCAAACTCGTAGGCGTCACCAACGATTACAAGCAGACCGCCAATTCGGACGTCGTCGTCATCACTTCGGGCATTCCCCGCAAGCCGGGCATGACCCGCGAAGAGCTGATCGGCACCAACGCCAACATCATGAAGGGCGTAATCGAAAACGTGGTCAAGTACTCGCCGCGCGCCATCATCATCGTCGTCGCCAACCCGATGGACACGCTGACCTATCTGGCGCTCAAGGCTTCGGGACTTCCGAAGAACCGCATCATCGGCATGGGCGGCGCGCTCGACTCGTCGCGCTTCAAGTGCTATCTGGCCAAAGCCACCGGCGCCAACATCAACAACGTTGACGGCATGGTCATCGGCGGCCACGGCGACACGACGATGATTCCGCTCGTCTCGAAGGCTACCGTAAACGGCGTTCCCGTATCGCAGTTCGCATCGAAGAAGAAGCTCGAAGAGGCCGTAGCCAACACGATGGTGGGCGGCGCCACGCTGACCAAGCTCATCGGCACGTCGGCATGGTACGCTCCGGGAGCCGCTTCGGCAATGATGGTGGAGGCGATCCTCAACGACCAGAAAAAGATGATTCCCTGCTCATGCCTGCTCGAAGGCGAATACGGCCAGTCGGACATCTGCATCGGCGTTCCCGCGATCATCGGCCGCAAGGGCATCGAGAAGATCGTGAAGATCGACCTTTCGAAGGAAGAGGCCGAGAAGTTCGCAGCTTCGGCCGACGCGGTCCGCAAGACCAACAACGTGCTCCACGAGATCAAGGCGATCTAGTTCCGCGCCAAGATATACGGCAAGGCCGCCCCGGAATCCGGGGCGGCTTTTTGTTTCCCGGATGAAATTCTCCGCACCCGGCCGGACATTCCGGCGACTTTGCGCAGGCGTCACAACCGATCCCCCGCAAAACCCGGCACAGGATTCCGGGCCGCGACACGTATCCGAAACAGTCCGCAAAAACCGCCGCCACACGCATCCGAAACGGCCCGCAGAGACCGCCGCCACACGCAAAAGGCTGCCCCCGAAAGGGCAGCCTTTTATGCCGGTCGCAGCAGCGCGGACTCAGAAACTGAACTTCGCGCCGACGAACCAGCTGCGGGGCAGCGACGGACCGTAGATATAGCCCGAATCGCGGTCGGCGCCCTTGTCGAAATCCTTCTGGTAGGCATTGAAGAGGTTCTGCACGCCCCCGTAAAGCTGCAAGGTTATCTCCTTGTAGATACGCAGGTCGTACGACAGGCGGACGTTCATATCGAAGAACGACGGCGTCGAGACGGCCGCATCCTGCGCGACGCCCGATCCGGCCATGTGCTGCACGAGCATCGAGCCGGTGCAGGTTCCCGTCAGGTCGGCCGTGAAGTTCCGGACCGGCTTGAACGACGCCGTAAAGTAGCCGTAGGCGTCGGGGGTGCGGAACATGCGGCGCACGGGCGGCACGTCGGCGTCCTCGCTCCACTGTTCAGGCTCCTTATAGCGGCTCTGCTGGAGGGTTACGCCCGCCTGCAGTTCGAACCAGCGGGTGAAAATCGCCCGCCCCTCGACGTTGAAGCCGCGCACGGCGGCGCCCGAACCGTTGTAACGCTCCTTGATCTTGCCTCCGTCGTCCGTATCTTCCAGATCGCGCAGTGCGAAGACGTCGTCGAGAATCGTATAGAACCCCTCGACCAGCAGGTTGGTCTGCACCCTGCCGAAGTTGTGATAAAGGTCGGCCGAAAGGCTCACGCTGTGCGAACGCTCCTCCTTGAGGTCGTCGGCGAGCCGGATGCGGACCCGCTTGCCGCCCACCACGGCGATATGCATGTCCTCGTCGAAGGCCTGCGGCGCCCGATAGCCGCCCGCATAGCTCACGCGCAGGTTCACCGCCTCCGAAGGGTTGAAACGAATATTTGCGCGGGGACTGAAAATCACGTGGTCCACCAGATTATGCTTGTCGAAACGTCCGCCGATCAGCAGCGACCATCTCTTCGTTTTCCATTCGTTCTGCAGGTAGCCGCCCACGATATGCACCGTCTGGGCGGTGTTGATGTCGTAGCCGATCGAACGGTCGTTCAGGTCGTCGTAGCTGTATTCGCTGCCGAGCGTCAGTTCGGCGGGCATGAAAAGCAGTTTCCGGAACGCATGGACGTACTGTACGCCCGCCGCGACCGTAAGGTCGTGCGTCGTACCGTATGCGTCGGGGTCCTGCTTGCTGCCGTAGTAGCTCTTGCGGGCCGTATTCTGGAACGACGCATAGGCGTTGAAACGGTTGCGGCGGTCGGCCGACGAGATGTCGAACGAAAGGCTTCCGCCGTCGATCGAGTGGTCGGTCTGCTCGGCCACCATCGCCTCGTGGGGCGGCAGGTCCAGCAGGTCGCCGCCGCGGCGGTATTCGTCGATGTGGTGGTACTGCGCCGTGATGCGCGAATAGGCGCCCGTGCGGAAGAACGACCGCATGCCGGCCGACCGGCTGTTGATCAGGGGCAGCTCGGTAAATCCGTCGCCGTCGTGGTCGTACCCCGAACGGTGGCGGTTCTGAGCGAAGACGCAAAGCCCCGCACGGCCGCTCTCGGTCACGAGCGACGCATTGAGCATCGTGTTGTTGTCGTAGGAGTTGCTGCCGCCGAGCGAGGTCAGCGTATGCGCCAATTGCGCCGAATTGCGCGAAGGTTCCTTGGTGATGACGTTGATCGTGCCGCCGATGGCCGACGAGCCGTACAGCGCCGAACCGCCGCCGCGCAGCACCTCGACCCGCTCGATCATGTTGGCCGGAATCTGCTCCAGTCCGTAGACGCCCGTCAGGGCCGAAAAGACCGGATGCGAATCGACGAGAATCTGCGAATAATGGCCGTCGAGTCCGTTGATGCGCACCTGCGCGAAGCCGCAGTTCTGGCAGTCGTCCTCGACCCGCACGCCGGGCTGGAACGAAAGCCCCTGCGCCAGACACGAAGCGTTCGTTTTCTCGAACAGCGCGGCGTCCAGCACGCTCACCAGCGCAGGCGCTTCGCGCCGCAGCGTGGCCGAGCGGCTGGCCGAGACGACCACTTCGTCCATCGAAATGCCGCTCTGCATCACCTCGAAATTCAGTTCGAGGGTCTGTCCCCGTTCGAGCGTCACCTTTTTCTCCAGCACGGCGTACCCCAGCGCACGGACTTCGAGCGTCAGCTCGCCTTCGGGCAGGTTTTTCAGAAAATAGTGTCCCGACGCGTCGGTCGTGGTGCCGAATGCCGTGCCCGTCACGGCGACGGTCGCATAGGGAAGGTGTTCATGGGTTTCACGGTCCACGACGTGGCCGAAAAGATTGGCGTCGGTGCTCCTCTTCGGCGTCTCCGCGGCCGACGCACCGGCATACAGACACATGAAGAGTGCCGGCAACAGATATTTTTTCATTGCTTATCGGATTGTTTGAATGACATACGTAACCCGCCGGACCGCACGGCCCGGCAAAAAACAGGATGGGAAGGGGATTGCGGGTTACGCCGCGGGAGGCGCGCGCAGCGAAACGCCCGGAACCGGCATGCAGCGTCTGCACTGCGTGGCTTCGGGCATCAGAACGCCCAGCATCCCGCAATAGAACGAGTGCGCGGGCTGTACTGCGTCGAGATAGGGGAAGAAATAGAAGTCGTCGACGATACAGCGTTCCACCACGATCTGATGCGCGCCGTTGTCGGGCATCAGATCGCCGCAGAGCGCGGCGAAATGCGCAGGGTCCTCCTTGTAGATGTGGACCTTGTGTCCTGCGTACGCTGCGACCAGAATCAGCAGCAGCAGAGCGGCGTATATCCGTTTGGGTGCTTTGCGTATCATCTTTCTGCTGCCAAAAGTAGCACAAAAAAAGGACCGCACAAAACGGTCCTGCAAAAATACCCACAAACGGGGATGTATGTCGTGTCCTGCACCCGGCCGGGAGCGGACGATGCGGCGCCGCTGCCCTGCGGGAACGGGCGCCTAAATGCTGATGTCGAGGATCTCGAAGTGAATCGTTCCGGCGGGAACCTCCACGTCGACCCGGTCGCCCTTCTTGTGGCCCAGCAGCGCTTTGGCGATCGGCGTGCCGATGGCCAGCTTGCCCTCGCGCAGGTTGGCTTCGTGCTCGGCGACGATGGTGTAGACCATCTCCTTCTTGGTGTTGTGATTCAGCAGCGTCACTTTGCTCAGAATCTGCACCTTGCTCTTGTCGATTTTCGACTCGTCGATCACCCGTGCGTTGGCAAGCGAATCCTCCAGCTTGGCTATACGCATCTCCAGCATACCCTGCGCCTCGCGGGCAGCGTCGTACTCTGCGTTCTCCGAAAGGTCGCCCTTGTCGCGCGCTTCGGCGATCGCCGCCGAAATTGCAGGACGCTCGACGGAACGCATGTGGTCGAGCTCGTCCCTGAGTTTCTTGTACCCCTCCGCTGTCAGATAGATAATCTCTTTTGCCATAATTTTATACGAGTCCGACGTATTCAGTTTCATAACACCGCGAAAGATTTCAAATGCCGGAACCCGTCGAACTCACTTTAGGCATCCGAAAACGCCCGCCCCGCATCTAAAACCTTCCTGAATCCCCCTCCGCAGAGGAGGAGTTTCGAATTAAACATCGTAAAAAAATAAGAATCCTGACCGGTGAAGGCCAGAACCCTGATTTTCATTATACAGCAAAGATAGGAAGTATATTCCGAATTTCCAAATCTTTTTTCAACCTGCATGGCACGGAGTATGCCCTCACGCACGGGTTATGTATCTGCTGCTTGCAATTCACATCGCATGGACGCTCGGAGCCGTTCCGCTCGTCACCCGACAGAAACGTCTGCCCGCGTCGGCTGCGGCGTGGCTGGCGCTGATCCTGCTGCTCCCCGTAGCCGGCACGCTGCTCTACGTACTGGCTGGTTACCGGCCGCACCTCCCGGCGGCGGAACGCCGCGCATACCGCGGCGACCGTCTCGGACAGATCATCGCACGGGGCTGCGGCACACGCATCACCCGCCACAACAGCGTCGAACTGCTCCACAACGGCAACAACGCCTTCACGGCGCTGATCGCCTCGCTCCAGCGGGCCGTGCGGTCGATCCACATGGAGTACTACATCATCCGCGACGACCGCATCGGACGCACCATCGCCGAAATCCTGATACGCAAAGCCCGTGCGGGACTCGAAGTGCGCGTCATCTACGACGCCGTCGGCTCGTGGCGGCTCAGCCGCACGATGCTGCGCCGCATGCACGAGGCGGGCGTCGAGACGGCGGCTTTCGAACCGGTGCGTTTCCCGTGGTTCACCACGCGCGTCACCCGCCGCAACCACCGCAAAATAGTCGTTACGGACGGAAAGGTCGCCTACTTGGGTGGCATAAACATTGCGAAATACTACCTCGACGGAGATTACATGGGCAAGTGGCGCGACGAGCACCTTCGCGTCGAGGGCGACGCCGTCGCCGACCTGCAGAAGCTCTTCATCGCCGACTGGGCGCGCGTACGCGGCGAGAGTCTCGACATCCGCCGCCATATCGCGCCGCACGACATCCGGCAGCGGCTGCCGATCCAGCTCGCATGGGCCGAAGAGGGTTCCTCGCGGCTGACCATCGCCGAGGCGTTCGCCGCGGCCATCGTCCGGGCGCAGCGCAGGGTGCGCATATCCTCGCCCTACTTCCTGCCGCCCGCGATGCTGCTCGACGCGCTGCGGCTGGCGGCCCGGAGCGGCGTGAGGGTGCAGGTGATGATCCCGACGTGCAGCGACTCGCCGTTCACGGACCTGATATCGGACTCCTACGTCGGAGACCTGCTCGACGCGGGGATCGAACTCTACCGCTACGCCAACGGCTTCCTGCATGCCAAACTGCTGATCGTGGACGACGACACGGCCTCGGTCGGCACCGCGAACATGGATTACCGCAGTCTGCTGGACAACCTCGAAGTCACGGCCTTCATCCGCGACCGGCAGGTCGTCCGGGAGCTGTCCGCCACCTTCGACGGCGATCTGGCCTCGTGCCGGCGGATCGTGCGGGGCGAATGGCGGCCGGCGGCATGGCGGCGCACGCTGGGCGATGTGCTGCGGCTCGTGTCACCCCTGATGTAACCTCCGCAGCAACCTTAAAACCAGCTAATTTCGGCATGAAACATCTCTTCCCGCTCCTGCTCTGCGCGCTGCTGCTCACCGGCGCGGCTTCGGCCCAGCGCCGCTTTCAGGTCGGCGTCCGCGGCGGCGTCACCACCACCAGCCACACCTTTTTCCCGCGTGGAAATCGGAGAAAACCGATTCCGGCCCGGTCCCGCCAAGGCGGGCTATCAGGCGGGCTTCGTCCTGCGGTTCAACCTCACCCGCCGCCTGCACCTGCAGTCGGAGCTTAATTTCGCATTCGTCAATTACTCGATCCGCGCCGAAGGCTCCCGCGCCCGCAGCGTCTCGCTGCGTTCGGAGCGGTTCGAAATCCCGCTGCTGCTGGGTCTCCAGTTCGGGCCCCTGCGGCTCTTCGGCGGCGCCCAGTTCCGCGTGGCCGACTCCGAGCGGGACAGCGCCCCGAAACTGCTGAAGGTGAATTTCAACGACGACGTCGGCATCATGGGCGGCGTGGGATTCAACATCCGCAAATTCTTTTTCGACTTCCGCCTGTCCGGTTACGCCCGTTCGCACGTCTGGAACACCTTCGTCTCCGACGGCGTGTCGCAGCGGGTCAGGGTCCCGCGCAACCTCGTTTACGGAGGTTGGTCGGGTTCTTCTTCTGAACAAAAAACAAGGGTGCGGAGACGCACTCTTTTTTTGCACAATAAATAATTTTGCAAATCGTTAATTTATGCGTAACTTTGCGCGATAAAGCGCCGCAAAAGATTTATCGATGAAGCAGACTTTTTTATACGCCGTGTGCGGAGTGATCCTGATCACCGCATTTAGCGGATGCGCAGGAATCAACGCCCTGCTCAAAAGCGGACAACCCGACCTGATTTACAGCAAGGCGCTGGAGTACTACCAGAAGGAGAAGTGGTCGCGGGCCTCGACGCTCTTCGAAGGCGTCCAGCACTACTACTCCGGCACGCCCCGCGAAGACAGCATTTCGTTCTTCAACGCCCGCTGCAAATACAAGAACCGCGATTACGACACGGCGGCGACGCTTCTCGACGATTTCCGCCGCAAGTTCGGCCGCAGCGCCTTCATCGAGGACGCCGAAGGCATGTACGCACTCTGCTTCTACTATCTTTCGCCCGGCCCTTCGCGCGACCAGACGATGACCGGACAGGCGCTGATCGCCATCAACGAATTCATGTCGCGTTATCCGCACAGCGAGCAGATCGAGAATTTCAAGACCATCAACACCGAGCTGACGCAGCGCCTGCACGACAAGGCCTACCTCAACGCATACACTTATTATAAGATAGGCCGCTACAAGTCGGCCATCGTATCGCTCAAGAACGCGCTCAAGCAATACCCCGAAAGTTCGCACCGCGAGGAGATCATGTACCTGATCGTGGACGCCAGCTACCGCTTCGCCAGCAACTCGGTCGCCGAGAAGCAGACCGACCGCTATCTGGCGATGCTCGACTCGTACCTCTCGTTCAAAGAGGAGTTCCCCGAATCGAAACATATCAAGGAGGTGGACCGCATGGCCCAGCACGCCCGCGATTATCTGGACCGCAACAAGCAAGAAGACAACAACATATAGCAATGGAAATCAAGAAGAACATTCCCAACAACACCATTACGCGTAAACTGGTCGATCTGGACCGGGAGACCGGCAATGTCTACGAGTCGATAAATATCATCGCCCGCCGCGCCAACCAGATCGCAACCGAGCTGAAGACCGAGCTGAACCGCAAGCTCGCCGACTTCTCATCGCCCACGGACACCATGGAGGAGACCTTTGAGAACCGCGAGCAGATCGAGATTTCGCGCTATTACGAGCGTCTTCCCAAGCCCGCGATCATCGCCACCGAGGAGTTCCTCGACGACGAGCTTTTCTTCAAGGAGAACAAAGAGGTCAAGGAGGCGTAACGCCCCGCCGGCATGGACTCGCAGGGACACGACATACAAAGCCCCGGCGCCGGCCGCACGGTCGAAGGACTCGCGGGACGGCGCATACTGCTGGGCATTACGGGAAGCATAGCGGCCTACAAGGCGGCTGTGCTCTGTCGTTTATTGAAGTGCGCGGGCGCCGAAGTGCGCGTCGTCATGACGCCGCTGGCCAAGCAGTTCATCACGCCCCTGACGATGGCCACCCTCTCGAAAAACCCGATTCTCGTGGAATTCTTCGACCCGGAAAACGGAGCGTGGAATTCGCACGTCTCGCTCGGCGAGTGGGCCGACTGTTACCTGATAGCCCCCGCCACGGCCAATACGCTGGCCAAAATGGCCTGCGGCATCGCCGACAACCTGCTGCTGACGACCTATCTCTCGGCCCGCTGCCCGGTCGTCGTGTCGCCGGCCATGGACCTCGACATGTACGCCCATCCCGCGACGCAGGAGAACCTGCGCCGTCTGGCCGAACGGGGCGTGCGGATCGTCCAGCCCGCCGAAGGCGAGCTGGCCAGCGGACTGACGGGCAAGGGCCGCATGGCCGAACCCGCCGACATCGCCGCTTTCGTCGGCCAACTGCTCGGCGGAGAAAATCCCGAAAAAAAAAAGAGCCTGCAAGGTAGACGCTTCGTCGTAACGGCAGGCGCCACGATCGAAGCCATCGACCCCGTGCGGTTTATCTCGAACCACTCGTCGGGCAAGATGGGCTACGCCATTGCGGGCGCACTGGCCGCCCGCGGCGCCGACGTGACGCTCGTCAGCGGCCGCACGGCCCTGCCGACGCCCGCCGGAGTGCAGCGCACGGACGTACTTTCTGCCGCCGAAATGTACGACGCCGCCACCGCGGCTTTCGACCGAGCCGACGGAGCCGTCATGTGCGCGGCCGTCGCGGACTACACGCCCGACACCGTTTCGGAGACGAAAATCAAAAAATGCGGCGGCGAAATGTGCATCACCCTGCGCCGTACGCGCGACATCGCCGCCGAACTGGGCGCACGCAAAGGCAGCCGCCTGCTGGTGGGCTTCGCGCTCGAAACCCACGACGAACAGGCCAACGCCGAAGCCAAGCTCGCCAAGAAAAACTTCGACTTCATCGTCCTCAACTCGCTGCGCGACGCCGGGGCCGGATTCCGCGGCGACACCAACAAAGTCACCTTCATCGACCGCAGCGGCCGGGAGGAACTCCCCCTGATGCCGAAGTCCGAAGTCGCGGAACGCATCGCCGATAAAATCGAATCACTGTTAAAATAGGCCGCCATGTTACGTCGTCTGTCGGTTGAGAATTACGCGCTTATCGAAAAGCTCGAAATGGAGCTGGACCCGCACCTGAACATCATCACGGGTGAGACGGGAGCCGGCAAATCCATCCTGCTCGGTGCTTTGGGCCTGCTGCTCGGAGCCAAGAACGACGGCTCGGCCATGAAAGACGCGGCGCGCAACTGCGTGGTCGAAGGGACTTTCGACCTTTCGGGCCGCGGTATGGAGTCGTTCTTCGACGAGAACGACCTCGACTATGCTCCCGAAACGCACGTTACGCGCATGATAACCCCGGCCGGCAAGAGCCGCGCCTTCATCAACGACATTCCGGTCCAGCTCGCGCAGCTGCGCGAATTCGGCACCCGCCTGATCGACATACACTCCCAGCACCAGAACCTGATTCTCTCCTCGGAGGAGTTCCGCACCTCGGCGCTCGACACCGTGGCCGGAAACGGCGGGCTGCTCGCGCAATACACGGCGCAGTACGCCCGGCTTTCCGAACTGCGGCGCCAACTCGCAGCCCTGCGCGAAGCGGCCGCCGACGGCCGCCGCGACGAGGAGTGGCTGCGTTTCCAGTGCGAAGAGCTGACCGCCGCCAACCTCCGCGAAGGCGAGCAGGCCGCGACCGAAGCGGAACTTGCCGTACTGGAAAACGCCGACCGCATCGGCGAAGTCCTCACCACGCTCCGCAACGCATTCGACGCCGACGAAACGGGGATTCTCACCCTGCTCAAAAACTCGGAAAACGACCTCGTACGCATCCGCGAACACTACCCCGCCGCCGGGGAGTACGCCGAGCGCATACACTCGGTGCTCGAAGAGCTGAAAGACATCGACAACGCCGCGGCCGCCGACTGCGAACGGATCGACGCCGACCCCGAACGGCTGGCGAAGCTCTCGGCGCGTCTCGACACCCTCTATGCGCTCCAGCAGAAGCACCGCGTCGCCTCCGAAGCCGAACTGATCGCCGCACGCGACGGTTACGCCGCCCGGCTGGCGGCCATCGTCCACGGCGACGAGGAGATCGCCGCGACCGAAAAAGCGCTGCACGAAACCGAGCAGAAAGCGGCCGCATTGGCCGACCGCCTGCACAAAGCCCGCGAAAAAGCCGCCGCAGGCTTCGCGAAACAGATCCTTGCCACGCTGACGCAACTGGGCATGCCCGACACGGTGTTCGAAGTGGCGCTGACGCCGCTCGCCGAACTGGGCCGCACGGGCCGCGACAATGTGGTTTTCCTCTTCACGGCCAACCGCAGCGCAACGCCCCAGCCCGTCGAGCGGATCGCTTCGGGCGGCGAGCTTTCCCGCGTCATGCTGGCCCTCAAAGCCCTGCTGGCCCGGTGCATGCAGCTGCCGACGGTCATCTTCGACGAAATAGACACGGGCGTTTCGGGCCGCATCGCCGACGCCATGGGAGAGATCATCGAGTCGCTCTCGGCGACGATGCAGGTCGTGGACATCACCCACCTGCCGCAGGTCGCCTCGAAAGGCTCGGCCCACTTCGTGGTCTACAAGCAGGACGGACGCACCGGCATCCGGCGTCTGACGGCCGAAGAACGCATCACCGAGATCGCCAAAATGCTCTCCGGCAGCCGGATAACCGACGCTGCAGTCGCGCAGGCCCGCATCCTGCTAGGCAAATAACACCCCGACAAACCGCAAGCCTGCCGGAACGAATTCGCTCCGGCAAGCCCTTTTAACCCTTCATAGCATCGCACAATGGACAAACTCAGCACCCTCGCCGCCGCGAACCAGCAGCGCGCCCAAGAGGTCATCCGCGACAGCGGCATCGAAAGCATCTGGCGTTCCGTGGGCGCCGAACCGCATTTGGTCGGCTCGCTCCGCACGGGACTGCTGATAACGCACCGCGACATCGACTTCCACATCTACTCATCGCCCCTGCGCGTAGCGGACAGCTTCGCCGCCATGGCCCGGCTGGCCGAAAACAGCCGCATCCGCCGCATCGAATACGGCAACCTGCTCGACACGAGCGAGGAGTGCCTCGAATGGCACGCATGGTATGCCGACGCCGACGACCAGCTTTGGCAGATCGACATGATCCACATGCCGAAAGGCTCGGCCTACGACGGCTATTTCGAACGGGTTGCCGACCGGATCGCCGCCGTGCTGACCGACCAAACGCGCGAAACCATCCTCCGGCTCAAATACGAAACTCCGGAGACCGAGAAAATCATGGGTATCGAATACTATCAGGCCGTGCTGCGCGACGGAGTCCGCACCTACGCCGAATTTGAGGCATGGCGCGCCGCAAACCCCGTCACCGGCGTGCTGGAGTGGATGCCGTGAGCCGCCCCTCCCGGTCACGGGACCGGCAGGCGGTAACAGCCGAAGACGGCTCCCGACAACAAAAAAAACCGGAGACCGTTACGAGTTTCCGGGGATTTACAAAGCAATGCTGTAACTGAATGAGTTACGGCATTGCTTTTTTATGAGGTAATGATTTAGAA